>JBOGYW010000181.1:0-1564 GCA_050696815.1 Solirubrobacterales bacterium | reverse complement strand
GAGACAGGCGTCGAATACTTCTGCGTCGACCAGTCGGCGATGCACGGAGCGGATTCGTTCGACAATCTCGAGCCGGTTGTGACGCCGGCGGGTCCGACCGCCGTACCGATCGACTGGCTGACGGTCGAGCGCGTGTGGCATGCCGACGGCTACCCGGCGGCAGGCGCCTACCGCTCCACCTTCAAGCGCAGCATCCACAGCTTGATGGCCTGGAAGAACGACGGCGGCGCGTGGGTCGAGGCCGCCGCACGGGCGCAGGCGCACGCGCATGCCGCGGCGTTCGTGCGCGACGTCGCCGCGCGGCTGGAGGTCTACGCCGACGAGCGCGGCCGCCGCGGACTGTGCGTCTTCGCGATCGACACCGAGCTGCTCGGTCACTGGTGGTACGAGGGGCCTTGGTGGCTCGAAGCGGTGCTCGATCAGGCCGCGGGCGCCGGCATCGAGCTGGTGACCTTGGGCGAGGGGGTCGCGCGCCGCGAGCCGGTGAAGCGCCCGCTCGCAACCTCGAGCTGGGGTGAGTCAAAGGACCTGTCCACCTGGGACAAGCCCGTCGGCGCGGGCTACGCGTGGCAGGCGCGCGCCGCCGAACTTGAACTGTTCGACCTACTCGGTCACTCACCGGCCGACGGTCCCGCGGCGCAGCGCGCCGCTCGCGAACTGCTTGCGTTGCAGTCGAGCGACTGGGCGTTTATCGCCAATCGCGAGACCGCTGGCGAGTACGCGAGCGATCGCTTCGCCGGTCATCTCGCCGCCTTCGAGCGGGCGATATCGGCTGTTCGAGGCGCGGCTATGCGACAATCAGCGCCGCCGACGGTTGCTCAGTTAGCGCCGGATCTGGCTATCCCCCCGCTGTAACGACAGATGCGCTCACTGATTCTCTCCTGGGAGTACCCGCCACTGATCGAGGGCGGCTTGGCGCGCCACGTGCGCAAGCTCGCTGAAGGTCTCGTGCAGCTTGGCGTCGAGGTGCATGTGCTGACCCGGGGCGACGAGGGTGCGCCGGCCGAGCAGGTGATGAACGGCGTGCATGTGCACCGAGTGCGCGAGCCGAACCGCCCGCGCGACCTCGGCGAGTTCGTGACCTGGATCGAACACATGAACACCGACATGCTCGGCGCCGGCGTTGAACTCGGCGATGAATACGACTTCGACCTGGTGCACGGCCACGACTGGCTGGTCGCCAGCGCCTGTGACCACCTGGCCAAGCGGCTCGAGTGCCCGCTGGTGATGACGATCCACGCGACCGAGTACGGCCGCCACCAGGGCTGGGTGGACAAGCACCCGCAGTCGCACATCCACGGCGTTGAAAAGTGGATCACGAACCGCGCGGACGCGGTGATCACCTGCTCTTCGTACATGCGTGAGCACGTCGCCGACATCTACGGCCTGGAAGAAAGTGCCGTCGCGGTGATCCCGAACGGCATCGACCCCGGCGACCTACGGCCGATGGAGAACCTCGACGAGTGGCGCGCGCAGTTCGCGGCGCCGGACGAGCGGCTCGTGTTGCTGGTCGGGCGGCTGGTCTACGAGAAGGGCTTCCAGGTGGCGCTCGCCCAGGGCCCGC
>JBOGYW010000180.1:0-1631 GCA_050696815.1 Solirubrobacterales bacterium | reverse complement strand
ATGCAGGACTTCAACGCCGCCGACCTGATCAATGGATGGGATGAGCGCCGCTTGTCGAACATCTTCGACAGGTATGGGGAGGAGCGATATGCACGGCAGATCGCGCGCGAGATCGTGCGCCGCCGCGAAAGCAGCCCGATCGAGACGACCGAGCAGCTGGTCGAAGCGATCACTGCTGCGATCCCGGTGCCTGCCCGCTTCTCCGGCGGTCACCCCGCCAAACGCGTCTTCCAGGCAGTCCGCATCGCTGTCAACGAAGAGCTCGCTCAGCTCGAACGCGCTCTTCCGCTGGCTTGGGAAACGCTTGCGATCGGCGGGCGGCTGGCGGTGATCTCGTTCCATTCGCTTGAGGACCGGATGACCAAGCGCTTCCTCGCCGATCTTGCACAGGGCTGCATCTGCCCGCCGGAGTTCCCGATCTGCACCTGCGACCGTGAGCCGCAGGCGGAGCTGGTCAGTCGCCGCGCGATCTCGCCGAGCGACGGGGAGATCGCCGCGAACCCGCGTGCAAAGTCCGGCAAGCTGCGCGTCGCGAAGAAGATCGCGGCCGACCGCCCGGGCGAACTCGACTTCGGGATGGACACATGAGGGCCCCAGCGACCGCCGGCGCGAAGGTCGATCACGGCCAGACGCGCCGCCCGGCGCGCAAGCGCCCCGCCGAACCCGAGATCAAGATCACACGGCGTTCGAAACGGCCCGAGGTCAAGGCCTCGCGCGGATCCGGGAAGGCCACGACGCCGCAGCGCCGCAAGGTCGACCGCGTCGCCGCGACCCGACGCGACTCGCTCAGAAGCTTGAATGCCGATCGCGGTCCTGCCACTCGCAGCCGCGCCCGTAGTACTGCGCCGCGTGGTGGTGGCGGCGGTTCGGTTCGTGCCGTCGCGGTAGGTGCCGGCGCCGCTGCTGTCGGCGCCGTGCGCGTCGCGACCGAAGTCGCGCGTCCGGCGGGCGCAGTCGCAAAGCCGATGCTGCGGGTGATCTCCGGCGGACTCGACCGTCTGCCGGCGGCCGGCACACAGCCCTTCGCGAAGGGCCGCATCCTGATCATGATCGCCGCGCTGCTCGGCGCCGGCCTGATCTACATCAACGTCGGCAAGCTGCAGGCCGGCGACGGCTACAGCAAGTACGCGGCTCGCGCGCTCGTGCTACAGCGCGAGAACACCGCGCTGCGCGCACAGGTCGCGCATCTCGATTCGGCGGAGCGGATCCAGAGTTACGCCAAGCGCTTCGGCATGGTGCCGCCGCTGCCCGAGCAGTTCACTTATCTGCGCTCCAAGCACGGCGACGCCCTGAAGGCAGCCAAGGGATACGCCGCGCCGACGACAACAAATGCCACGCCCACAGCCGCTCCGCAGCAGACGGCAACCGCCGCTCCTCAGCAGGCATCCGGCACCGCCCCGACGAACCAAGTCTCTGTGGGCGGTGTGACCGATGCGACTGGAGTGGGCGGGGGCCAATAAATGGGACTGATCGAACGCCGGATCGGGCTGCTTTCGGCGATCTTCCTGGGTTTGTTCGTCTTTGCGCTCGTGAGGGCGTCGAAGCTGATGGTCGTCGACCACATGAGCCTGACGGCGCGCGCCGCGGGCCAGCAGGTCGGTGACCAGATCGTCCCCGCGCCGCGCGGCGCG
>JBOGYW010000179.1:0-1694 GCA_050696815.1 Solirubrobacterales bacterium | reverse complement strand
GCTCGAGCTCGCGGCGCCGCCGGTGTCGAAGGCCGACGGCTGCGCCTCGGCGGCGCCCGTCGGTCCGAGATTCAGGTCCGAACCGGTACTCATGCCCGTGAGGCCTCCTTGTCTGGATCTTTGGGGTCGAACACGGTGTTGTCGAGCTTCACCGTGAATGGCGCCATGCCGTCGTCGGGCACCGGGACGCCTTCAGCTTTGGCGACACCCGCGTAGAGGTCGCTGAGGATCACGCTGTCGGCGATCGAGTCGTAGGCCGGGGCCTTGTCGAGATAGCCAAAGCGCTGGTACTGCGCCATGAACCAGATCGCCTCGCTCGGTCGCGGCAGGTTCGTCTCGCCGTCGCGGTAGAAGCGCATGCGGCGCTCGCCGAAGCTCTTCTCGCCGAGACCGGCGCCGAGGTCGTAGTCGCCCTTCAGGCGCGGCTCGATGTCGGCCGGCTTGGCGTTGACGATCGCCGGCGTGCCGATCGTCTGCGCGACCTTCGGGACGTTGCCCTCCTGGTCGCAGAACTTGCAGGCGTCGAGCACGGCGCCCATCACCTCATTGAGCTCGCTCTCGCGCTTCTTCGCGAATCCCTCGTTGACGACCAGCGCCTTTTCGGGGTGGTTGGTCCAGATGTCCTGGCTGGTGATCGTCGTAAAACCGATGTCTTTTTCGACCGCGACGGCGTTCCACGGCTCGCCGACCGAGTAGCCGTTCATGTTGCCGGCGGTCATGTTCGCGACCATCTGTGGCGGCGGGATCGGAATGATCTTCGGCGTGTCCATCGAGATGTCCATCGCCAGCAGCCAGTAGCGCAGCCAAGCGTCGTGAGTTCCGCCGGGGAAGGTCATCGCGAAGGTCTGGCCGTTGCCACCACCGATCGCCGCCTTCGCCTTCTCGAGGTCGCCGTAACCGGCGGCAGCGAGGTTCTTCTTGAGCGTGATCGCCTGACCGTTGTTGCTCAGGGTCATCGCGATCTTCAGCTTGTCGTTCTTCGGCTGCCCGCCCAGTCCGGTGGCACCCGCGAACGGCATGCTGAACAGGCAGTGGGCGGCGTCGATGTCGCCATTGAGGAGCGCGTCGCGAGTGGCGGGCCACGAGGCCTGCTTGACCACCTCCACGTTGAGGCCGCGCTGCTTGAAGTAGCCGAGGCTGTCGGCCATGATGATCGGCGCGCAGTCGGTCAGCGCGATGAACCCGATCTTGATCGTCTTGCCGCCGGCGCCGCCGGTCGCACCACTTCCGCTGGCCGTCTTCTCGCCGCCGCAGGCCGATAGTGCCCACGCGGGAAGTGTCAGAGCCGCCGCCAAAGCCGAGCCCTTGAGCAGAGCGTCACGGCGCGAAAGCGGCGTCGTCAGCACTTCTGTCATGGCCGACTCCGTGACATTCGGAGTGTCCTCTTGCATCCTCTATCTCCTTTGGGTATGCCGCCTTCGCGAGTGGGCGTTCGCCTGCGGCTTCACTGATGGGGGTCAGCGGGTGATGCAAGAACGAAGTTAATGGCGGCCTCTATGCCCTCCACGGTCCCGTCGGACAAAAAATCAGGGGGTCACCTGTACCGATGGAGAGTCGCCTGGAGGCCCGCTATCCAGGCGCTATTTACCTGCAAATAAGGGGTTTTTCCGGCGCGCCGAAACTTGTGCAAGGTAGGTGGCTCCCCAATGTGCGTCGACCAGCGCGTCCATTTGTACATCTGGACAGCGCACCGA
>JBOGYW010000178.1:0-1911 GCA_050696815.1 Solirubrobacterales bacterium | reverse complement strand
GCGCTCGACCGTCAGCCAGTCGATCGGTACGGCGGTCGGACCCGCCGGCGTCACAACCGGCTCGAGATTGTCGAACGAATCCGCTCCGTGCATCGCCGACTGGTCGACGCAGAAGTATTCGACGCCGTGGCGCGCGAGCGCGGCGTCCACGCCGGCCCTGTAGGCGCACTCCGGCAGCCAGATCCCTGCTCCGCGCGCGCCGAAGCGGCGCTCGTGGGCGGCTAGGCCGCTCGCCATCTGCGTGTCGATCCCGAAGTCCGTCGCCAGCAGCGGCAGCACCGGGTGCGTCGCCGGGCCGCCGAGCAGCTCCACGCCACTCTCGCCGAGCGCGGCGATCATCGCGTTCAGGTCGCGTGCCAGATCGCCCTGAAAGCGCGCGGACGCCGAGCGGTAGTCGGCGAGCTGCGGCTCGAGCGCAGTCGTCAGCTCGCCCTCGCCCACCTCATAGAACGAGCGCATGTCCTCGCCGAAGCAGTACTCGCGCGAATCGTTGAAGAAGCCGAGCATGCGGTCGCCGGCGTCGCCGCGCATCGTCTCGAACTGGTCGGCGAGCACCGGCGTGATGCCGACCGTCACCGGCTTGCCCGAGACCACCGGCGCTACGCGCAGATAGCTCTCGGCGACGCAGCGCCAAAGCCACTCCTCGCCGAACGGCCAGGTGCCGAAGCCCTCCACGTAGGGCATGTGCGTATGCAGGACGATCGCAAGCTCGCCGCGCGCTTCCATGTTGCCGATCCTAGGCGCGCGCGCTGCGGCAGACGGCGACGAAGTCGAGTGCCTTGGCGAGCGAGTCGTCGGTCGGGCCGGGGCGCAGCACGAAGTCGCGCTTGCTGATCGCCGGCGTGAAGCGGTCGTAAAAGAACTTCGTCAAGCCGAGCTTCTTGTGCACCGCGTCCCAGCCGGCGTAGCGAATCACCAGTTCGTGCAGGCGCAGCTTGCGGGCGTGGAACAGGCCGTAGATCTCAACCTCTGTGAAGACCTCCTGGCAGAGCTGGCGAAACTCGTGGGGCTTGTACTCCTTGACGTGCCAGGGATTGTCGGACTTCTCGGCGCCGGGCGGCGCAAGCGTGAACAGGTTCGGCGTCGAGACGTACACCTCGCCGCCCGGCCGCAGCAGCGACGCGAAGTGGCGCAGCACGGCGGCCGGGTCCTGCACGTGCTCGATCGTCTGCAGAAAGACCACGGCGTCGACCGGCTCGGGCTCGCGGTAGGTCTCGATCAGGTCGCGCACGATCGTCACCTGCTCGTTCTCGTACTTCGCCTTCGCGTGCTCGTAAGCCTCGGGGTTGGCGTCGACGCCGGTGACATGCTTTGCGGCCGCTCCCAGCACTCCGCTGCCGTAGCCTTCGCCGCACGCCATGTCGACGACGCGCTTGCCCGCAATACGCCGCGCAATCCAGTCGTAGACGACCAGATGGCGGCGGAACCAGTAGTTCTCCTCCGGCAGATCCGGCAGCGTGCGCTCGCCGGTCAGCTCGAGCGGCGGCACGCCTTCCGGCTGGTTCTGCTGGACGTAAACGGGGGCTTGTGGGTCGTCTGACATCGGGCGCGCACTATAGTTGCGCCGCTGATGGCACTGACAGCCGATCAAATCAAGGACGCAAACATCGCTTACCACGATGCCGCCGCGGATGAATACGACGCGAAGTGGGGCATCGACTACGGCCCGATCGGCCAGAGTCAGGTTGCGATCAAGACGCGCAAGGTGCTGGGCAAGTACCCGCCGCGCTTCCCGCGCGCGCTCGAGATCGGTTCGGGCACGGGCTACTTCTCGCTGAACATGATGCAGAACGACGTGATCGAGAACGTCGTCTGCACCGACATCTCAGAGGGCATGCTCGACGTCGTCGAGCGCTCGGCCGAGCGGCTCGGCTTCGCGGACCGCGTCACCACGCTCCACACCGAAGCCGA
>JBOGYW010000177.1:0-1919 GCA_050696815.1 Solirubrobacterales bacterium | reverse complement strand
TCGTTGAGGATGTAGAAAAACCCAGAATTCAGTCTGGGGTCAGGTGACTGCGGCCGCAACAGGAGAGTTAGAGGAGGAGCAAGACTGGGATCGTTCTTGTCGCGCCCACTCGCGGTTGACCCTCACTGGTGTCCTGCCCATGGCCCGCTACAAGCGCATCGACACGAACCCGAAGTTCCTGCCCATCGATCTCGCCCGCCAACTCCTCCCGGGGACGTTCGAGCATGCGCTAAATCACTTGCTCGAACATGCGATCGATCTCTCGAGCTTCGACGCGCGCTTTCGGAACGACACGACTGGGGCGCCGGCCTACCCGCCGGGGATGCTCCTCAAGGTGGTGCTCGCCGCCTATGCGCACGGCGTCGTCAGCAGTCGCGGAATTGAGCAGCTGTGCCGTGAGCACGTGACGTTCATCGCTCTCTGCGGTGATAGCGCGCCGCACTTCACCACCATCGCGCACTTCGTGAGCACCCTCGGCGACGACATCGCGCGCGTCTTCGGCGCGGTGGTGGCGATCTGCGACGCCGAGGGCCTCATTGGCCGCGAGATGTTCGCCATCGACGGCGTGAAGCTCCCGAGCAATGCCTCGAAGCGACGAAGCGGAACGCGCGCGGAGTTCGAGCGCCAGGCGACCAAGCTCGAAGCGACAGCGCAAACGATCCTCGCGCGACATCGCGCGGCGGACCAGCTCCCGGTCGAGCCAACGCTGCGGGAGAAAGAGACCAAGCGGATCGAGCGACTCGAGCACGATGCCGCCGAGATTCGCGACTGGCTCGCCACACATCCCGACGACCGGCGCGGCGCGAAGGGGAGCATCCGGAAGAGCAATCGCACGGATAACGAAAGCGCGAAGATGGCGACCGGCAAAGGCGTCATTCAGGGCTACACCGGCGTGGCGGCGGTCGACGCGGCGCACCAGATCATCGTCGACGCGCAGGCGCACGGCACAGGATCGGAGCACGAGCTGCTGCTTCCGGTGGTGACCGCGATACACGGCGAGCTGGCTCAACAGTCGCTCATCGCCGCAGATGCCGGCTATCACAGCGAAGCCAATCTCGAGCGGCTGAGCGAGCTCGCGGTCAACGCACTGATCGCGGACAATGACATGCGGCGTCGGGACGAGCGCTTCGCGACGCGGGGGGTTCACAAAGGTGCGCCGGATCCGCTGCACGACAAATCGGCCAGCCCGGCCGATGCCGCCGCCGTGTCGGAGCAGCCCTCCCGGCTCTTTCAGGCGAGCGACTTTGCGTATGACGCGGAGACGCGCACGTGCCGCTGTCCCGCGGGAAAGACGCTGAATCGCAACGGCCACGAACACGTCATTCGGGACACCATTTGGGAACAGTTTCAGGGGCGCAAGCGGGACTGTCTCGCGTGCCCGCTCCGGGCGCAGTGCCTGCGTACGCCGGCCACCACCGCCGTCCGCTCCGTGATGTTCTTCCGCGGCAAAACGGCGCCGCTCCCGGAAACACACACCGCACAGATGAAGCGACGCATCGATTCACCGGAGGGTCGGTGGCTCTATGGCCAACGCTTTGGCACGGTGGAACCGGTCTTCGGCAATCTCTGTTACAACAAAGGACTCACCCGCTTCACGTTGCGCGGCCGCCTGAAAGTCGACGGCCAGTGGAAGCTGTTCTGTCTCGTGCACAACATCGAGAAGCTCGCGCGGCACGGCTTCGCCCAATAGCGGTTGCCCGACCCGATGGAAACGACCTGCCGACGCTCACCTGTGCTGTCCGCGCTCGCGGTCAGGCGCGTCCCGCGTTCATGAACTTTCAAGAACGCTCCTCCTACGTCTCGTCGCGGTCGTCGCGCCGACCCCGCACTCCCTGGCGTCACAACCGAGGTTTTTCTACAGCCTCGTTAGACGTCAGGGGTGACCAAGCCTACGGTCGTCGTTGTTGGCGGAGCTTGAT
>JBOGYW010000176.1:0-1925 GCA_050696815.1 Solirubrobacterales bacterium | reverse complement strand
GTGCTGGTTCTCGAGCCGATGGTCCCTCAGATCGTTAGAGTGCGAAATTCACAGCATCGTGAACACCGAAACCGCGGCATCGTGAACACCGAAACCGCGGCATCGTGAACACCGAAACCGCCGATCATGAACGGCGGCCCGACCAATCGGCCGCGGTCAGAGGGAGGGTGGACGCTCGGCGCCAAGTGGGCGTCGGCTGACGCCGCGATGAGGACGGTGCTTCGAGGGCGCCCCGAAGAGGGCCCATGCCAACGGAGCGACTGTCCATGCGAAAGACCCGGGAGATTCTTCGGCTGAAATGGCAGCAGTGCCGCAGCCACCGCGCAGTCGTCAAGGCCCTCGGCGTTGGCCTCGGGACAGTCAGCGAGCTCGAGGGCCGCGCGCGACGCGCCGGGATCACGAGCTGGCAGGAGGTGGAGGCGCTGAGCGAGGAGGAGCTCGAGGCGCGGATGTATCCGCCGCCGTCGACGATCGCGCCACGCCCGCTGCCGAGCCCGGCGGCGATCCACATCGAACTGCGGCGCAAGGGCCTCACGTTGCGGCTGCTGCACGAGGAGTACTTCCTCGCCAACCCCAACGGGTACGGCTACACGAAGTTCGTCGAGCTGTACAACGAGTGGGCGGAGCACGTGCGGGTGACGATGCGCCAGGTCCACAAGGCCGGCGAAAAATGCTTCGTCGACTACTCCGGCAACAAGCTGACGATCGTCGACCCCGCGACCGGCGAGCGTGTCGAGGTCGAGCTGTTCGTGGCGGTGATGGGGGCGTCGAACTACACGTACGCCGAGGCGACGGCGACTCAGAGGTCGGCAGACTGGATCGCGAGCCACGTCAGGCTCGTCGAGTTTCTTGGCGGCGCGCCTGGCGCGTTCGTCCCCGATCAGCTCAAGAGCGGCGTGGTGTTCGCGAGCCGGTACGAGCCGGGGATCCAGCGCACCTACGAGGAGTGGTCGCAGCACTACTCGACGACGATCCTGCCGGCGCGTCCGCTCAAACCTCGAGACAAGGCGAAGGTCGAGGGCGGCGTTCTCATCGCACAGCGCTGGATCCTCGCGAGGCTGCGCAACATCACGTGCTTCTCGCTCGACGAGATCAACGAGCACATCGCAGTGCTGGTCGCCGATCTCAACAGCCGCGTGATGAAGCGGTACGGCAAGTCGCGGCGCCAGCTGTTCGAGGAGCTCGATCGCCCGGAGCTCACCGCGCTGCCGCGCGACCGATTCATTCACGGTGACTGGTCGAAGGCGACCGTCAAGCTCGACTACCACGTCAACGTCGACCATCACGACTACTCGGTGCCGTACCAGCGCGCGACCGACGAGGTATGGATCCGTCTCGCGGCGGCGACCGTCGAGGTGTTCTACAAGAGCAAGCGCTGCGCGTCCCACGTGCGCAGCTTCGAGTACGGAGGGACGACGACGAACCCGGCGCATATGCCGGCCTCGCACCGCAAGTACACCGAGGAGTCGGACGCCAGCTTCGAGGAGTGGGCGACCGAGGTCGGTCCGCACACGCTCGCACTCGTGCGGGCGATCCTCATCGAGCGCCCGCATCCCGAACACGGTCTCCGATCGTGCCGTGGGCTCAAGTCGCTCACGCGTCGCTACGCGCATGACCGGATCGAAGCTGCCTGCGAACGAGCGCTCATCGCGGGCTCGCGCTCGTACACGAACGTCGAATCGATCTTGAAGCACGGGCTCGATCAGCTGCCGCTGATAGAGCCCGTGCAGGTCGACAAGCCGGAGCCAGCACTCGACCACGAGAACATCCGCGGCGCGAACTACTACAACTGAGAAAGGAACTCGTCCGGCCGCCGGACAACTACTGACCAGCAACCACCGACCAGCAACCACCGACCAGCAACCACCGACCAGCAACCACCGACCAGCAACCACCGACCAGCAACCACCGACCAGCAACCACCG
>JBOGYW010000175.1:0-1933 GCA_050696815.1 Solirubrobacterales bacterium | reverse complement strand
CCCCCGCGACCGTACTGTTTTCCAGCCACCAACTCGACCTCGTCGAGGACATCTGCGAGTCGGTCGCGATCATCAACCACGGGCGCGTGGTCAACACCGGCAGCGTCGAAGAACTTCGCAGTGCCGGCGCGCCGCAGCTGGCCGTAGCGGTCGCGGGGGACGCCGATGGCGCCTGGGCTCAGACGCTGAACGGAGCGGTCACGATCGAGTCGGTCGACGACGGCGTCGTCACGCTCGGCCTCGCGGAAGACGCCGACGACCAGGCCGTGCTGGACGCCGCCCGTGCGGCCGGCTCGGTAGATCTGTTCGCGCGCAAGCGCCGGCGTCTATCCGAGATCTTCCGCGACGCGATGGAGAGTGGTAGCGATGACTGATCCGTCCCCGACCAGGCTCGCGCGGCTCGTCGCCGGCCGCGAGCTGAGCGAGCAGATGCGCAGCAAGGCGTGGCGCACGGTCACGCTGGTGCTGGTCGCCGCGGTCGCCGCGGCAGTGCTGGTGCCCGCCGCGATCGGCAACAGCGACACGTCCGCGAGCGTCGGCATCGTCGGCGCCTCCCCGCCCGGCCTGGAGCATGTGTCGGAGGTCGCCGGCAAGGTCGCCGGCGTTGACACGGTGTTCGTGCAGAACGTCAGCTCGCCGGCCGAGGCGCGCAGGCAGCTCGAGAGCGGCGAGATCGATGTCGTGATCGTCGACGCGCGTTCGCTGCTCTTGAAGAAGGAGCCGAGCCCGGGCGTGCAGTCGCAGACGAACACCTTGGCCCAGGCGCTGTCGGAGCTGATCGGCTTCAACCGGCGGCTGGCGGCGATGCCCTACGCAGACCAGGGCCAGGACGCCGAAGGCCTACGCGTGCCGATCCGCGGGGTCGAAGCCGACCACGCCGAGTTCGCCAGCCGCGTTGCAGGCATGGCGAGCGCGTTCGTGATCTACATGTTCATCCTGCTGAACGGCATGAAGATCACGCAGGGCGTCGCCGAGGAGAAGTCGACGCGCGTCGTCGAGGTCGTGCTCAGCGGCGTGCGGCCACTGCAACTATTGACCGGCAAGGTCGCCGGCGTCGGTGCGGCCGCCGGCCTGCAGCTACTGGCGATGCTCGGCACCTTCATCGTCTGCGCTGCGCTCGCCGGCACCGATCTGATCCACGCGGACACCTATCGCGTGGTGCTGGCCGGCGCTATCTGGCTGGTGCTCGGCTTCCTGCTCTACTGCACGCTGTTCGCGGCGGCCGGTTCGCTGATCACCCGCCAGGCCGATGCGTCATCGGTGTCGATGCCGCTGCTGATCCCGCTGATCGTCGTCTTTTCCCTTAGCTTCTCGGTGCTGTTCGGCGAGTCCGGCACGTTCTTCCAGTTGCTCGCGTACTTCCCGTTCACCGCGCCGATCGCGATGCCGGCGCTCTACGCGATCGGCGACGCGAGCGCCACCGAGTTTCTGATCTCGGTGGCGATCGCGATGATCACGACGGTCATCGCCTTCCGCTTCGCGGCGGTGATCTTCGAGCGGTCGATCCTGCGCACCGGTGCGCGCGTACGGCTGAACCAGATCTGGCGCGCCGAAGCGGTCTAGAGCAGCTTCGTGGAGGTCAGCTCGATCTCGGGAACGCCGCCGAGCGCGCGCGAGATGATGCAGACCTGCTTGATCTTCTCGGCGTGCTCGATGAAGTGTGCCTCGTCGATGCCGTCGACGCGCCCTTCGGTCTCGAGCTCGATGCGGGCGATCGTCGGCATTTCGTCGATCTGGCGGATCGACGCCTTCGCCGTCGTCGCGATCGACTCGGCCGGGTGTCCGTGCTGAGCGAGGTCGTTGGCCAGAGCCATCGAGAAGCAGCCGGCGAGAGCAGCCGCGATCAGCTCTTCGGGATTCGTGCCGTCGCCCTCTTCGAAGCGCGACGAGAAGTTGTAGTCGCCGGTGTACCCGTTCTCGCCGAGCGTCACCA
>JBOGYW010000174.1:0-2011 GCA_050696815.1 Solirubrobacterales bacterium | reverse complement strand
CGCCCTGCTTGTGCGCGTGGTCCACGGCGTTCGAGATCTGGCACGTGTAGTCGAGCGCGCGCGCCACCTCGAGCGCCCCGTCGCGCGCAATGATCGACTCGAGCGTCTCGCCCGGCACGAACTCCATCACGATGAAGAAGACGTTCTCCTGTTTCTCCGCGGTGAGGATGGTGACGATGTTCGGATGGTTGAGGCTGGCGAGCAGCCGCGGCTCGCGCAGCAGCTCGCCGAAGTCCACGCCCTGCTTGTGCGGCACCTTGAGCGCGACCTTCTTGTCGATCCAGGTGTCTTCCGCGAGATAGACCGTGCCAAAGCCTCCGCTGCCGATCGTCGAAAGGATCTTGTATTTGCCGATGATTTGGCCGCGAAAGAACATCTGCGCGGAAGTATAGCAGTCAGCGACCGCAGGACCACGAAGAGACTATGAGAGCGGGCCGTCGCGAGTAAGCTCCTTCTAGATTCCAAGCCAGGAGGAGACAGATGATCGCAACGGTCCGCTCTGAGGTGAGTGTAAACGAATCGGTGCTGTACGTCGCATTTGAGCTCGGGAAAAACGATTGGAAGCTGGCGATGACGTCGGGGTTTGGTGTGACGCCGTGGCTGCGGACGGTGGGCGGCGGGGATCTCGCCGCGGTCGAGCGCGTGATCGGGCTGGCGCGGCACCGGTTCGGGCTGGCGCCGGCGGTCCGAGTGATCAGCTGCTATGAAGCCGGCCGAGATGGGTTTTGGATCCATCGCGCGTTGTTGCGACTCGGCGTCGAGAATCGTGTCGTGGACTCGGCGAGCATCGAGGTCAACCGGCGGGCGCGGCGCACCAAGACCGATCGCCTCGACGCGATGAAACTGGTGCTGATGCTGGTGCGAGTGTGCGCCGGCGATCGGGAGGCGTGGTCCGAGGTGCACATCCCGACGGTGGACGTCGAAGCCGCCCGTCACGTCAGTCGGGAGCGCACGGCGCTGACCGAGGAGCAGACGCGGCTGCGAAATCAGATCGGGAGTTGGCTGGCGACGTGGGGCTGCCGCGTGCCCACCTCGAGGCGCCGGCAGGCCGAATGGTGGATGGACGCGCGCGATTGGGCGGAGGCGCCGCTGCCGCGCGAGGTGCGCGCGCGGATTGCGCGCGCCGAAGCGCGTCTGACGGTGATCGCCGAGCAGATCGCGACCCTCGCGGTCGAGCAAACGGTCAAGACGCAGCAGGCCGATCCGGCGAGTGCTCGCGCGCGGCTGGTGCAGCTGAAGGGCGTGGCGACGACGAGTGCGTCGGTATTGCTCGATGAAGGCCTCGAGTGGCGAGCGTTTCGGAATCGCCGCGAGATCGGCGGGCTGCTCGGCTTCGCGCCGGCGAAGTACGACAGTGGCGAGTCGTCGCGGGACCAGGGAATCACGCGCGCCGGCAATAAACGGCTGCAATCGGTGATGGTACAGCTGGCGTGGGGCTGGCTCCGTTGGCAACCGCACAGCGCGCTGGCGCGATGGTACCAAGAACGCTTTTCGACGGGCAAGCGGACGCGAAAGGTCGGCATCGTCGCGCTGGCCCGGAAGTTGTTGATCGCGCTCTGGCGGTATGCGACGCAGGGCGTCGTCCCGGCCGGCGCCATGCTGAAAGCGCGGTAGCGCCGGATGCGGATCGCACGCGTGCTGCGCGTACGGTTTGTGACGGGCTCGCTGATGGCGACCGACACGAAGAAGGTACCGCAGCCCGAGGTTCGGCTTGAGACTGGCTGGTCTCAGGGGGCCGCGTCACACGCGAGCTCGGATAGAAGGCGAGGACGAGTCGGCACTCGTGCTCACAGCCGAACGCGCGATGCGACCGCACCACGCTCGAACGATGGGAGGACGTGAAGGCCGCCTCCGCCGACCGCTGATGGGTGGGCGGTCGGCTCCGGCGGCGACACGCTCGAGCATGCGTATTTGAAGGAGCTTGACGACGGCCCGCAACATAGAAGGCACGAAAACAACACGAAGAGGTGGCCCTTGGGAATCGTTCGACGGGCGTCGCGAAGCGACGCGC
>JBOGYW010000173.1:0-2114 GCA_050696815.1 Solirubrobacterales bacterium | reverse complement strand
AACTGACACCAAGTGTCAGTTTGAACGGCCCGAGGGGGTCAACTCCACCGCCTGCAGCCCTTAAGTAAGTGTGGCCTCCCGTTTTCGTGACCGCTCGTATCTACCCGGCGACCACTTGCATGTCGCCAGTCGCGGCTTGAGCAAACGCCGTGTGTTTTACAGCGACGACGACATCGCAGCGTTCCTCTCCGACCTCGCCAACACGCTGGAGGCAACTCCCGTAGGATCGCGCCCCACACTCTTGGCCTTCGCGGTGCTCGCCAACCATTTTCACTTGGTGCTGCGTGTCGGCAGCGACACGCTGGCCGTCAGGCGCCTGATCGGCGCTCTCAAGCGCAAGCACGCCGCTCGCATCAACAGCCGCGCAGGCACTTCCGGCAGCATTTGGCAATCCCCTTACCGCAGCCGCACCATCACAGGTGCCGCCGATCTCGCCAACACAATCGCCTACGTCCACCTCAACCCGTCGGCGCAGAATCGCTTGAAGCACTCTTCTCACGGCGCGTACTCAGGGGAGCGGCCGTGGTGGATGGTCGACCACGAAGCCGGTCTCAAGGCATTTGGCGGGCAAAGCGCCTACCACTCTTATCTCGAGGCAACCGCATCAATGCGCCGGCGCAGGACCACCCTCGGCCAATAAGTCATACCTCAGCGCTAGGATTTAGCGCACGATGATGTTTTCGACCCGAGCTGAGTACGGCGTGCGTGTGATGGTTGCGCTAGCGAACGAGCAGGCAAAGGACCCGAAAGGGACCTACCCGGCATCGCTTGCGCAGATCGCCGAGGACAATGGGCTTCCTTTTGCCTACCTCGAGCACCTTGCCGCCCGCCTCAAGAAGGCCGGGCTGATCGAATCGCGGCGCGGCCCGCGCGGTGGCTACCTGCTCGCGCAGAAGGCCGGCGAGATCAGCATGGCGCAGATCGTCGAGGCGCTCGAAGGTCAGATCGCGCCGATCGAATGCATCAGCTCGTCCGGTGAGGGCGACGTGACCTGCACCCGCGAGGGCGAGGTCAACGAAATATGTCCGACCAAGATTCTCTGGACCAGGGTCCAGGGTTCGATCGTCCGCTCTCTCACCGAGATGACACTGGGCGATCTGGCAGCGGCAAACGCGAAGGCCAACGGCCGGATCGAAGCCGCGGCGCAAGCCAAGCGCGAACCCGGCGAAGCCGCCGTCGCAGTCGCCTAACCGCGACAAAGCGGCCCACAACCACACAGGTTCGGCGCTCCCCCGGCGCCGCTCCACAAGAAACTTCGACCAACGACCCCCCAAGCAAGCAACAGGAGCACCAGCACAGATGGCAGATCTCGAGATCATCAACCTTCACGTCAAGACCGAGGAGCGTGAGATCCTCCACGGCGTCAGCCTGCAGGTCAACAAGGGCGAAACGCACGCCCTGATGGGCCCGAACGGCAGCGGCAAGTCGACGCTCGCCAACGTGCTGATGGGCAACGACACATACGAGGTCACCGAGGGCCAGATCATCTTCAACGGTGAAGACATCACCGAGGAAGACCCTGAGAAGCGCTCGCAGGCCGGCCTCTTCCTCGCCTTCCAGTACCCGGCGGTCGTGCCGGGCGTTTCGGTCGCCAACTTCCTGCGCATGGCGATCAACGCGCACCGCGACGAGCCGATCAACGTCAAGGATTTCCGCGACAAGCTGAAGGAGAACATCGACCTTCTGCACGTGCCGAGGGAGTTCACCAGCCGCTACCTCAACGAGGGATTCTCCGGCGGCGAGAAGAAGCGCGCCGAGATCCTGCAGATGGCGATGCTCGAGCCGACGATCGCGGTGCTCGACGAGACCGACTCCGGCCTCGACATCGACGCCCTGCGCATCGTCTCCGAAGGCGTCAATGCTCTGCGCGAGCGCGGCATGGGCTCGCTGATCATCACCCACTACCAGCGCATCCTGGACTACGTCAAGCCCGAGTTCGTGCACATCCTGCTCGACGGCCGGATCGTCGAAGAAGGCGGCCCGGAGCTGGTGGCCAAGCTCGAAGAGCACGGCTACGACTGGGTCCGCCAGGAAGTGGAGGCAGCGGCGGTCGAGGCGGGTGCCAAGTAATGCCGGCCACCACCCTTGAAGCGGGCCGCAAGGCCGCGCTGGAG
>JBOGYW010000172.1:0-2132 GCA_050696815.1 Solirubrobacterales bacterium | reverse complement strand
CGAGCCCTAGCCGCAATGCCGATCAGATAGGCGCAACCCCTCGACGATAATCCGGAATTCGGCGAGTCGGCCAGCGGCCTAGATTCGCTCGGTGCCGAGGATCATGCTGCGGCGATCTTGAGCGAGATCGAACTGCGATTCGAGGAAGCGTTGGCGCTGACCGCGAAGGTCGGGCCCGAGAACTTCGCGAACTTCGCCCGTCATCTGGATGCGGCGTGGATCGACGAGGCGCTGCTCACAACAGGGGTCGCAACGTTGCGCAAGCGACGACTTCCGGCGGAGCGCGTGGTCTGGCTGGTGATCGGCATGGCGTTGATTCGCGACCGGCCAATTGCCGAGGTGGTGCGGCATCTTGATCTGGCCCTGCCGGCGGCAGAAGGCGCGCGAGGCATTGCGCCGAGCGCCATCGTGCAGGCGCGAGCTCGGGTTGGCCCCGACCCGCTGCACATGCTGTTTCTGCGGACCAGCCCCGAATGGGGGCTGCGTAGCGCCAAGGCAGATCCTTGGCGCGGTCTGTCGCTGTTTGGCGTCGACGGAACGACGTTACGTGTTCCCGATACCGACGAGAACCGAGCACATTTTGGGAGCCAGAAGGGCGGACAGCGTGGCGAGACTGGGTACCCCCAGGTCAGGCTGGTGTCGATGATGGCGCTGCGGTCGCACTTGATCGTCGATGCCGGCTTCGGTCCCTATGGCACGGATGAGCGCCGATACGCTGAGCGCCTCTGGGGCAGCGTACCCGACAACAGCTTGGTTCTCATCGACCGCGGATATCTGCAGGCGAACGTGCTCGTTCCACTGCACGCGGGCGGCACGAATCGGCACTGGCTGACGCGCGCCAAGTCCAACTCGAAATGGACGGTACTTAAGTCGCTTGGCCCCGGCGATCAACTCGTCGAGATCACGGTGAGCAGCGAAGCACGTCGCAAGGACCCCACCTTACCGAAGACCTTCCAGGCCCGAGCCATCCGGTATCAGCGCAAGGGCTATCGCCCTTCGACATTGCTAACGTCGCTGGTCGATTCGAAGCAGTATCCCACTGAGGAACTACGTGTCCTCTATCACGAACGCTGGGAAATCGAACTCGGGTGGGGCGAGGTCAAGACGGAGATGCTCCAGCGTCTCGAGACGATCCGCAGCAAGAGGCCGGCGACCGTCGAGCAGGAACTCTGGGGCCTCTTGATTGCCTACAACCTCGTCCGCCTCGAGATGGAACGAATCGCCGACGAGGTCGGCGTCCCACCGCTACGCATCAGCTTCATCGCTGCGCTTCGATACATCGTCGACGAGTGGGGATGGTCCACAATCACAACGTCGCCGGGGGCCATCCCGAAGCATCTCGATGACATGCGCGACAAGATCCGGCGCTTCCTGTTGCCGCCGCGGCGCCCCGAACGTGTCTACCCACGCGCCGTCAAGATCAAGATGAGCAACTACGCGCGAAAGCGCCCGGCCTCGACGAGGAGGAGCGCAAACTGACCGGCATTGCGGCTAGAGCCGGCTAGAGCTTGCGCCGTCCCCAGGGGCCGGGGCGATACAGGTTCGCGAACCACGAGCGAGGTCAACGTGAGCCATTCGAACCAATCCCTCAACGCGTCGCAGGCGGCGCATCGGCTGGGCGTGTCGCGCAAGGCGCTGCGGCTGTACGAAGACCGTGGCCTGGTGACGCCGCAGCGAACCGCAGCGGGATGGCGCGCGTACGGGCCCGAGGAGCTGGCGCGGGCGGCCGAGGTCGTGTGGTTGCGTGCACTCGGGCTCAGCCTTGCCGAGATCGCGCGGGTCATGGCGGGAGACGCCACGGCGATGGCGCCGGCGCTCGCGGCGCACCAGGCCGGGCTCGAAGCGCAGCGCCGCCAGCTCGACGACACGATCGACCGAGTGTGCGATGTGCGGGCAAGGCTCGCCGCCGGGGAGCGGGTGACCGAGCGCGCACTCGTCGGCGCGCTGGGCACGGCGCCGCCGTCGCTGCGCATCGAGCTGCCATGGCCGTGGGGCGGCGAGCTCTTCCAGCTCGAGATCCGGCCGTTGACGTACATCGTCGGGCCGCTCGGCAGCGGCAAGACGCGGCTCGCGAGGCAGATCGCCGAGGTGGTGCCGGACGCGGGCTTCCTTGCGATGGAGCGCCGCACGGT
>JBOGYW010000171.1:0-2272 GCA_050696815.1 Solirubrobacterales bacterium | reverse complement strand
CCGCCGGCCGTATTCGCGGTCACCTGTGCCGTGCCGATCTTCGAACTGGCCGGACAGGTGCCGGCGGTGGCGTTCGCGAGCGGGCACTTCGGTACCGCCGCCTCGCTCGCCTGGAAGCCGAACGGCATCGTCACGTCGATGTTTCGCATCTGCCCGTTGCTGATGTTGATTTCGCCGTTCAGTCCGGGATGCGCGGCCGCCTGTGTGGTCGTCGGCGCGATTGCCGCCGTCAACGTGGCGGCGGGCGGCTGGTAGGTGACGGTCCTTGACTCGGCTGCGCCTGCAACCGTTCCGTTGACGCCGTAGACCTTGAACGTGTGCGGTCCCGGCGTCAAGTTCGACGCCGTGTACGGCGAGCTGCAGGCCGTTTCGGGTGCGTTGTCAAGGCTGCACTTGAAACTCACCCCGTTCGGCGTGCCGACGAACGACCAGGTCGCGCTGTTCGTCGTGATCGTGCCCGACGGCCCCGTGAGCGTGGTCGTCGGCGGCTGGCAGTTGGTCGTCGCATAGGTCGTCGAGCGCGAGACCTGCGCACCGTTCCAGCCGGTGATCGTGGCGGTCGTCGTCTGATTGCCACACAGATCAGGGTTCTTGTAGAGCGGCAGCAGCGCCAGCTGGAACTTGTTGTAGGGCAGCTGGGGACCCTGCGCGAAGTTCGCCACGATGCCGGTCGCCTCGACGCCGAGCGTCAGGCGCACGATCACGGTCGTTCCGCGCGGCCCCGCCAGGCGTGCGGCAATCGGAATCGCGTTCACGAACGGCCCGGTCACGTAGACCCCGCCGACGAGGTTCGGCGGCAGGAAGTCGGAGTAGGCGGCCGCGAGGCCGACGACGCTCTCCGGCGGACAGTTGTTCGCGTAGAGCAGCGCATCGGTGCACGGGTGGTCACGCCCCGCGTTGATCACCGGCACAAGCGAGTCGCCGAGTCCGGCGCCGGACGGGAACGCGATCTTCATCGCCCGTGGCGGCGCGTTCTGAATCGGCGCGTCGGCCGACGGAACGTTGAGCGTGAACGAGGTCCACGTCGACTTGCCGGCGCTCGTGTCCTGCGGCGCAAATTCGACCGACGGGTCGAACGGCACCGCGGGACAGCCCGTCGGCGTGAAGGTCGACGTCGCGCTCGCCGCGACGTTGCTGTACGAGGTGATCGTCGCTTTCGTCAGTGCCGGCGAGCAGTCCGACGTGTTGACCGTGAAGTACTTGCCCGTGCCGGTCGGCCCGGACTTGCCCTGCAGCACGACCTTGACCGATTTTACGGTGATGTCCGTGCTGAATGACGGCGAGACGAAAAGCAGCGGAATGCTGACGTTCGCGACCTTCTGCATGCCTTCGTTTGACAGCGAAGCGCCCTGACCGACCGGCACGCCGTTGTCCATCGTCTGCAGACGGAACGCCGTCTTCTGGAAGATTTTCTGCGGCACCGCGCAGACGAAGAAGATGCAGGTCGTCGGCGGACGCAGCACGAAACCGACCGTCGCCGTATCCGTCGCCGCGGGATCGAGCATGTAAACGGTACCCGGCACAGTCACGTCGAATGAGCCGTGCACCGTGAACTTGTAGCTCAGCGTGCCGACCTGGCTGTTTGCCGGGCAGCCGTCGGCATTGAACTGAGCGTCGGTGCACTTCGGATTCGCGGACTCCGGGTTAGCGAGCAGCCCCGGGGGCAGCTCGATGTTCATCGCGTTGAGATCTTCGGACTCCGTGCCGGTGCGATCGAACTTGATGGTTACGTCGGGATGCCCCGCCGCCTGAGTGTTGCTCGGCGTCAGCGCGAAATTTGCGATGTCGAAGGCGCTGGCCGCGCCTGGCAGCGCCGCGAATGCCACGAGCGCAAGCACCGCAACAATCAGCACAGATTTGAGCGTGGGCGCAGGCCCACGCTGAAGGCATACATGAATCATGTAGTCAATCCCCCTAGAGGCGGAGCAGCTCCGCCAGAACTTGACTTTGACAACTCGGCACACGTCAAGCGCGCCGACGAATATGAATGCCTTTCACATTCAGATTCAATCTATACCAATATTTATGTACCAGGCGGTATTTGCAGTCGCCGTGGTCGAGAGGCAGCGCCAAACTCCGCCCGTCTCGTAACGGGATTCGAGACAGGCGGAGTCCAACGTCGGTTCACGAGTCCCACCTAGTCCGAGAGTCTCGCGAGTCTCCGGATGAATCGAGATTCATTCCGGAACAGCCGTTTTATACCAAATAATGGCGACGGGTATTCTGCCCCCTCGCTGCAGCACGAAACCGACGTGTGTGCGCTGGCCGTTAG
>JBOGYW010000170.1:0-2275 GCA_050696815.1 Solirubrobacterales bacterium | reverse complement strand
CCGTTACACTCTCAACGTGGCTAGCCTGGATTTCCACGGGTCGGGATTCACATAAGATCCGCACGTCGTGACCCGGCTCAAGTTGCCGAGGTGTCGATGGCCTTCGAGTACGCCTCGCCAGAGAGACCGTCGATGTCGATCTGCAAGTGATCGATCTTGATCAACCTTTCGGGCTCAGACCAGAACGGAGGCCGGGATGCTCTCGTGCCCGAGTTCGAGACACCAAGCGGCGAATTCCGGAATGGAGGCCGAGGTCTGATCAAGAAGGGTGCGCTGATAGCAGTGAGGTGCAGCGGTCACAGCCCAACCAACTCCATCCCGTGCACGTTTCGTCCCGCGACGGCGTTCGCGAGAGGGCAATTCCTCGACGAGAGACGTCCAGTCGAGATGCGAGGCGTCGCGGAGCCTGGTTTTCTGCTTGACCGTTCGGTCTGGCAGGATCACTGTCCTGACATGCCGATCGGCGCACCAAAGTCGATAAGCGCCTGCCGCCGGTTCTTCATGGAGCCCGGCTCCGCCAAGCAGCGCCAGTATGAGGCATTTCGGGCCTTCTTCGTCGAGGATCGCCAGTCCTCTGAGGTGGCCCGAGCGTTCGGATACACGCCAGCGTCGTTCCAGGTCATGTGTCACCACTTTCGCCGCGATCGCCAACCGGAGTTCTTCGTGTCGCCCAAGTCAGGGCCCCGCTCACAGCCGAAGAAGTCTGCCGCGCGTGGGGCGATCATCGAACTGCGCAAGCGCAACCGCTCTGTGTACGAGATCAGCGAGGCGCTCAAGGCTCGCGACCTAGATCTGAGTCCCACCGCCGTTCGTGAGGTCCTGAAGGCCGAGGGGTTCGCCCCACTGCCGCGTCGCCTCGACGAGGAGCGGCCGAAACGTAGCGGCCCGACGGTCGAGCCTGCCGCCGATGCCAGGCAGCTCTCTCTGGAGCCGCGCAGCTTCACGACCGCCTGTGGCGGTCTGTTCTTGTTTGTCCCTGCGCTCGTCGCGCTTGATCTCGGTCAACTCGCGAAGGCGGCAGGTCTTCCTGGGTCGAAGATGATCCCCGGGAGCCATGCGTTGCGTTCCATGATCGCGCTCAAGCTGTGGTCGCTCGAGCATCGCAGCCACGTGATGCCCAACGTGGCGGACGAGGGCCTCGGGTTGCTCGCAGGTCTCAATGTCATCCCCAAGCGCAGCTTCCTATCCGAGTACTCCTCCCGCGTCGGCCACAAGCAGATCACCAAGCTCGTGGCGAGCTACCACAAGCGTATCGCCGGCGAGCAACTCTTCGAGGGAGATTCGTTCAATCTCGATTTTCACTCGATCCCCTACTACGGCGAGCACCCGAGCGTAGAACGGCACTTCGTCGCGATGCGCAGCCGCCGACAGAAGAGCGTGCTCACCTTCCTCGCCCAGGACGTCGATGGGCGGGCGTTCTGCTACTCCAACGCTGATCTCCGCAAGGGGGAAGAGTCCGAAGAGATCTTCCACTTCATCGATTTCTGGAAGCGGACCCACGGGGCGCTGCCGCGCCACCTGGTGTTCGATTCCAAGCTCACGACCCAGGCCAACCTCGTGCGCCTCGACAAGATGGGCATCACGTTCATGACCCTGCGGGCGCGTTCGCCTTCTCTCGTTCGCGAGATCGCACTGGTGCCATCCTCGGCTTGGCGCAAGGTCGAGCTCGATGTGCCCACCCGCAAGTTTCGGTTCCCGACGGTGCACGACACCAAGGTCCAGATTGCCGGCGGCGAATTCCGGCAGCTCGTCATCAAGGACCTCGGTCACGAGCAACCCACAGTCCTCCTGACCAACGACCACAAGACCAGTGCGGCCAAGGTGATCACGCGCTACGCGCGGCGGATGCTCATCGAGAACGCCTTGTCGGACGCCGTGCGTTTCTTCCACATGAACGCCCTGTCGTCCACCGTCGGCATCAAGGTCGACTTCGACATGGCGTTGCTTGTGATCGCCAGCGGCCTGTATCGGCTCCTGGCGCGCAAAATGCGCGGCTACGCCGATGCACACGCCGACCGAATCTTTCGCGACCTCGTCGATATGCCGGCCACCGTTACCGTCACGGCCGACGAGATCACCGTCCGGTTTCATCGCCGCGCCCATCTCCCGATCATTATCGATTCCGGGATGCTCGACCACCCGGTCGCTGTTCCGTGGTGGAACGGCGCGAAGCTTCGACTGACAGCCTGAGCCGCGCAATTCTTAGGTCAATTCCGGCCCGTGGAAATCCAGGCTAGCGCCCGTCGCAACCTGCGCGTCCCGCGTCCTCAAGGGC
>JBOGYW010000169.1:0-2357 GCA_050696815.1 Solirubrobacterales bacterium | reverse complement strand
ATCCGGAGGCATGGCGGCGCCATCCGCATGCGCCCGCGCCCGGCACGCCGCTGCTCTCCGTCGACGCCATCCCCGACGGCCAGGGCCGCGAGCTCACCTTCGGCCCCGATCACGATCGCTTCCGCATGTTCGTCGTGCGCTTCGGCAGCGCCGTACATGCCTATCTCAACGTCTGTCCGCACTTCTCTCTCCCGCTCAACTACCGCGCCGATCAGTTCACCACGCGCGACGGCGAGATCCTCTGCAGCATGCACTTCGCCCTGTTCCGGCCCTCGGACGGCGTCTGCATCGACGGGGCGTGCCCGGGCCGCGCGCTCGATCCGGTGCCGATCGAGGTCGCCCCCGACGGCACCGTGCGCATCGCCGCCTAGAACATCGATCGGTTAGAAATGTGGATCATCTCGATCGCTTACGAGGACACGACAGTCGGGGATCGACCTGGGGGTGCTACGCGTGATCTGCTCGAGGGCATGACCATCGAACGCTGGGTGCCAAGCCAGACGTACACGCGGCAGGAAACTGCGATTCTCAAGAGCCTTCGCCGTACCCGGAAGCTCTTTGCGTTCCTGCGGGACCACCGGCACGAGCTATTTGATGACGAGATGCAGAGCGCGTTGGAGGCGATGTACCGCAATACCGGCGCGGGCAAGGATCCAGTGTGTCCGGCACGCATGGCGATGGCGGCGCTGATGCAAGGCTACCTGGCGGTATCTGACGCTGAGGCTGTACAGCTGACGATGGTCGACCTGCGGTGGCAGATGGTGCTCGATTGCCTGGGCAACACCGAGGAGGCGTTCTCGCAAGGGGCCTTCCAAGAATTCCGTCAGCGTCTGATTCGTCACGACATGGATCGGGCTCTCCTGGAGAAAACGCGCGCGCTGGCCCGGACCACGCAGGCGTTCGACTACCGGCAGCTGCCCAAGGATCTGCGGATCGCGATCGATTGTAGCCCGCTCGAAGGCGCGGGCCGTGTCGAGGACACCGTCAATCTCCTCGCCCACGCGGGGCGGAAGATCGTCGACTGTGTGGCCGACCTGCTGTCGTGGCCACGAGAACGTGTGTGCACAGAGGCTGGCATCCCGTTGCTTGCGGCGAGCAGTGTCAAGAAGGCGCTCGATTACACGTGGAGCGACCCCGCTGATAAAGCCGAGGCGGTCTCAGTCTTGGTTGGCCAACTGACTTCACTCGAGGCGTGGATCCGTGTCCGCTTGCCAGAAGAGCTCGCTCGGCCACCACTCGAAGAACACCTCGAGACGTTGCACCAGGTGATAGCGCAGGATCTTGAACCGGACCCTACTCCCGGCGGTGATCGCAGCGACAAGACCACCGCCGTTCGGATTCGACAGGGTGTCGCGCCGGATCGTCGGGTGTCGATCGAGGACAAGGACATGCGCCACGGGCGCAAGAGCAAGAGCAAGCGGTTCAACGGCTACAAGCGCCATTGCGCGCGAGACTTGTGCTCCGGATTGATTCTGGCCTGTGCCATGACACCGGCCAATCGGCCGGAGGAAGAAGCCGCCGATCCGCTCGAGCAGGACCTCACGCACCTGTTTGGCGGCGAGTTGCCGGTCACCAGCCTCTATATCGACCGTGGCTACATCAATGCACCGTTGGTGGACCACGTACTCGAACATGGCGGTGAGATCATCTGCAGGCCGTGGCAAGCACGCAACGGCGCCCTGTTCTCCAAGGTAGACTTCAAGATCAACGTCCGAGATCGCACGATCACGTGCCCGGCGAACAAGACCCAGCCGTTCGACTTCGGCACCACCATCGAGTTCGATCCCGAGGACTGCGATCGTTGCCGGCTCCGCGACCAGTGCACCGATGCGTCGCTCGGTCATGGACGTACGGTCTCGATCGCCGACAACGAGCAGTTGCAGAAGCGCCTACGCCACCTCGCTCAAACTCGCGCCGGTCGCGCTCGTCTGCGCGAGCGGGTACCCGTCGAGCACGCACTCGCTCGCGCCGGGCGGCGTCAGGGCCGTCGCGCTCGCTACCGCGGCGTACGCAACAATCTCTATGATTGGCGACGGGCCTCGGCGCTTACCAATCTCGAGGAGATCCAACGTCACCTCGCCCTCGGGGCTGCCGCTGCGCTGGCCGCTTGCGCCAAACCCCGGCGCTGTGCAGGACTCTCGGTCCTGCGGAATGCTGCGTAATCATGGCCAATTCAAACCATTCGGTGTTCTAGGAGTCAACGTCCTCGCCGAACCGATGGGTCAGGCTCTGGTGGACGCGCTCGGGCTCGTCAGATCGAACGGCTACCGCCGCGCTGGCGTCGCAGTTTCTCCTCAGAGTGCCTACGATCTGACGCACGTTGCCGACGCGGTCCAGTCGGACGAGTTGACCGGGAC
>JBOGYW010000168.1:0-2477 GCA_050696815.1 Solirubrobacterales bacterium | reverse complement strand
AAACAAGACCATCGCCACGATGGCGGCCGCTCTCGCCTGCAGCATCTTCATCATCTACGGCTTCATTCGGCAGCACGAGGCCTTCGACCCGACCGACACGGCCATGGAGCTTGCAGGCTGGACGACGCTGTCGTTCGTACTCGGAGCCATCTGCTCGGTGGCAGCCGGCTACGTCGGCATGTGGGTTTCGAGTCGCACCAACGTGCGCGCCGCCGCGGGCGCACGTACGTCGCTCAATGATGCGCTGCAGACCGCCTTACGCGGGGGCGCGGTGAGCGGCCTCTTCGTGGTGGCGATGAGCCTTCTCGGCGTGGCGGGACTCTTCGGCATCATCTTCGCGGTGAAGGGTGGCTTCGCCGACGGCGGATCGGGCCCGGCCGCACAGGCCATCGCCCCGAAAATCCCGCTCATGATCGCGGGGTACGGCTTCGGCGCGTCATTCGTGGCCCTCTTCGCTCAAGTGGGAGGCGGCATTTACACCAAAGCCGCCGACGTCGGAGCCGACCTCGTCGGCAAGGTCGAAGCCGGCATCCCCGAGGACGACCCGCGTAACCCGGCCGTGATCGCCGACAACGTCGGTGACAACGTCGGTGACTGCGCCGGTATGGCCGCCGACCTCTTCGAGACCTACGCGGTCACCGCCGTCGCGGTGATGCTGATCGGCGTGCTGACCTTCAGCATCGACGAGAACGCGCCGCGTGCCGCTCTCTACCCGCTGGTGCTTGGCGCTGTCTCGATCATCGCGTCGATCATCGGCACGCTGTTCGTGAAGACGAAGAGCGGCAACGTCGAGGCCGCGCTCTACAAGGGCGTCGCCGTCGCCGGTGTGATCGCCGCCGCGGCGTTCTACCCGATCACCAAGTGGATGATGGGTGACCTGCAGCTGGTCGCAACGGCGACCGGCTCTGTTCCGAGCGTCACAGACCTCTGGCTCTGCTGCCTCGTCGGCCTCGCCGTCACCGGCCTGATCTTCGTGATCACCGACTTCTACACGTCGACTCGCTTCAGCCCGGTCAAGCGCATCGCCGAGGCGTCGCAGACCGGACACGCGACGAACATCATCGCCGGTCTGGCTTCGGGCTTCCAGTCCACCGCCGCTCCGGCTATGACGTTCATCCTCGGCGTTCTCGCCGCCAACGAACTCGCCGGCATCTACGGCATCGGCGTCGCCGTCATGGCGCAGCTGTCGCTGTGCGGTCTGATCGTCGCGCTCGACGCCTTCGGCCCGATTACCGACAACGCGGGTGGTATCGCCGAGATGGCTGAACTGCCTGAAGAGGTTCGCGCCATCACCGACCCGCTCGACGCGGTCGGCAACACGACGAAGGCCGTCACCAAGGGCTACGCGATCGGCTCGGCCGTGCTCGCCGCCCTCGTGCTGTTCGCCGCCTTCAAGAGCGAGCTGCTGCGCGCCTCGGCCGCATCCGGCAAGGTCAGCTTCCAGATCGACGACCCGACCGTGCTGGTCGGCCTGTTGGTCGGAGGCATGATGGTTTATCTGTTCGCCGCCTTCGCGATGGAGGCCGTCGGCAAAGCCGGCGGTGCCGTGGTGGACGAGGTGCGTCGTCAGTTCAAGGAGAAGCCCGGCATCATGGACGGCTCCGAGAAGCCGGAGTACGGCCAGTGCGTCGACATCGTGACGAAGGCCGCTCAGCGCGAGATGATCATCCCGGCGCTGATCCCGATCGTCGTCACGACGGTCGTCGGCGTGCTTTCCACGAAGGCGCTCGGCGGTCTGTTGATGGGCGTGATCGTGGTCGGCCTGTTCATGGCGATCGCGATGACCAACGGCGGTGGCGCCTGGGACAACGCCAAGAAGCTGATCGAGGACGGCGCATTCGGTGGCAAGGGTTCGGTCGCGCACGAAGCGTCGATCACCGGCGACACCGTCGGCGACCCGTACAAGGACACCGCCGGCCCGGCGATCAACCCGATGATCAAGGTCGCGAACATCGTCGCGCTGCTGATCATTCCGCTGATCACCTGATCCGCGTTACATGACTTGTCAGCGGCGCGTTGGGGGAGGCGCGCCGCAGGCATGCAAAAGGCCGTCCAGAGGATCTGGGCGGCCTTTCCTTTTGGCGCGGCGGACCCGCGTGGGGGGTAGATTGGTCGGCACATGGAGGCGGAAAACCTTTGGCTCGGCGCGCTGGTGGCCGCCGCGGTCGCGATCCCCGCGCTCTTCGCGGTGATCGTCGACGGCGACGGTCCACCTCGGCAGGCGCGGCCAGACGCCGGCGAGTCCAG
Organism: Solirubrobacterales bacterium; assembly: GCA_050696815.1. Lineage (GTDB taxonomy): Bacteria > Actinomycetota > Thermoleophilia > Solirubrobacterales > JACPNS01 > JACPNS01. Next base: position 230 of record JBOGYW010000168.1, on the reverse strand, counting down.
CGCGGCGGTGCGAAAACGCGCTGCCATCAAGGCGTTCAAGCGTGAAGCCACGAAGGCGAGCGCGGCGATGTACGAGCCCTACGAGGTCGGCCCGAAGGTCGCCGCGGCCTGTGGGCAGAAGAACTCTTGGACGCTCCCATCGCCCGCCAATGCCCGTTTGTTCCTTGCCAACTATCAAGGTGATGAGCCCGACTACGGCGATGGCACGGTCAATCGCGTCGTGATGTGCC
>JBOGYW010000167.1:0-2507 GCA_050696815.1 Solirubrobacterales bacterium | reverse complement strand
CGCGATTCTTGATCGCCACGGCAATGAACTGGCGGTTTCGACCGACGCGGCCGACATCTCGGCGACGCCGTACATCGTCAAGGACATCCCTGCCGTCGCGCAGAAGCTCGCGCCACTGCTGAAGATGAACGCACAGGAGATCGAGGCCAAGCTCGCCGACAAGCAGAGCGGCTTCGTGTATCTGTCCCGCAGCGTCGGCGGGCGCACCGCGCAGAAGATCCGCAAGCTCGCGATCGGCGGTATCGACGTCACGCCGACGACCCACCGCTTCTACCCGTCCAAGACGCTCGCCGCTCAGCTACTCGGCTTCGTCGGCACCGACGGCAAGGGCCTGTCGGGGCTGGAGAACTCCTGGGAGAAGGATCTTCACGGCAGCGACGGTGAGCGCCGCACGGTCAAGGACGGCGCCGGCGACCCGATCTCGACGATCAACACGAAGCCGACGATCGCCGGCAAGGACTTGACGCTGACGATCGACAGCCAGCTACAGCTCGAGGCAGAGAGCGTGCTGCAGCAGGTCGCCGCGAAGTTCTCGCCGAAGGGCGCGTCGGCGATCATCATGAACCCGAACAACGGCGACGTGCTGGCGATGGCGAACTGGCCGAAGGTCAACGCCAACGATCCGTCCGACTCCACGCCCGAATCGCAGCAGAACAAGGCGATCGGCTTCACCTACGAGCCCGGCTCCACCTTTAAAGCCGTCACCGTCGCAGGAGCACTGCAGGAGCACAAGGTCACACCGTCGACCGTCTTCGACCTGCCGCCCACGCTGCAGGTGGAAGATCGCGTGATCAAGGAGTCGCACGACCGCGGCGCGGAGGCGCTCACGGTCGCGCAGATTCTGGCTCAGTCGAGCAACGTCGGCACGGTGAAGATCGGCATGAGCCTGGGCGACACGCTGTTCGACAACTGGGTCCACAAGTTCGGCTTCGGCAGGCCGACCGGCATCGATCTCAAGGGCGAGGAGCAGGGCCTGGTGCTGCACCACCAGCAGTACTCCGGCGTCTCGATCGCCAACCTCCCGATCGGCCAGGGTCTTTCGGTGACGCCGATCCAGATGGCGACGGCCTACTCGGCGATCGCCAACGGCGGCACGCTGCGCGCGCCGCACATCGTCAAGGACGTCGCCGGGCAGCCGACGCAGGAGCCCGCCGGCAAGCGCATCGTCTCCACGAAGACCGCCGCGCAGCTGCGCTCGATGCTCGAGGGCGTGCTCGGCCCGGGCGGAACCGCTTCGGAGGCGGCGATCCCCGGCTACAAGCTTGCCGGCAAGACAGGTACGGCGCAGAAGTTCGACACCACCACCGGCGAGTACTCGACGACGAACTACGTCGCCTCGTTCATCGGCTTCGCGCCCGCGCGCAAACCGAAGGTGCTGGTCTCGGTGATGGTCGACGAGCCGCAGGGCCAGATCTACGGCGGTCAGGTGGCCGCGCCGGCCTTCCAAGAGATTCTCAACTTCGCGCTGCCGTACATGAAGATCCCGCCGAACTGACCCGCTGAACTGGACCCACTGGGGCCGGAGTTATGCTGCTTGGCGATGGATCTCGGCACACTGACCGGAGATTCCGCGCTTGCGGGCACTGAAATATCCGATCTCGCCTACTCCAGCAGGGATGCGGGGCCCGGCAGCCTGTTCTTCTGCGTAAAGGGCTTCACAAGCGACGGCCACGACTTCGCCGCCGACGCAGTCGACCGCGGCGCCGCGGCGCTGGTGTCTGAGCGGCCGCTCGGGCTCGGCGTGCCGGAGGTCGTGGTGGAAGACGCTCGAGCGGCGATGCCGCGGATCGCGCGCCGCTTCTTCGAGGACCCGAGCCGGGCGCTCGACGTGATCGGCATCACCGGTACGAACGGCAAGACGACGGTCGGTTACCTGGTGCGTCAGATCCTCGAGTCGGCGGGACGCGGCTGCGGCCTGATCGGCACGGTCGAGTGGATCGTCGCCGGCAACGTAGCCCCGGCCGTGCGAACCACCCCCGAGGCGATCGACCTGCTTCGCTCGCTGCGCGCGATGGCGGACGGCGGTGACCGCGCCTGCGCGATCGAGGTCTCTTCGCACGCGCTCGAGCTCGGCCGCGTCGATGGCGTCGCCTTTGCGGCAGCTGTGTTCACCAACCTCACGCAGGACCACTTGGACTTCCACGCCACGATGGAGGACTACTTCAGCGCCAAGCGCCTGTTGTTCGAGTCGCACCCCGGCGTCGCCGTCGTCAACGCCGACGACGAGTACGGGCAGCGGCTGATCGCCGACTTCGACTGCCTCACTTTTTCAGCGGCCGGCGCCAACGCCGACTACAAGGCGAACGACATCGAGTTCGATGCCGCGGGCTCGCGCTTCACCTGTGTGGTCGGCGGCGCCGAGTACCCGGTGGCGGTCGCGCTGCCCGGTGCCTACAACGTCGCCAATGCGCTGGCGGCGCTCGCGACCACGGTTGCGCTCGGTGTGCCGATCGAGCGTGCGATCGCGGCCTTGGCGGGCGCCAAGGGCGCGCCAGGGCGCTTTGAGG
>JBOGYW010000166.1:0-2537 GCA_050696815.1 Solirubrobacterales bacterium | reverse complement strand
CACTTCGTCGGCGACGGCGACCGCGTCGGCAGCCTCGTCGGCGGGGGCAGCTTCGGCTTCGCCTTCACCTTCGCCGGAGTCGATCGGCGTCGGGATCAGGGTCTGACCCTCAACCTGCTTGGCCGAGAGTGAAAGACGGCGGCGCTCAGTGTCGATCTCAAGGATGCGGACACGCACGGTGTCGCCCTCGTTGAGCACCTGACGCGGGTTCTCGACGTGCTGCTCCGAAAGCTCGGAGATGTGCACGAGACCCTCGACGCCGTTGTAGATCTCGACGAAGGCACCGAAGCTGACGATCTTCGTGACCGTGCCCTCGAGCACGTCACCGATCGAGTGCGTGTCGATCACCTTCTGCCACGGGTCCTCCTGGGTCTGCTTGAGACCCAGCGAGATGCGCTGGCGGTCGTGGTCGATGTCCAGCACCTTCACTTTGACGACGTCGCCGATGCTGACGACTTCGCTCGGGTGGTTGACATGGCTCCAGGAAAGCTCGGAGATGTGGATCAGGCCGTCGATGCCGTCGAGGTCGACGAACGCGCCGAAGTCGACGATGTTGCTGATCGCGCCCTCGACGATGCTGCCGCGCTCGAGGCTGCCGATGATCTGCTGACGGACTTCGCGGCGCTCCTCTTCGAGGATCGCACGGCGGCTCAAGACCACGTTGTTGCGGCTGCGGTTGAGCTCGATCACCTTGCAGCGAACGGTCTGCGACTTGAACTCGTCGAGGTCCTGCACGCGGCGGATGTCGACCAGCGAGGCCGGCAGGAATCCGCGGATGCCGAGGTCGACGATCAGACCGCCCTTGACCACCTCGATGACAGTGCCTTCAACCGGCTCACCGGACTCGGCGGCTTCTTCGATCTTCCGCCATGCCTTCTCAAATTTTGCGCGCTTCTTGCTGAGCACCAGGCGACCGTCGGCGTCTTCCTTCGTGACGACGAGGGCGTCGACGGTCTCGCCGAGCGAGACTTCGTCGGCCGGGTTGACGTTCTTGCGGATCGACAGCTCGTGGACCGGGATGACGCCTTCGGACTTGTATCCGATGTCGACGAGCACCTCGTCGCGGTCGATGCGAACGACTTCGCCCTGGACGACATCGCCATCCTCGAACACAACGAGGGTGGCCTCGTAGTTCGGGACGATCTTGCCGTCGATTTCAAGCAGCAGCCCGTCGGATCCAGGTACTTCGGTTCCGATAGAGGCGGGAGTTTCGATGATGGTTGTTGACACGTGCACTTCTAACTAGTAGGTGTATTTGCAGAACCTCGAAGCGTAGCAATGGGCATTGCCTAGCCGGAGGGCGGCAAAATCGGCCGTAAGATCAGTCGCGATGCCGGTTCGCGCGACAAAACGCGGCGCTGAGCGCACCCCTCTGAGCGGCGACTACGACGTGATCATCTGCGGCGCCAGCTTCGCGGGTCTGAGCGTGGCACGCGAGCTGCGCGGTTCGGGCGCGCGGGTGCTCGTTCTGGACCGCTACGAGATTGGCGAGCGCGCGACCTCGGCCTGCGCCACGCCGACCGTCTGGCTGGAGCGGATGGGGCTTTCCGATGCGGTGCGGCAGACGTTTCGGCGACTGACGATCTGGGTGCACGACCGGCCGGTGAGCTTTCGCACGCCGTATGAGTTCTCGACCTTCGACTACCGCGCTGTGTGCGAGCTTTTGGCCGCCCAGGGGGATTTTGCGTTTGAGACCGCGGTGATCGACGGGCCTGCGACGTTTGGCGTCGAGCCGGACGGGCCGGTGGTCGTGCAGACCGATCGCGGCGCGGTTTCCGCGCCTTTGGTCGTGGATGCGATGGGCTGGCGGCGCGTTTTGTCGTCCGATGCCGCACGGCCGCAGCCGCCGGAGGCGTTTCTGTCGCGGGGTTTGGAGGTGCATCCGTATGAGTCTTCCGATCATCTGCAGATCTGGATCGACCGGCGGCTGGTGCCGGCGGGCTACGGCTGGTCGTTCCCGGCCGACTCGGAGCTGCGCGTCGGCATCGGCTCGTTCGAACCACGTGACCACGTGCGCGAGCCGACGATGGAGCTGACGAGGCGCGTCGGCGTGCCGGCCGAGCGCTTCCAGGGCAACTGGATTCCACACAAGCTGCGGCCGGCGACCGAGGGCCCGGTGTTTTGCGCAGGAGACAGTGCCGGGCACTGTCTGCCGTTGAGCGCCGAGGGGATTCGCACGGCGTTCTACTTCGGGATCGCGTGTGGGCGCGAGCTGCGTGCCGTCGTCGATGGGTCTCAGTCGCGAGCGACCGCGCTGCGCCGCTACGCCGAGTTTTCCGACTCGCACGAGCGAGCGTTCCGCGTGCTGCTGCGGGCGCAGAACGCGATCCCCCGCGTACCGACGCTGCCGCTCGCCGCGGCCGTCGGCTTCATGTCGCTACGCGGCATCGATCGCCGCTGGATGAACCGCTACCTACGCGCCGCACACCCAGACTTCGTGCACAGCGGCGGAGCGCCGGTCTAAACCCATCCGACGCGCCGGCGCCCGATGAAACTCGAAGGGCCCGGCACTGCGGCCGGGCCCTCCACATTTGAAC
>JBOGYW010000165.1:0-2596 GCA_050696815.1 Solirubrobacterales bacterium | reverse complement strand
TTGAACTAAGCCGCTTCGCGGCGGCTCCGAGCAAGCCGCTGCTCTGCTGACCGCCTTCGCTCGTCTCGTCGAGCCCAGCTCTCCAGGAGGCTGGCTGCCTATGGTCCCGCCCTGGAGGACACCATGGGAACCATCCGAGAGAAGATGACGGCTGATCTTGATCTGCGTGGGTTCGCGTCGACGACGAAGAAAGAGTACCTGCAGCGCGCCCACAACTTCATCGCCTACCATCGGCGTCCCCCGACGGAGCTCGGAGAGCAGGACGTCCGCGAGTTCCTGCTGTACCTCGTGAACGAGCGGAAGACTGGCTCGGCGACCCAGCACATGTACGTCGCCGCGATCAAGTTCCTCTACACCACGACGCTGGATCGGCCCGAGGTGGTCGCGAACATCCCGTGGCCGAGGAGGCCGCAGACCTTGCCCGACATCCTCACCGGGGAGGAGGTGGAGCGGATCTTCCAGCTGATCGTGTCGCTCAAGCACCGCGCGATCTTGATGACGGCCTACGGCGCGGGCCTCCGCATTTCCGAGGCATGCGCGTTGAAGACCTCCGATCTCGACAGCAAGCGCATGCTCATCCACGTTCACGAAGGCAAGCGATCGAAGGACCGCTACGTGATGCTCAGCGAGCGGCTGCTCGACGTCCTGCGGATCTACTGGAAGAACGCTCGCCCCGAGGGGCCATTCCTGTTCCCGGGAGCCATTCCTGGCCGTCCGATCACGACCAGCGCAGTGCAGCGCGTACTGCACCAGGTCGTACTCGAGTGCCACTTCGCCAAACGCGTTACAGCCCATTCCCTGCGCCACGGTTTCGCCACCCATCTCCTCGAGGTGGGCACAGACATTCGGGTCATCCAGAAGTTGCTGGGCCACGCGTCGCTCCAAACCACTGCCCGCTACACCAAAGTGACCGAGCGACACATCGGACGCACCAAGAGCCCGCTCGACCTCCTCGGTACCAAGGAAGGCCAGGTCATCCGGTAGCCGGCGGTGCATCCGCACGGGTCAGCCCCTCTCCCGTCAGGGAAGGGGCGGCCTCGCATCGAGGTCGCGGACATTTTCCGCAGCCACGGCGAGGTCTACCGCCAAACGCATGTGCTCTCGCCGGCGCAACGGGCCGCCATGCGCGCGATCGAGGTCTGTCGGACCGCGCAGCTCGGCGGACACGTTGACGTCTGCGACACGTGCGCGTTCGCCAGGCCCGCGTACAACTCCTGCCGAAATCGACACTGTCCGAAATGCCAAGCCCTCACCCAAGCAGCGTGGATCGAGAAACGCATGGAGTGCGTGCTCCCCACACACTACTTCCACGTCGTGTTCACTTTGCCCCACGAGATCGCAGTGCTCACGCTCCAGAACCGGAAGACGATCTTCAACCTCCTGTTCTCGGCAGCGGCCCACACGCTGCTCGAGCTTGGCAACGAGGAGAAACGCCTCGGTGCCCAGCTCGGCGTGACGACCGTCCTTCACACCTGGACTCGCGATCTGCGGTTTCATCCACACGTCCACTGCATCGTCACCGGCGGTGGCCTCGCGCCGCACGGCGATCGCTGGATCTCGAGCCGCCAGAAGTACCTGTTCCCTGTTCGGGTGCTGTCCGACCTATTCCGCGGCAAGTTTCTCGGCGGCCTCGCTGATGCCTACGAGCGCGGCGAGCTCAACCTGGAGGGTGCGTGTGCGGTGCTCGCGAACCCTGAGAGCTTCAACCAGCTCAAGGACACGCTGTATCGCAAGAATTGGGTGGTCTACGCCAAACGCCCGTTCGCCGGACCCGAGCAGGTGTTCAAGTATCTCGGCCGGTACACGCACCGTGTGGGCATCTCGAACCACCGGTTCGTTTCCTTCGACGAGCACGGCGTCTGCTTCCGCACCAAGAACGGCAAGCAGGTCACGGTCGCCCCGATAGAATTCATCCGGCGCTTTCTCCTCCACGTTCTGCCCAGCGGCTTCGTCAAGATTCGCCACCACGGCCTGCACGCCAGCAGCAACGTCCGCACGAAGCTCGCAGAAGCCCGGCGTCATCTGGAGGCCAACGTCAAATCCGTCCAAGCAAGTTCACCACAGCCAGAGTGGAAGGAGCGATATCTCGCGTTGACTGGCGTCGACTTGGAAACATGTCCGCGTTGCGGCGGTCAGATGGCCAGTCATGCGCTCAACCACCGTCTGTCGGACTCAGCCTCATTGTCACCCACGGTTCTGGACAGTTCCTGACCATGCGCGCATGTGACACCGTCGCCCCGATCAAGCCGCCATCCCCGGCGGGGATGGCTACGTGTTTGCGCTCGACGAAAACGCAGCGCCGTTGCCTCTGTCGCCCCCTTCGGGAGCGACGCGGCGACGGCTACAGCACCCGCTCAACCGGCGCATCACAGCATTCTGGCCCGCTCACTACGCGCACCGATGGCCTCTGCCGCGCCAACGGCGAGCCCAGATCCCCATAGCGTGGCCGCGGCGCAGCGCGGCTCAGTTCAATCTCGGTTTGCTGAAGTGCTCGCTCGACGCAGCACCGACGCAGCGCTGCACGTCGTCAACTCGCTCGACGTCAGCAAACCTCTACTGATTATGTGCAGCTCCACATAATGCGACGACATAGGCT
>JBOGYW010000164.1:0-2745 GCA_050696815.1 Solirubrobacterales bacterium | reverse complement strand
CTGCTCAGGATAACGACGTGCTCGGGATAATGCGCCCAACATCCGGCGAGCACGATCTTCGATGATCCACGCGCACCGGCACCATGTGTCGCCGCCGCATCGCAGACGATGACGCCTTCGTAGGTGCCGACGAGCGCGCGGAACGTGTCGGCGCTCTTGTCCTCGCGAATCCGATGGACGACCGCACCGGGCGCGGTCAGGCACCACATCTGCCACGGCTTGGTGCCGCCGCCGTCGAGTCGTGGCCAGCCGGTCTGATCGAGCCCGATCACAGCTTGCTTCAGCACGTGGTCCATCAGACCTGCGACCGTGATCTGGAGCCGCTGCGCAACGACATAGAGCTGATCCCACAACGTCTGCGGTGTCACCTCGAAGCCGTGCTGCGCCATCATACGCGCCTGGCGGGCGAGCGGCAGGTGGTACAGGTACTTGTCGATGATGATCTTGATCGCGAGATCGAGCGAGTAGCGGCCCCCGGCGACGGCGCGCTCGGGGCCTGGCGCGGTCTTGACGCAGCCGCCACAGCGACAGACGTACTTCTGTCGCTTGACCGTGACGAGTTGGTACTCCACCTCGACGACGTCCACCATCTCGGATTCTTCGAACTTGCCGTCCAGTTCGTGCATCTCGCCGCCGCAGCTATCACAGACGAGGTCAGCGCCGGTGAGCGTGTACGGCCGCTCGACGGCCTTGAGGCCTGGCTGCTTCGTCGGCCCTGTCGTCGAACGCTGCTTGGGCGGCGGCTTGTCCCCGGCTGCCTTCTTCTCGAGCGCCTTCTTCTCGTTCGTCAGCTTCTCGATCAGGGCGAGCGTCTGCTGGAGCTCGTCCTTGCTACCCTTCAGGCTCTCGAGCTCGGTGCACTTGCGCGCCAGCGCCGCGACGAGCTGTTCGATCTGTGCGTGCATCGCGACCGCCACCCGGCGCAGGTGCTCGATGTCCTGCTCTTGCTCGAGGTCGCGCGCGCGCACGCTTTCTATAGATCACATCGCGCGATCCGAAACAAGCGATTTCGTCGTGACCGCCTCGGGGGACAACGCGCGACGACCGACCAACTCGCAGCCTTCGATGAACAACGCGAGCTCACTCGCCGTCAGTCGCACCACAGTAGCGTCCTCGCGCCAGAGCGCCGCGAATCGATTTCGCTCCAGCTTCTTCTGAAAAATGCATAGGCCGGTCCCGTCCCACATGAGCACCTTGCAAGCGTTCCGTCGCTTGTTCACGAACAGGTACAGCTCGCCGCTCAGTGGGTCGCGCGCCAGGCCTGTCTTCACCAACCCGAATAGCCCATTGTAGCCGTTGCGCAGATCGACGGGCTGCGGGTATGCGAACGCTCGCACCGCTCGTGTGGTCCCGAGGATCATCCGAGCACCCGCACCAACTCGATCACATCGGTGAGCGAGAGTCCCTCGATACGATGTCCGGCGCGCGTGACCAGATGAAGTCGCCGTTCGGTGCCCACCATGCGATCCGAATCGGCGACCACCTCGATCGGAACCAGCGCCGTTTGCTGCTGACCATCGCTCGATGCCCACCTTCGAAGGCTCTCGGCTGCGATCCCCAGCTCCCCGGCCATCTCGTGCCAGCTCGCTCCGCGTTCTCGCCGGTCGCGGGCCCAGCGCGCCATGCGGTCCCGGAGGGGATCGGCGTAGCGGCGACCGCGTCCTCGCTCGATGCGCGACAATTCTCGACGGAGATTCTCGAGTTCTCTATCCATCGTCGACGAGCCGAGCAGAGTCCGCGCCGGTTGTCAGGACGGGGTAGCTCGGAACTATACGTTCGTTCAGCGGCATGACGCATCGACTCCTTGGCCGCACTCGCGTTCATCTCCCATGGAGCCGTCCCGGCACGGGTACGCTCGCCCTCGCTCGGTGCATCTTGTTGACAGGCCTAAAAGACGAGTAGGGTGCTATTTCCTCGGCTTCTGGCCGATGCTGCTGCGCGCGGCGGTTGCCGCGTTGCTTGGCGCCAGGCGCGTGTCGGCTGGACGGCATTCTTGCGATCGGCCTCACACGAGTCGTCATCAGCGGTCGCCGCGACGCATGGGTGGATCGGCACCGTCGGTACGGCTGTCCGCAGGTCCGGGTCTCGACATTGGCTCGGGCTTTTCGTACGCCTCATACGCTGGTTGCACCGGTCCCACGGGAACTGGCGCGGCCGGTGCTGGCTTTGAGTCGTCGTTTGGAGGTGTTCCGCTCATTTGTCAGTCTTGGTCAGACTTGCTAATGGAATCGGGCCGCGTCGGCATCGAGGTCACCTCTGGGCGCTCGTACGGCTGCGGTGCTACAACAGGTGGACTGGGCACGCCTATTTGCTCAGAGGGCGGCGATGCTGGGATGCTGGTCGTGGATGGCTTATTCTCAGTGGTCATTTATGTCCCTGTTTGCAGGTCTATAACGGGCGCTATCGCCTTCGGGGTCTCTAAATTCACGTACTGCTTGAACGCGGCAACCGTGAGAAGAATACCGGCGATGATCAGGATTGCGAGGAAGCCGATAAAGAGAATCTGGCCGCACTTGATGCGAGCTGCCTTCTTGTGATGTATAGCGAAATGTGCGCGATAGATCAGCCAATGTTGGACTGTTATGAATCGTCGATAGAGTCGTTGTGCTTCATCCTTGTCCTTTGTTGCGCGGTCGATCTTGTCCAGCTCATATGCATTAAATACGTTGTCGTCACTGACCGACTTGTATTCGTCGGTGACAAAGAGTGCGCTCACGGCCGCAATCACTGCAAATAGGCCACATA
>JBOGYW010000163.1:0-2823 GCA_050696815.1 Solirubrobacterales bacterium | reverse complement strand
CCAGGACATCGAGCTGTCGGTCGTGCAGATGCCCGCGGGCAAGGACCCGGCCGACATCATCAAAGAGGGCGGACCGGAGGCCTTCGCGGCGCTGATCGAAAAGGCGATCACGGTCTTCGAGTTCGAGGTCGACCAGGTCTTCGCGGCCGCCGACCTGACGACGGCCCGCGGCCGCGATGCGGTGCTGGACGAGCTGGCGCCGATCTTCGAGCTGATCCCGAACGGGGCGATCAAGGACGAGCAGATCCGGCTCGTCGCCGGGCGTCTGGAGATGTCGGAAAGCGCGCTCGGAGCGTTGCGCCGCCAGGCCTCCGCGACCACCAACGCAAATGTTGCAATGCCGCGTGCAAGCACCGCTTTGGAGCGCCCTGAGCGGCTTTTCCTGGCCGCCTGCCTGAGCAATCCGGGAGCCGGACCCAAGTATTTGAGCGAACTTGGCGACCAGCAGCTATCTACGCCGTTGATGCGCGAATTGCGCGACCATTTGGTGTCTAACTTTGAGAATCCACTAACGGGGGCCGCTGGACTAAAGGCCGAGCTACGGGATGCCGTTACAGAAGTAGCGATGCTTTCCGAGAGGGAAAACGCCTCTGCAGAAGCGATCCAGCTTGGCTTTTTGCAGCTTGAAAAGTCCGGTCTCGAAAGGGCCTTGGCCACCGCCCCCGCAGGCGGCAAATCCGAGATCGAACTCAAGCGGCAGGAAGTGATCCGCAAGCTCGGTGAGCTAACCGCAGAGTTCGCGTAGACCACAGAATTTTCTTCCCCTCTTGGGTTGCTCGCATGAAGCGATGATCCAAGGCTCTCCCAACAACTATGGCTCGTAACGCCGCCGCCCGCACGGACGAAGACGTCACGCCGGTCACCGAGGCCGCCGACGAGAAGGCCCCGGCCTCCGGCAACGCGGTCCTGCCCGCCTTCGACAAGAAGCTCGACACGACGCCCGGCGAAGGCCGCGAGGCGATCGACACCGTTCGCCTCTACCTGAAGGCGATCGGCGAGCGCAAACTACTTACGGCCGACGACGAGGTCCGCCTCGCCAAGCGCATCGAGCGCGCGGACAACGACGCGAAGAACACGATGATCGAGGCCAACCTGCGGCTCGTGGTGAGCATCGCCAAGCGCTACAACGACCGCGGACTGTCGCTGCTGGACCTGATCCAGGAAGGCAACGTGGGGCTGATGCGCGCGGTCGAGAAGTTCGACTGGCGCCGCGGCTACAAGTTCAGCACCTACGCCGCATGGTGGATCCGCCAGGGCATCACCAGGGCGATCGCCGATCAGGCGCGCACGATCCGTATTCCTGTGCACCTGCTGCAGAACGTCAACAAGGTCGCAGCCGTGCGCCGCCGTCTCGAGCAGGAGCTCGGCCACGAGCCGACCGTCGAGCAGGTGGCCCAAGAGCTTGAGATGGACGTTGAGGACGTCAAGAGCCTGATGGAGTTGAACTCCGACACGATTTCACTCGACACGCCGATCGGCAGCGAAGAAGGCAGCGCGACGATCGGCGACGTCGTCGAGAACGACAAGGAACTGGCGCCGGAAGAGATCGTCGCCGAGCGCCTGCTGAGCGAAGACATCGACGTCGTGCTCGGCCAGCTCAACGACCGCGAGCGCCGCGTCATCGAGCTGCGCTACGGCATCACCGGCGACGAGCCGCTCACCCTCGTGGAGATCGGCAAGTACATCGGCGTGACACGCGAACGCGTCCGCCAGATCGAGATCGCCGCGATCAACAAACTGCGCCGCAGCGGCGAGACCGAGCGGCTGCGCAAGCAGTACGACTGATCTAGCTCCCGAGCGAGAGCCTGTGGGATTCGGCCACCTGGGCGGACTTTTCTTCTGTAACGCCGCTCGCTTCCGCGAAATCGCTCCAGCTGCTGACCACCTCGACGACTTCATCGAGGATCTGTAGACCGCGCCCAGTGGGCATTGATGCTGTCTCCGCGACGTCCTTGAAGTCGGTGCGCTCGAAACCATCGCGTCTGCCGTTGATCGACATCTGGTGCTGCGACGTCCAAACGCCGGTCGGTTTGTAGGAATGCGTGACGTCGTAGGCCGGCGACAGCGACCACTCGCCGGCGCGGTCCATCAGAAACGCGATGTTTTTCACGTGGTCGTCCTGGTTGCGAGCAACGGCGTTGAAAGCCATGCGCCGGAACTGTTGCTCAGCGACGTCGGATCCCAAGCCCATTCGTCTGATCGCGCCAAAGCACTGTTCGTACGAGTAGGCGCCCGCCTGTTCGAAGTCGTAGTGGCAAAGAGCTGCGAGCGTGAGCATGTGCGTCTTTCTACCGTCGTCCGACCGGTCAAATCGTTTAGTCATGAAGTGACTGCGCCCGTCTTCATTCAGTAGTCGAGCCGGAGCGAGGTTGATGCCGGCCGCAGCCGCCATCTCGTGGTAGGCGAACTCGACCTTGCCATAACCAAGGCCTTCGCCAAACTCACGGTCGCTGAATTCGCGCACTCCATCGAACTTGAGCAGCCAGTACTCGAAGCCGGCACCGGCTTCGGCTCGACCCGATCGAATCTCGTTCGTTTGCGGATTCCATGCGAGGATCGCCTTTGGACGCGCCCCTCCCGCGGAGGAGCCGACGAGGAACAGATTCATCACAGCTCTGCTCGGGTCGTCGAATGAATCGCTGAAGTCGTTGCGATCTTCGATGATCGCGGCTGCAATTCGGTGAAGTTCATCGAGGTTGAGGCGTTCGTCTTCCGGTTCCTTCGGGCCTTCGTCCGGGGAGTATTCAAGTGCGCCCATTCCACGGCTCCCGATGTACATCAGTCGTTCGACGTTGTCGAAGTTGGCCGAGTCGATGCCTTTTT
>JBOGYW010000162.1:0-2825 GCA_050696815.1 Solirubrobacterales bacterium | reverse complement strand
GCAAACGACCATACGCGTGCCGATGGCGGTGACCGCACGGCGCGCGGTTGTCGTGGCGTGGTCGCCTGTCGGCACTACAATGCCCTTCGCCGCGATCGCGGTGGTGGTGTCACAGTCCCTGATGCCCTTCGCCGCGACAAGGCAAGCGCAGCCGATCGGCCATCCGATAGACCCTCCGCGGCGCCGCCCGGTCCGGATCGATGCGTGGACGGCGACGTGCTCCGCGTCGTCGTCCCTCTTGCAAACGGCGGACAACCTGGCGAGCGGCGCGAGTACGCGCGGCCAGCGCTCTATGCGCCGCACAGCGCGGAGTATCGCTCGTTCCGCGAGCTGATCTCGCTCCTACGAGAGCGGCGATGGTCACCAAGCTGGTGCAGCGCTGAAGCGAGCGGCGCGCCCTCGGGTCGTTGAACTCGTCCGCACCGCAGCGTTTGACGTGGCCGCGATCGAAGTCTTCCGATGCGGACATGGTCCTCAGCATCTATCGCGTGGAGTCCGAGTTCACCGGCCAGTGGTTCTGGCCGGAATCCGGGCCATCAGTTACGTACAAGTCGCGAGCGCACTGTGTCCGCGCGCTTACGTGAGTGACATTGCCTGACGGACGGATGAGCTACGCGCAGCTCGTCAGACCGTCATCACTGACTCCCGTGCGAAGCCGCTGTCAGCGCGCACGCGCACGGCGACTGTGCTGCCTCGGCTGGAACGTGACGGTCAGACCCCGGTGGTACGCACCCGGGGGCCAGGAGACCGATGTCCACCTCGAAGCGTTCCCGCCGTCACTTCACGACCGAGCAGAAGGTCGCGATCCTCAAGCGCCACATGGTCGACAAGGTTCCGGTGTCGGACCTGTGCAACGAGTTCGGGCTGCAGCCGAGCGTGTTCTACACCTGGCAGCGCCAGGCCCTCGAGAATCTCGCCGGCGCGTTTTCGACACCCTCGGCCGATGGGCCCAGCAAGCGGGAGAAGGATCTCGTCGCCAAGACCAAGGAGCTCGAGGCAAAGCTCGCCAAGAAGGACAACGTGATCGCCGAAGTCGCAGCCGAACTGGTGAAGACAAAAAAAGATCTTGGGGAGCTCTGACCGGCCGCTGGGTTCCCCATGATGTGCGCGACACGATCGTGGACTTCGTGCGCGTGTGGTCCGACAAGACCGAGATCGCCGCCGACCGCTTCGTCGCGTGGATCGGCATGGCGCGCGGCAAGTTCTTTGCCTGGAAGAAGCGCTACGGCAAGGCGAACGAGCACAACGGCCACGTGCCGCGCGACCACTGGCTCCTCGACGAGGAGAAGCGCAAGATCATCGGCTTCCACGAGCGGTTTCCTCTCGAGGGCTACCGCCGGCTGACGTTCATGATGATCGATCAGGAGGTCGTCGCTGCCAGTCCGTCGAGCGTCTACCGCGTGCTCGCCGGCGCCGGCCTCCTGGACCGGTGGAACAAGAAGCCATCCAAGAAGGGCACTGGCTTCGTTCAGCCGCTGCGCCCACACGAGCATTGGCACATTGATATCTCGTACCTCAACCTCGGCGGCACGTTCTACTACCTATGCTCGATCCTCGATGGCGCCAGTCGTGCCATCGTGCATTGGGAGATCCGCGACCAGATGACCGAGGCCGACGTCGAATGCATTCTGGTGCGCGCCCACGAGGCCCATCCCGACGAGCGCCCGCGCATTATCTCGGACAATGGCCCGCAGTTCATCGCCAAGGACTTCAAGGAGTTCATCCGCCTCACTGGCATGACCCACGTCCGGACTGCACCGTACTACCCGCAGTCGAACGGTAAGCTCGAGCGCTATCACAAGACCATCAAGGAGGACGCCATTCGGCCGGGCCAGCCCAAGACGCTCGACGAGGCCCGCGAGCTCGTGGCCCGCTGGGTCGAGCACTACAACACCGTCCGCCTGCACAGCGCGATCGGTTACATCACTCCGGCCGACCGCCTCGCTGGCCGTGGTCCCGTTATATGGGCCACGCGTGATGCCAGGCTTGAGGCCGCCCGCGAGCTACGCCGCGTTCGCCGCGCCGAACTCCACCAGGCGGCCGCATGATCCCCCTTTCCCCATGCTCCGACTTCTGTAACCTTCACCCAGTACCGTCACGTTCACGTCGAACCAGTACACGACCATCGGAGCGGCGATCCGCTTCATCACGTCGGCGCCCGTGCCGGTGCTCCACAGCACCGGGATGAGGCCGATCATCATCGTCAGGACTGTCATCAGCTTTGGGCGGTCGGCCGCCATGGTCTCCGCTGGATTTCTGGCCATCATGAGCATGGTGACGACCGCATCAAGCGGGGCCATCGCCACCGAGTGTTCTTGAAGCTGCAGACCGGGATCTGCGCCGTTGAGCCATGCCGACGCGGGTACGAGTGCAGGCGGCCCGCACGGCTCGCCGCTGTCGAAGAACCGGCGCGCGAGCGAACCGGGCAGGAGCGGATCGCCGCGCCAGATCCGACCCGCGTTCCGGCAGAGGAACGTCAGCGACGGCCAAACGCCTAGCATGACGCCCTTGATAGACACCACGATCGCGCACGTGCGCCAGCTGACCTCGGTGAGGCGCAGCGCGCTGGCCGCCAGCGGCACGTCACACAGATCGGCCAGCCGCAACGGGGCATCGAGCGTCATCGGTCTGGTGTCGCAGCACTCCGCCAGATCTCGACCGGGGATGAGCAACACCGAGGCAAAGCTGTTGGCTTCATCTTCCTGGTGGCGACGATCGCGCCGCCGGCATCGCTGGTGCGGCCGGTATAGCTCGCCCGCGGGAGGCGCCGGATGACCGAGCACGAAGTGCCCGAGCTCGTGCGCAATGGTCCACCGGCGTAGCGG
>JBOGYW010000161.1:0-2927 GCA_050696815.1 Solirubrobacterales bacterium | reverse complement strand
CGGCAGCTCCGCCCGCCGCGCCGCCGCCCGCCGCTGCGCCGCCGCAGGCGCCACCGGCAGCTCCGCCGCAAGCCCCGCCGCAACAGCAGCCGCCGACGCAGCCACCGCCCGCAGTCTGACTCGCAGATAGTTAGGCACCTGCTTTAGGGGGTCTGTCCACGGGCCGATATTCGCTACGTGGAGTACCCGAAGAGCAGGTTCATTGCGCGCTGGGGTGCGGTCTTCTTGATCGCAGGCCTGTTCCTGCCCTGGTACAAGTTCGATCTCGGTCAGCTTGGCGAGGCCTTCGGCGCCGCCGCGGGCGGCTCGCTGAAGATCAGCGGCATACCGACAAGCCAGACATTTTCGGCCTGGGACAGCGCGCGCACGGTGTTCGTGATCCTTTTTCTGTTCGGCTCGATCGCGCTGGCGCAGATTCCTTTTGCGACACCTGGCATCGTCGGCCGCATCTTCATGTTCGCCGGCTTCGGCTGCATGGTGCTGCTCGGGTACAAGATCGTGCATCCGCCGCTCGACTTTCTCGAGCTGCTGAAGATGAAGCTCAAGCCGCAGATCGGCATCTTCCTGACCACCTTCGGCGCGGCGATCATCTCTTACGCAGGCTGGGAACAGGTCAAACGAGATTTGGCGGCGCCAAGCCGGACCGACGCGTTCAATTCGGCGACCGGTTCCGACTGGCACACCAGCGTTGCGACGAATTCCGCCAACGCCGGCTACGCACAGCCACAGACCGTGGGGCAGGCACAGGCGGCGATGCAGGCGCAGCAAGCAGCGATGGGAGCACAAGCTGCCGCGCCGCAGGCCGTCCCGCAACCTCCTCAAGCAGCTTCGCCGAGCATCGTTCCGCCCGATCCCTTCGCACCCCCGCCACCGCCGGCGGGCTAGACGCACCGCGCTGTAAGCTGGGCCACATTCGCGGGTGTAGCTCAGTTGGTAGAGCGTAAGCTTCCCAAGCTTGAGGTCGCGGGTTCGAGACCCGTCGCCCGCTTCTAGCCGGCCAGCACCTTCGCCCGCGCGAACACGGCGTCGAGCATCGGCTCGGTCAGTCGCCCAGTGAACGTGTTCTGCTGACTCACGTGGTAGCTGCCCAGCATCGTCAGTTCTCCCACCTGCGTCTCTGCACCGTGCGCGAACTTCGGTTTCGGGCGAGGCGTGGGTACGCCGTTCGCCGCCAGCCCGCGTAGCGCGCCGTCCCAGCCAAAAGCGCCCAGCGCCACGATCACGCGCGCCCGCGTCAGCAGCGCGAGCTCGCGCGCAAGAAACGGCACGCAGCGATCGCGCTCGTCGACAGTGGGTTTGTTGTCCGGCGGCGCGCAGCGCACTGTCGCCGTCACGTAAGTGTCGTCCAACCGCAGACCGTCGTCGGCGCTGACGGCCTCGGCCTGGTTCGCCAACCCGGCGCGGTGCAGCGCGGCGTACAGCCAGTCGCCGGAGCGGTCGCCGGTGAACATCCGGCCGGTGCGGTTTGCGCCGTTGGCGGCAGGGGCGAGGCCGACGATCACGATCCGCGCCTTGGGGTCGCCGAAGCCCGGCACCGGCCGCGCCCAGTAGCGCTCGCCGCGGTAGCGCTTCGGCGGGTCTGCGGCCACAGCCTCGCGCCAGGCGACGAGCCGCTCGCAGGCGCGGCAGGCGGCGATCTCCGCAGATAAATCTTCGATGCTCATGCTGGTCGATTCAACCAAACGCAGGCACGTTTCCCCATTGTGAGTACCGATGGCTTGGCCAAACTGACACTAGGTGTCAGTTTGAGATGCGAATTGACACGAGCTTTGCAGCGCCGTACGACGACGTCGTTAGATTGGAGGCGATGTCCCAGAGCGACCCAACGCCACCACCGCCGAGCGGCTCAAAGCTCACCTGCATCACCAACGCCGGCATCGGCGAGGTCTCGACGTTGCTGCAGAAAGACACGTACTTCTGGCTCGATCTGCGCGCCGTGACCGACAGTGAGATCGCGCTGGTCGGCGAGCAGCTCGGCCTGCACCCGCTGACGATCGAAGACCTTCAGGAGTTCGACCAACGCGCGAAGGTCGAGGAGTACGACGGCTACATCTACCTCGTGGCCTACGGATCGGCGCCGGAAGGCGATGAAGACCGGCTCGCCGAAGTGCACATCGTCTACTCGCCAAAGTTTCTGCTGACGGTCGCGCGCGACCCTTCGGTTGAACTCGCCGATCTGCACAGGAAATCCGAGGCGCGCAGCTTCAACGGACACGAAATGCTGCACGCGGTGCTCGACACACTGGTCGATTCCTACGCGCCGTTGCTCGATGACATCGACCGCCATATCGACCGGATCGAGGATGAGATCCTCAACCGAGAGCTGTCCGGGCGCGACCGCGACATCCACGAAGTCCGCCGCCACCTCGGCCGTGTCAACCGCGTCGTGCACCGGCAGAGCGAGGCCTATACGCGACTGCACGAGGCGCTGCGGCATCTGCCCGACAGCAAGATGGAGAACGCCGCCTACTTCCGTGACGTACAGGACCACCTGATCCGCATCACCGAGTCGGCCGACGCCTCTCGCGACCGCGTTTCGGGGGTTTTCGAGATCTATCTGGCCGCGCTCGACAACCGCCAGAACATCATCATGAAGCAGTTCACGGTGATTGCCGGCATCTTCCTGCCGCTCTCGGTAGTGACCGGCTTCTTCGGCATGAACTTCGGCTGGATGGTCGGCCACATCCTTGGTCGCCAGGATTTCCTGATCTTCGGCGTCGGCCTGCCGCTCGTGATCCTCGTCACGATCCTCGTGGTGATCTGGAATCGCGGCCTGCTCCACGAGTGACCCTGCGATAATCCCGGTCGCCCGTGGACCCATCAAGGAAGCGCAAGACCCGCCTGATCGCAACTCTCGTGATCGCACTTCTGCTGGCGACCGCACTGATCTACACCAGCTTCAGCGCGTCGACAGTCGCACGCACGCC
>JBOGYW010000160.1:0-3132 GCA_050696815.1 Solirubrobacterales bacterium | reverse complement strand
CGCTCACCCGGCTGAGTTCCGCTAGCGCGCCGCGCGGCGCGCCTGCCGCTCCTTGAACCAGTCCTTGCGGGCGACGAACAGCACCTTGTCGACCGTCGCGTAGACACGCCCCTCGGCGTCCTTCAGGTCTACCGAGTAGGTGCGCTCAGTTTTGTCGTGCTCGTCGACGTATTCGCGCAGCTCCGCGACCTCCGCGGCCGGCATCTCGAACACCGCGTAGAGCGTGCAGTCGCCGGGGCGTTTGAACGTGACGCGCGCCGAGCGGTCCCAGACCACGTAGTCGTCGCCGATCTGGCGCAGCACCATCACCATGTAGAACGGGTCCACGGCGGCGTAGATGCTGCCGCCGAAGATCGTGCCGACGTAGTTGCGGGTGCGCCAGCCGAGCTTCAGCTTCACGCGCAGCTCGGTCCAGTCGGGCGCCGCATAGGTGACGCGCGCGCCGGTGCCGCGGATCGCCGGCCAGTAGTTGAACATCCGCCAGTACAGCCAGAACGGGACGCGCTTCGACTGTGAGAGCTTGCGCATGCGCGCAGGTTAGGAGATCAATCCACCCGCGGTCAAACCGATCACCAGCACGCCCAGCACCAGGCGGTAGGCGACGAAGATCGCCATCGAGTGCTCGCCCAGCCAGCGCAGCAGGAAGGCGATCGACCAGTAACCGGTGATGAACGCGGCAACTGTCGCGACGACGAGGCTGAGCGTGCCCGCGCCGGTCGAGTGGCCGACGGCGTCTTTCAGCTCGTAGAGGCCGCTCAACACGACGGCCGGGATCGACAGCAGGAACGAGAAGCGCGCGGCGTCCTGACGCGTGAAGCCACGCAGCAAACCGAAGGTGATCGTCGCGCCCGAGCGCGACACACCGGGAACAAGTGCCAGCGACTGAGCGAAACCGACGATCGCCGCGTCGACCCGGTTCAGCGAGTCGAGTTCGCGCACGCGCTTCGCGGTCGCGTCGACCACTCCGAGCAACAGGCCGAAGACGATCAGCGCCGAGCCGATCAGATACAGATTGCGGGCGCCGGTCTCGATCTGGTCCTTGAACAGCACGCCGAAGACGATGATCGGCAGCGTGCCGAGCGCCAGATACCAGCCCATCTTTATGTGCTCGGCGTCCTCTTCGCGCTCGCGGCGCAGCAGGCCGCGAATGAACGCGGTGGTGATCTCGACGATGTCCTTGCGGAAGTAGAGGACGACCGCGGCCATCGTGCCGAGCTGGATCACGGCGGTGAACGCGCTGCCGGGATCCTTCCAGCCGGCGATCGCCGGGACGATTCGCAGGTGGCCGCTGCTGGAGATCGGCAGGAACTCGGTCAGCCCCTGGACGATGCCGAGAATGATCGCCTCGAAGATCGACATGAAGCGGCACCCTAGCCGCATTTCAGGTTGAAAATGTGAATCCGGCGCGGTCGTTCAGGTTCGCTTCAGGAGGCCGAAATTCGCGCCGACCGCCTTGTATAGTCACCGCCAATGCGTTTCACGACGAAACACGCCGTCCGCATCGCGCTTCTTTCACTTGCGATCGTCTTTGCGATGACCGCAACCGCCTTCGCCGGCGACAACGGCCAGGGCTGGTACGGCGAGATCGACGACAAGGTCGTCACCTTCTTCGGCCTCGGCCTGGTGATTCTCTTCCCGCTGATCGCGGGCATCGGCAGCTTCGTCCAGGGGCGCCTGCAGAAGCGCACCGACGAGCGCCGAAACGCTCTCTTCAAGAACACCCGCCACTAGGGGTTCAAGAGGCTCTCACGGCGATGCGCTGCGCATGCATCGACGTCGGTTCGAACACGACGGCACTGCTGGTCGCGGATCTTGACGCGGACGGGCTGGTGGCGGTCGCGACCCGTCGCCGCTTCACGCTGATCGGTGACGGCGCCGGTCCCGACGGGATCATCGACGCGAAGATCGACGAAGCCGAAGCCGCCGCACACGACCTCGCCGAGTACGCACGCGAGACCGGCGCCGAGCAGATCTGCGCCGTCGCCACCCACGTCGTGCGCGAGGCGCCCAACGGCGATGCGGTCGCGGAGCGGATCGGCGCGCGGCTCGGCCTTCCGGTGGAGGTGCTCGACGGCCACACCGAGGCGCGCTTCTCGTTCATCGGCGCGACCGGCGGTATGCACCGCGTGCGCCGGCCGACGGTCGTGATCGACTCCGGCGGCGGCTCGACCGAAGTTACGCACTGCGCACCCGGCGGCGAGCCGACGACCGCCACCTTCGCCGTCGGATCGGCTGCGATCCAGGCGCGCTTCCTGCCCGACGATCCGCCCACCGACGCGCAGCTGGCGACGGCGCGCGACTACGTGGAACAGGCCTTCGCCGACCTCGCGCCGGTCGCCGAACGGCCGTTGGCGCTGGTGGTCGGCGGCGGCGCAAGCACGGCGCAGGCGATTCTCGGCGGAGTGATCGACCGCGCCGGCACCGACCGCGTGCTGGCGCATGTGACCGCCCAGCCGGCCGAGCAGTTGGCGCAGAAGTTCGGCATCGAGTTCAATCGCGCGCGCCTGCTGCCGGCCAGCCTGCTCGTGCTCGGCTCGCTCGCCGACCACCTCGGCGTGGAGCTGGAGGTCGGCCGCGGCGGCCTGCGCGAAGGCGTGCTGATCGACCGCTACGGCGCTAAGTGAGGGCCTGGATCGCGACGGCGATCGCCGCCGCCAGCACGATTCCGGCGATCACGCGCACGAGCGTCTGAGTCGGCAGGCGACCGGTCAACCGCGCGCCGATCCACGCGCCGGGCGGCGAAGCAACCGCGCCGACCGCGAACACCTCCCAGTCGAAGCCCGCGGAGCCGCCGGTCAGATGGCCGATCGCACCGGCGATGCCGACGACCACGCCGGCCGAGAGATTGGTGCCGACGAGCTTCTGCGGTGACTCGCCGGTGAAGCGCAACAACGCCGGCAGCCGCAGCGATCCGAGGATCAACCCGACCGCGCCGCCGAGCACGCCGACGATCAGGCCGATCAGCACGGTCACGCCGCGGTCGGCGGCCACTGAGTAGCCGTCGGTCGAATCCGGCGCCAACCGAGCGGCCGGCGGCCGCCAGTTGAACAGCTCGTACGAGCCGTAGAACAGCACGACCGCGATCACCCCGAGCAGCAGCGACGAGGGCAGCTGGTTGGCGACCACCCCACC
>JBOGYW010000159.1:0-3222 GCA_050696815.1 Solirubrobacterales bacterium | reverse complement strand
CGATTTGATCGTGGAAGGGAATGGTGAGCACCATCTGCGTATTTCGGCGAAGCTGATCACCCAATTCGCTCGAAGCTGATCACCTGGTTCGGCGGAAGGTGATCATCCCTTTCGGTCGAAGCTGATCACTCATTTCGGTCGATGCTGATCACGCGGTCGGTCGATGCTGGAAACGGAAGGTCACGGGATCCGGTGATGGTTAGTCGGACTGGGTTTTTGTATTGGTCGGGATGCGCCGGAGCGAGGCCCCGGTCAGCGTGATCCGATGGGCATGATGGACGAGCCGATCGAGAATCGCGTCGCCAAAGGTGGGGTCGCCCACCAGATCGTGCCAGTGATCGACGGGGATCTGACTCGTGACCAGCGTGGCGCGACGGTCCGTTCGATCTTCGACGATTTCGAGCACGTCGCGTCGTTCGCGATCGCCAAGGGAGGCAAGTCCCCAGTCGTCCAAAATCAATAGCTCGGTTTTGGCGAGCTGTTGGAGAAGTTTGCCGTAGGACCCGTCGGCTCGCGCTCGCACGAGGTCCTCGTTCAGGAGCCGCGGGACGCGCACATACCGGACGGTGAAGCCCTGGCGACAGGCACTCTGCCCCAAGGCGCAGGCGAGCCACGTCTTCCCGGTGCCCGTGGGGCCGACGATGAGCGTGACCTGATGCGCGCGAATCCAGTCGCCACTGGCGAGCCGCATGACCGTGGGCCGATCCAGGCCGCGCTTGGCGCGGAAGTCGATGTCCTCGACGCAGGCCGGGACGCGCAAGCGCGCGAGCTGCAGGAGTCGAGTGAGCCGGCGGTTATCCCGGGCGCCCTGCTCGCGCTGGAGGAGGAGCGCAAGGCGCTCGTCGAAACTGAGCTGGGCGAGGTCAGGGACGCCCTGTTGCTCGTCCAGCGCTTGCGCCATGCCGGGGAGCCGGAGGGCATGGAGCAGCGTGAGCGTTTGTTGATGAAGCATGAGTCTCTCAAGGAATGAGGAAACGATGATGAATCGCGAGCATCACGGACGACCCGAAGAATCAGGCAATGAAATCGGGAGATGATCAGGGCTCCTGGGTGAGGGTGAGCAGCGTGCGTACGAAGCCCTCGCCGGGACGGCCGTCGTGATCGAGCGGTGCGAGCGGCAGCGCGATCGGGGTGCCGCCGTAATACGCCGCGCCGCGGAGGTTGTCGTGCGTGGTCGGCAAGCGGAGCGTGGGGTCGCGCGGCGCCTCGAGCGGGAGCCGATCGACTCCCGTCGCGAGCATGGATTTGATCGACCGATAGCCGATGGCCCCGGTGGCGAGGGCGCGGGTCGCGGCCGCGTCCAGCCGGGCATTGCCGTAGCGTCGCCCGAGGGAGATGAGTCCCAAGCAGGCCCGGTACCCTTGTTCAGGATGCGGAAAGCGGGCGAGGAGCTGTTCGACGACCCGGCCGGTGGCCGTCCCAATGTCGGTGCCCCAGCGGATGAGCCGGGACGGCGTCCACTCGAGATGCTGCTGGTGGGACTTGGGGCGATGCGTGGCGTCGGTGGTGAAGCGGCCTTTCAGGGCGCTCCGCGCGTGAGCCGCCACCCGCTTGCCCGCGTGCAAGATTTCGAGCGCGGTCGCCGTGAGCCGCACCTCGACGGCCGCGCCGACGAGGGAATAGGGAACGCTATAGCAATGACTCTCAACAGAGATATGGTAATCGATGTTGACCTTGGCGGTGCGCCACTCGGCCAGCTCGTAGCGGCTGGCCGGTAACGGCCGGAGCGCGGCGCGCTCGGTCGCCTCGAAGACACTGCGCCGGCTTCCGGCGAGCTTCTGGAAGGGCCGATTGTTCACCCGCTCAAGGGCAAAGGCGAGCGCGTGATTCAGGTCGGCGAGGCTGGCGAAGCGCTCGTGGCGCAGGGGCGCCAGCACCTCTCGCTCAATGATCTGGACCGCGGTTTCGACCTTGGCTTTGTCGCGAGGCGAGGCGACCCGCGCCGGCAAAATCACCGTGGAGTAGTGGGCGGCGAATTCGCGATACGTCGGATTGATCTCCGGCTCGTAGTAGCACGGGTGCCGGACGAGCGCGGAGGCGTTGTCGGGAACGGTGAGCGTCGTCGCGCCGCCGAAATACTCGAGCATCCGCACGTGCGCGCTGATCCAATCGGGCAGCGTCTGCGTCCACGTCGCGACGCAGTAGAGCAAGTGACTCGCGCCCAGTGCGCCGACAAAGATCTGGGCCTCGCGCACCTCGCCGGTCTTTGGATCGACGATCGGCACGGTGGGGCCAGCGTAATCCACGAAGGTGCGCTCGCCGACGACATACACCTGCCGCAACGCCGGCTCGATGGTGCCTGCCCAGGCGGCGTAGCGCGCGCAAAATTGAGTATACTGATATCCGTCGGCGTGTTGCCGCTTGTATTCGATCCAGAGGAGTTGCAGCGTGACGCCCTTCGACTTCAGCTCCGAATGGATCGTGGCCCAGTCCGGCACCGGACGCGTGGCCGACGAGGCGATGGCCGGCCGTTTGAAGAGATGACCCTCGAGCTCCGCCTCGCCCAGGTCGCCGGGGAGTGGCCAGGAAAGGCCACTCGCGGCAAACCGAGTCAGATACCCACTGACGCAGCCCTGCGACAGCCGCAGCGTCCGGGCGACCTCCCGCTGGCTGCGCTTCAAGTCGAAGGTGAGGCGCAAGGTGTCGAGCACTTTTCGCATAGAGATCCTCTCAGCTGGCACGCACTCTCTCCGGAGATGAGTTGGAGGGAGAGTACGCCAGGGCTAGGGATCCCACGGCCTTGTTTCCGGCTGATCACGATCGAGCGAAACGCCCGATCAGCATCCTCCGAAATGGGTGATCAGCTTGGACCGAAACGGGTGATCACGTTCCGCCGAAACGGGTGATCAGCTTCGACCGAAACGGGTGATCACGTTGGGCCGAAATCCGCAACTGCCAAGTAACCTGCATCTCGAAGCCGAATCCTCAGAGCACGCACGACCACATCACTCATGTGGGGAACCCGCCGACGTGGGTCTGGACGCGCGAGGCTGTGATCGCGAGCATCGACGAAAAGAGGAACACGTTCTATGTCGTCGATCTGACCAGCGGAAGGCGATCGGACGTGGGAGTCGTTCGGGCTGGCGGGCGAGCGCCATACCTGCGCACCTACGCCGATGGGGACTGGAACAACAACCTTTTGTCGCTCAACCAGTGTCCGATTCGCTAGATGGTGCTTGGCCTCACAGTGGGCGCTGTTTCGTTCGTCAATTTCAACTAACT
>JBOGYW010000158.1:0-3282 GCA_050696815.1 Solirubrobacterales bacterium | reverse complement strand
AGTATGCACCTCGCACCGTCACGTCACGGCCGACGGCGCTGATCGTGACCGGCGCGCTCACGTCCGGCAGCGGCGAGTTGATGAAGATCGAGCCCCAGCTCGAACTGAAGTCGATCGTGTCCGCGGCGCCGGTGTTGTTGGCCGCAATGATCGCTCCACGCAGCGAGCAGTCGCCGTCGGCGGTGGCCGGCGTAGCGCACTGCAGCGCAGACGAGTCGCTCGCGGTGTCGACGCTAAAGGTCTGAGCGCGCGCGACAGCGGCGATCGCCAGCAAGGCGGTGATCGCGGCTACGAGCGCAAGTGCAGCGGATGTTTTGGTCGCGGAAGTGGACAAGCTCTTGAACAGGCAACTTACAAGCCTTCTCCCGTTCTCAACACGGTTCCGGCCGCTAAGTACCGGTTATTGCACGGCTGCGGCAAGCGCGTGGCCGCCCGCGAGCGCCTGTTCGAAGAACAGCCGATCGTCTGTCAGCGCGCGACCCATCGTGCGCGACGGCAGCCCCGACGCGGCGTAGCCGTCGAGATCCGGAGTGCATCCCACGACGTTGTGGCGATCGAGCTGTGCGATCCGCGGGGCATCCGGGCCCAGGCCCACAGTGACCTCGCCAAGCAGCAGCTCCAACACCGTCTGCGTGTGATGCGAGATCCCCTGATGTCGCTCGCGCGGATCGCCGTTGGAGGCGCGCGCGACCATCACCGCCTCGCAGCCGAGCGCGAGCGCGGCGTGCACGGTGTCGAGCGCGACCATCCCGCCGTGCCCGAGCGCCGTCGCCGAACCGATGATCCCGGGACCGGGACCGGCGATCGCGCAGTCCCAGCCGCGCTCGCTGAGGCCCGCGTGCAGCGCTCCGATCGTCGACATCGCTTCGCCCTCGCCGCCGTAGGCCGGCGCCGCCGTGAGATGGTCACAAAGCAGATCGCGTGCCCGCAGCTCACGTACGGTGGTCGAAAGCGAGCCCGGCAGCGCGCCGCCGCCGGTCTGCACGTAGCCGACCTTCAAGCCTTCGCGTTGCCGCGCCGCCGCCCAGGCGACCGGCGCGAGCTGGCCGTGCAGCTGGAAGACCGCGACCGGCTTGCCGAGCGGCAGCTGCATCCGCTCTGGCTCGACTGGGTCCACGCCGTGCTGCAGCGGCGAGTAGTTGAGCTTCATCACGTGGCGGTCGGCGCTCGCCTCGCCGTCCAACCCACGCGTCAGGTTGACGAGCACGACGTCGCTGCCGCCCGAGCCGAGCTGCAGGTCGAGAGCCTCGGTGTTGACGACGACCTCGTCACCGACGACGCAGCCGCCGACCAGCCCGATGTCGGCGTATGCAGGACGATTCTCGCCGCCCACGTCCACGACGACGCGTTCGATCCCGCGCACGCCGGCAGCGGCACGCTCGATCTCCACGACGATGCCCCTGCGAAGACTCAGCACGCGGCCAGCATACGGGTGATCGCCGACTTCGTTGTAATGCGGCTTGTTTTAGTGCGCGACTTCAGAGGAGCCGGAGGCCGCGATGTTCGAACCGTCCGGGTCCACCGCGTCGATCTCGCCGGTGTCGATCCGCGCCGGCTCGTCCTCGGGCGTGTGCGCGGCAGCGGCGCCGACGAAGTCGCGGAACAGCGGCTGCGGGCGCAGCGGGCGCGACTTGAACTCGGGGTGGTACTGCGACGCGACGAAGTACGGGTGTTCCGGCACCTCGATGCACTCGACGAGGCGCTCGTCCGGCGACGTGCCGCTGAACACCAGGCCCTGCGCCTCGAGGCGCTTGCGGAAGTGGTTGTTGACCTCGAAGCGGTGGCGGTGACGCTCGTAGATCACGGCTTCGTCGTAGGTCTCGCGCACGCGGGTGCCCTCATGCAGCTTCACCGGGTCGGCGCCCAGCCGCATCGTGCCGCCCATATCCGCGACTTCTTTTTGGTCCGGCAGCAGATCGATCACCGGGAACGGTGTCTCCGGGTCGAACTCGGTGCTGTTGGCGCCCTCGAAGCCGGCGACGTGACGTGCGTAGTCCACGACTGCCATCTGCATACCGAGGCAGATGCCGAGGAACGGAATCTTCTGCTCGCGCGCGACGCGCGAGGCGTGGATCTTGCCCTCCACCCCGCGAATTCCGAAGCCACCGGGGATCAAAACGCCGTGCACGGTCTTCAGCGTCGCCTCGATCTCTTCGTGGCTGAGCTTTTCGGAGTTCATCCAGACGACTTCGAGCTTGCGATCGTGATGGATCGCGCTGTGGCGCAGCGCCTCGGTGACAGACAGGTACGCGTCGGCGAGGCCCATGTACTTGCCGACCAGCGCGATCCGCACCGGCTCGGCTTCGACGGTCGCAGCCGCCTTGTCGACCAGCGCCTCCCACTCCGTGAGGTTCGGCGGGCCGGCCTCGATGCCGAAGTGCTGCAGGATCCGGTCGTCGACGTTCTGCTTGCGGTAGACGAGCGGCACCTGGTAAATGTCCGGCACGTTCTCGCCGCTGATCACGGAATCTTTCGGCACGCTCGTGAACAGCGCGATCTTGTCGCGCATGTCCTGGTCGAGCGGCTCCTCGGAACGGCAGATCAGCATGTCCGGCTGGATACCGATGCGGCGCAGTTCGTTGACCGAGTGCTGCGTCGGCTTCGTCTTCAGTTCGCCGGCGTGCGCGATGTACGGCACCAGCGTGAGGTGCAGGAACATGCAGTGCGAACGCCCGCGGTCCTGCTGAAACTGGCGGATCGACTCGAGGAACGGCAGCGATTCGATGTCGCCGACCGTGCCGCCGATCTCGGTGATCACGACGTCCACATCTTCCGTCTCGGCGATCAGGTCGATGCGCGCCTTGATCTCGTCGGTGATGTGCGGGATCACCTGCACGGTGCCGCCGAGGTAGTCGCCGCGGCGCTCCTTGCGGATCACCTGGTTGTAGACGGCGCCGGTCGTGATGTTCGAGCCGCGTGAAGTGTTGGTGCCGGTGAAGCGCTCGTAGTGGCCGAGGTCGAGGTCGGTCTCGGCGCCGTCCTCCGTCACGAAGACCTCGCCGTGCTGGAACGGCGACATCGTGCCGGGGTCGACGTTGATGTACGGATCGAACTTCTGGATCTGTACGGAGAGGCCGCGAGCCACCAGGAGACGCCCGATCGCCGCCGCTGCGATGCCCTTTCCAAGCGACGAGACAACCCCGCCGGTGATGAAAATGAAGCGAGTATCGCGCGATTGATCAGGCATTTTTAGTCCCTTCGCTGTGCCTTCCCAAGAGGTCGATGAACCGTAACACGGGCGTCCGATCGATTAATTGTGAGATCGATCGAAATTCCCCATAT
>JBOGYW010000157.1:0-3309 GCA_050696815.1 Solirubrobacterales bacterium | reverse complement strand
TCCTCATCGAGCCAATCGTCCGCGCAGCGCTGCTCGAGGATCTTGGCCGCGCCGGCGACCTCACTACAGACGCTATCGTTCCGAGTGACGTGCGCGCCAAGGTTTCGCTTGCCGTGCGCCAGGCCGGTGTCGTCGCCGGCGTCGACCTCGCGCTCATGGCCTTCCGCCTCATCGACCCCGCAATCGCCGCCTCGATCATCCGAGGGGACGGTTCCCATGTCGCGTCGGGCGACGTGATCGCGACGCTCGAGGGTCCCGCGCGCGGCCTGCTCACGGCCGAGCGCGTCGCGCTCAACTTTATCTGCCACATGAGCGGCATCGCCACGGCCACTGCCGGGGTCGTTGAGGCCGTGCGTGGCACGAAGGCGCGCGTCATCGACATCCGCAAGACGCTTCCCGGCCTGCGCGCGATCCAGAAATACGCCATCCGCGCCGGCGGCGGGGCGAACCATCGCTTCGGCCTCGACGACGGCATCCTCATCAAGGACAACCACATCGCGGTCGCGGGCGGCATACGGGCAGCACTCGAGCGCGCACGGGCGGCGGCTGGCCACATGGTCAAAGTCGAGATCGAGGTCGACACGCTGGATCAACTGGCAGAGGCGCTAAACTTCGAGATCGACGCCGTTCTTCTCGACAATATGGGCCCCGAGGAGCTCCGCCGGGCGGTCGGCCTCGTCGACGGCCGGGCCATCACCGAAGCCTCCGGCGGCATCACGCCTGCGAACGCTGGCGCCATGGCGGCGACCGGCGTCGATCTCCTGTCGATGGGTTGGCTGACGCAGAGCGTTCGGGCGCTCGACATCGGGCTCGACCACATATCCTAACGGTATCGATTGAGCTCGATAACCGGTTTGGCGGCGAGGCCGGGCACCGAAGTCGACGCTACGCGCCGCGATCGCCGTCTTCAGCCGAGCGTGCAGCTCGGGTGTATCCTGGGAGCGCACCGGAACCGGAACGGGAACCTTCATTACCGCTCCCGCATCGCCCTCAAATAGCGCGCTCCCGCTCAAGCCCTTCCAGCTCGACCAGCGTGATTGCCTCTCGATAGGGTGACGGCAAACGCGCGACGAAGATCGAAACGCAGCAAGCCAATGCGCGCGCGGCATCGCGATCGTCATCGTTCGGCTCGGCGACGACTTCCGCGTCGTCCGGGGCATCGGTTAAAAGCATGACGCGCGCGCGTGCGCCGGTGTTCGGCGATCGAGCTACGCGATCTGGAACAGCCACGAGGTGAATCGCTCCTCGTCGCGAAGACCCGGGAGCCCGCGCTGGACGCGGACAAACACGTCCTGCAAGACGTCGTCGAGCTCGGCGGCATCGACCCGGCGTTCGGCCGGCGCAATCGCGACCGATCGCAGCAGGCCCGCCCGATCGTGTGTCTCGAGCGCGGCGACGCCGACGACCTCGCCGCCGCGGCGCGCCACCACGTACGCTTCCGGGAAGCGATCTCGTACGACCTCGGCCGGTAGAGCGCTCGCGCGGATCAGCGCATCGATCGCGGGGAGCTCGGCGTCAATCGGGGGACCCAGCGAGACGCCATCCGGCAGGTTCGCGCTCGAGAGCAGCCACAAGCGGCACCGCAACTCATCGCGTACCACACGAAACAGCGCGGCCACAGTCGCGGCGGATGTCTCCGTCTGCACGCTCGCTGGATCAGCGAGCGGCCGGTGCATGCGTGCGATCTCGCCTGGCCATACCGGACACACCTCCTCGGCGCACAGCGTGATCACCGCGTCGATGCTCGCAGGATCGATCGCGTCGACCGACTTGCTGTGCTGGCCGGTGATATCGATCCGATCTCGCGCAGCGCCGCAATCGCATGCGGGTTGACCCGGCTCGGAGCGCTTCCGGCGCTCTGCACACGCACGTCCCGGGCTGGGTCCGCGGCCACGATCAGCTGTTCGACGACCTCGAGCGCTCGCTGACCTGGCACAGCGAGACCCGCCGCATGTACGACCACGTCGTCGCCACGCCGCGCCTGCTCGGCAGCGTCCCCGCCGCCGACGTCTGCGCCGGCATCCTCGACGCCATGCGCGCCGCGCTGTCCCTCGCCACGCCATCCCCAAGGTCGCCCACGCCCCCGGCCCGCGCATCGCCGTGATGTTCCGCCCGGACTGGCGCTACTGACGCCGGCGCGGCTCCGCGCGCTGCGCTTCCTCGATAGCATCCGCATTCCTGATGGCCTGGCTCAGCACGAAGCATTAGTCGCATGCCCGGCGCGATGGTATTGATCCGTCAGAACTTCTCGGAGACACGCATGTCGAACGTCCGTAAGGTTCCGACCTGGCCCGTCCTGACGAGCCCGTCCCCCGAGCGTATCCTCCGCGGCTTTTCGGACCAGTCCCGACGCCCGGTCCCCAATGTGACGGCGCCGCTGCTGTCGTCACCCGTCGTCGGGCACGAGCACTACCGATGTCAGCGCGACTCACGAGGTCTCAACTCCGGGACCTTGGTGGGCGCCGCGTCTCGCGCAACACCCGTCGCCCACCCGACTACGGCCGCTGCCCACGTTCGTCCGGACGTGAATGCGGACATCAGCGGCGCTGGCGACATCGCGGCGACGCGACTCAGTATCGCGATACGCGCTCGCGTTATTGAATGTGGAGTTATCCACGCCGGGTCGCGACCTCGGCAGCGGCCGTCTACTTCGGTGTTGCTTGATGCCCGACGCTGTCTGGCGGCCGCGGCATGTGCCACGGCAGGAGGACCTCGCCGCCGTCGGCGGCGAGCACCGCGGCGCGTAGGTACGCCGCGGCGTCGATGCCGTGAAGCTTCGCCGTCTCGAGCAGACTGTAGAAGCTCGACGCGACCTGCGTTCCCGCGCGCGACTTCGAGCCGTAGTGATTGCGGCGTCCGACGACCGGACCGCGGATCCCGCGCTCGGTCGCGTTGTTGTCGAGAGGAATGCGCGAATCGTCGAGAAACCGCGTCAGCCGATCCCAGTTCGCGATCACGTAGCCGGCGGCGTTCCCGATCGACAGGCTCTTGAGCACAGCCTGCTCCCACAGCCAAGTCTTGAACTCAGCGAGCACTGCTGCAGATTCGGTGCGACGAAGCTCGGCGAGCCGGACAGGATCACCATCAGCGCGAGCATCGATCTCGTACAACGCGCCGATCCGGGTCATCGCGGCGCGAGCCTCGGGATGATCCGGCTCCGCATCTTCGAACTTGCGAAAACAGTGCGCCCAACATCCGGCGAGCACGATCTTCGATGATCCACGCGCACCGGCACCATGTGTCGCCGCCGCATCGCAGACGATGACGCCTTCGTAGGTGCCGACGAGCGCGCGGAACGTGTCGGCGCTC
>JBOGYW010000156.1:0-3335 GCA_050696815.1 Solirubrobacterales bacterium | reverse complement strand
CGGCCGATTCGAACTGATAGCTCGTCGTTGCGCAGCTAAAGCGTCTTGACTTCCTTCTTTGCGACCTTCACAACCGGCTTCGGCAGCGGAGCGAAGCCGATGTCGGCACGCAGGCCGCGGCCCTTGCCAAGCGCGTAGTTGATCAGCTGCTTGACCCCGGCGACGTTCGCCGAGCCCTTCTTGGTGATCACGTAGCTGAAAGCCGCGATCGGGTAGGCCTTCTTCGCCGTCTTCGGGGCGTTGACGCCGATGACCTCGCCGTTCTTCGGAACCTTCACGGCGTTACCGGCCGCGATCACGTTCTTCAGGTTCGGGTAGAGGAACTTGCCCGCCGCGTTCGCAATCTGAGCTGCCGGGAGCTTGTTCGGGATCATGTAGTCGACACCGACGTAGCCGATCGCGCCGCCTGTGGACTTGACTGCGTTGGCAACACCGCTGTTGCCAGAGGCCGCCGTGCCGACACCGGCCGGCCATGCGACAAGCGTGCCGAAGCCTGGCGAGGAGCGCCACGACTTCACAGCACTGGAGAGCCAGCGCACGAAGTTGTAAGTCGTGCCGGAACCGTCAAGGCGGTGAACCGGGGTGATGGCCGTCGAAGGCAGACTGACGCCCTTGTTGAGTTTCTTGATCTTGGCGTCGTCCCAGGTCTTGACCTGGCCCTTATAGATCGCCGCGATCACATCCCCGGTGAGCTTGAGGTGGGTGATGCCCGGCAGGTTGAAAGTGACGCCCACGGCGTTCAGCGAGACCGGGATGGTGACGCAGCCGGTGCACTTGGACTTCTGGTCCTTGGTCATCGGAGCGTCACTGGCGCCGAAGTCGACGGTGCCATTTGAGATGTCTGAGATGCCCTTGCCGGAGCCACCACCGCCGTAGGTGATGCCGCCGCCGAGACGGCTGTTCCACTCCGTGACTAGGGGTGCGACGAGGGTCGAACCCGAGCCGGTGACAGCCGGGCTCACAGCGGCCTGAGATACGCCGCTGCCGACGACGAAGCTCATGCACGCGACCAGCGCGGCGACGAGCCACTTGAGGTTCGATTTACGGTGAAGATTCATACGTTCCAATTGCCTCTCTTGCGGACGAATCTGAATGGGTCGAGGCGAGTATCGCTATGCCTGGAAAACAACTTGTTGCGATCTCGTATCAATGTGGTGAACAAAATGAATACGCGCTAAAAACGCCTCTACTCTTGCGCCAATGGCGCAAAAAACCAGGAAAAAAGGCTCCACCGGCGACAAGGTGATGCTGGCGCTTTCGCTGCTCGCCGCGGTGCTCGCGATCCTCGCACTGGTCGGGATCGGATACCAGGTCGTGACCGGTTCGAAGATGGCGTTCAACTCCTTCGGACTCGGCTTCATCACCGATCCGGTTTGGAACCCAAACGCCGGCGCCGACAAGGAGGGCGTCTACGGCGCCTGGGTGCCGCTGGTCGGCACGCTGATCACCGCTTCGTTCGCCCTCTTGATCGCGCTGCCGGTCGGCGTCGTCATTGGCTTGTATCTGTCTGAGCTTGCGCCTGGTCCCGTGGCGAAGGTCGTCGGCCCGCTGGTCGAGATGCTCGCCGCCGTGCCCAGCGTCGTTGTCGGCTTCTGGGGCCTGATCGTGCTGGCGCCGTGGTCGGCGAAGCACCTCGAACCGTTCCTGCACGAAACGCTCGGCTTCATTCCGCTGTTTGGTGAACCGCAGGCAAGCGGTTCGAGCACCTTCACTGCCTGTCTGATTCTCTCGCTGATGATCCTGCCGATCATCGGCTCGCTCAGCCGCGATCTTTTTCTAACCGTGCCGCGCGAAATGAAGGACGGCGCCGAGGCGCTCGGTGCGACTCACTGGGAGATCGTCCGCGGGGTCGATCTGCCGTCGTGCGCCGCCGGCATCGCCGCGGCGTCGCTGCTTGCGCTGGGCCGCGCGCTCGGCGAAGCGATCGCCGTCGCACAGGTGATCGGCGGCGGCAACGCCGTGCAGACTTCACTGTTCCTGCCGGGCGACACGCTCGCCGCCCGCCTGGCTTCGCAGTTTCCCGGCGCGGTGTCCGACCTTCACGTATCGGCGCTCTTCTACCTGGGCGTGCTGCTGCTGGTGATCGGCATGGCCGCGAACCTGACCGCGATCTGGATCGCGAACCGCTTTGACGTGGAGAGGAAGATGGCATGAGCGCAACCACCGGTGGCGCGGCGATCACGCCGGGCGACGACTACCAGCTGCCATTCGACCCGGCGTCGCCGCTGGTCGCGAGCGGCAATCTGAAGCGCCGCATGGTGATCAGCAGGTTCGCCCAGATTGTTTCGACGCTCGGTGCTTTCGCGGCCGTCGCGGCGCTCGGGATCATGCTCTACACGGTTGTCTCGCAGGGGATCGACGCGATCAGCATCGACTTCCTGACCAAGAATCCGACCGAGGGCGGTATCGGCCCGTCGATCGTCGGTACCGCGATCATCACGTTGTTGGCGACCGCGATCGCCACACCGATCGCGGTGATGACCGCCGTCTACACGACCGAGTTCGCGAATCCGCGCTTCGGCGGCGTCGTGCGACTGACGCTCGACATGATGAACGGCCTGCCGACGATCATCGTCGGCATCTTCATCTACGGCCTGCTGGTCGCCGGCCGGCATCAAAACGGCTTCGCGGCAGCGCTCGCGCTGGCCGTGATCATGCTGCCGATGATCGCCCGCACGACGCAGGAGGTGCTGTCGCTGGTGCCGCGTTCGCTGCGCGAGGGCGCCGAGGCGCTCGGTGTGCCCCGCTGGCGCGTGATCATCGGAGCGATCCTGCCGACGATCACCGGCGCGGTGATGACCGCCGTCGTGCTCGCGGCCGCTCGCGCGGCCGGTGAGACGGCGCCGCAGATCCTCACCAACCTGGTTTCGCCGAACACCTACGTGCTCAACCCGTTCGCCGATCACGCGATGCCGAACATTCCGGTGACGATCTTCCAGCTCTCCGAAGCCGCCGA
Organism: Solirubrobacterales bacterium; assembly: GCA_050696815.1. GTDB lineage: Bacteria > Actinomycetota > Thermoleophilia > Solirubrobacterales > JACPNS01 > JACPNS01. The sequence continues at coordinate 379 of JBOGYW010000156.1, read as the reverse complement.
TCCGACCGGATTTCAGCGCGCTTGGGGATCTGCGCTTACTCTGATGACGTTGATCTTGATCGCGAACGTGTTCGCACGCACGATGCTCAATCGAACCCGAAAGAAATACGAGAGTTCATGAACGATTTCGAGACGATCACACGCGGCGTCGCGGCCGAGTCCGCGCCGCAGCGAGTTCACATTGCCGCCGACCCCGGAGCCGCTCTGCGCCCCGCGCGCACGCCGCGCCAGGCGACGACGCCGGTGTTCGAGGTCAAGGACGCGAACATCTGGTACGGCGCGAAGCACGCCCTTGCCGACGTGACGACGAACATGAACCGCAACCTCGCGACGGCGCTGATCGGCCCATCGGGCTGCGGTAAATCGACCTTTCTGCGCT
>JBOGYW010000155.1:0-3447 GCA_050696815.1 Solirubrobacterales bacterium | reverse complement strand
GTCCTGGCCCACGCCTGCGACCAGCTCCGCCAGATCCTTGACGACTACCGTCGCCGCGTCGTTGCCCGGCTCGCCGCCGAGCGCCGCGCCGACCCGTTCTGACCCGCACGCGGCTCCGAGCAGCACCGCCAGGGTGTTCTCCACCGGGCCGCCCGGGCGCGGCTTACTGCCAACCGATCTGCAACGAGCCAACCTCAGCCGTGCGGCTCACTGCCAGCCGATTGTAAAGTTCCGACGTAGCCCGTCCTGACGACGACGGGCCGCTCGAGTAGACTCCGCCGCTTTTCGGAGAGGCCCGCTGCCGCCGAGTTGCGGCCAGCGACGCTGTGCATGCCGGCTCATCGCGAGGCCGTCGCCGGCGGCGGCAGTATGCGCAGCCCAAGGATGCCACCGCTATCGGATGCCGCGTCGCCTCGGCAGACGGCGCGAGCGCCGGCAGATCGCGATCGATGCCGGCGGCGTTGGCCGCGACCTCGCCACTGTGTTCGCAAGTTGTTCGGCGCTCGTGGCACTCGGTTACGGTGGCATACTCCACGGCAGCAGGATCTCGCCGCGATCGGCCGCGAGGATCGCGGCGCGCAGGTAGGCCGCGGGATCGACCGCATGAAGCTTTGCGGTCTCGAGCAGGCTGTAGAAGATCGACGCGACCTGAGTTCCGCCGCGCGACTTCGAGCCGTAGTGATTTCGTCGTCCGACGACCGGACCGCGGATGCCGCGCTCCGTCGCGTTGTTATCGAGTGGGATGCGCGGATCGTCGAGGAATCGCGTGAGGCGATTCCAGTTCGCGATCACGTAGCCGGCGGCCTTGCCGATCGACAACGACTTGAGTGTGGCCTGCTCCCACAACCACGTCTTGAGCTCGGCGAGCACGGCGGCGGACTCGGTGCGACGAAGCTCGGCGAGGCGGACGAGATCGCCATCGGCGCGAGCATCGATCTCGTACAGTGCGCCGATCCACTTCATCGCGAGCCCGGCCTCAGGATGATCCGGCTCCGCCTCCTTGAACTTGCGAAAGCAGTGCGCGAAGCACCCCGCGAGCACGATCTTCGGCGATCCACGTGCACCAGCTTCATGGGTCGCCGCGGCATCGCAGACGATAACACCCTCGTATGCGCCGACGAGAGCCCTGAACGTGTCAGCGCTCTTGTTGTCGCGAATGCGATGGACGACGGCACCTGGTGCAGTCAGACACCACATCTGCCACGGCTTGGTCCCTGCGCCATCGAGCCGCGGCCAACCGGTTTGATCGAGACCGATCACGGCTTGCCTCAGCACATGTGCCTGCAGTTCGGCGACGGTGATCTTCAACCGCTGCGCGACGACGTAGAGCTGATCCCACAGCGTCGACGGGGTCACCTCGAATCCGTGCTGCCCCATCATGCGCGCCTGGCGCGCGAGCGGCAGATGATAGAGGTATTTGTCGATGATGATCTTGATCGCGAGGTCGAGTGAGTACCGTCCTCCCGCGACGGCGCGCTCTGGACCTGGCGCGGTCTTGACGCAACCACCGCACCGACACACGTACTTCTGCCGCTTGACCTGGACGAGCTGGTACTCGACCTCGACGACATCCACCATCTCCGACTCTTCGAACTGGTCGACCAGAGCGTTCATCTCGCCGCCGCAGCTATCGCAGACGAGTTCGGCGCCCTCCAGCTTGTACAGCCGCTCGACCGCCTTGAGCCCCGGCTGCTTCGTGGGTCCTGTCGTCGCGCGCGGCTTCGCCAGCGGCTTGTCACCGGCAGCTTTCTTCTCGAGCGCCTTCTTCTTGTTCGTCAGGGTCTCGATCAAGGCCAGCGTCCGCTGGAGCTCGTCCTTGCTCCCCTTCAGGCTCTCGAGCTCCTTGCACTTGCGCGCCAGCGCCGCGACGAGCTGCTCGATCTGCGCGTGCATCGCGACCGCGACTCGGCGCAGGTGCTCGATGTCCTGCTCCTTCTCGAGGTCGTGCGCGCGCACGCTTTCTATAGATCACATCGCGCGTTCCGAAACAAGCGATTTCGCCACGACAGCCTCGGGAGACAGTGCGCGGCGGCCGATCAGCTCGCAGCCCTCGATGAACAGCGCGAGCTCCGTCGCGGTCAGACGTACCGCGGTCGCATCGTCGCGCCACAACGGCGCGAACCGACCGCGCTCGAGCCGCTTCTGAAAGATGCACAGCCCGGTCCCGTCCCACATAAGAACCTTGCACGCGTCGCGCCGCCGATTCACGAACAGGAACAGCTCGCCGCCGAGTGGGTCGCGCGCCAGGCCGGTCTTCACCAGCCCAAAAAGGCCGTCGTACCCTTTGCGAAGGTCCGTCGGCTGCGGATACGCGAACACTCGCACCGCGCGTGTCGTCCCCAGAATCATCCCAGCCTCCGCACTACCTCGATCGCTTCCACGAGCGTCAGCCCTTCGATGCTGTGGCCAGCCCGTGTAACGACGCGCAATGGCCGACCGGCGTGACTGGCACCGATACCCGGGACCACCTCCACTGGCACCATGGCCGTTGGTGGCAGCTCCCTCGACGTCCAGCGGCGTAAGCTCTCAGCGGCGATCCCGATCTCCTCCGCGAGGTCCAGCCATCCTGCTCCGCGTCGCCGGCGCTCGCTCGCCCAATCGACGACCCGGTCGCGCAGCGATTGCGGGTACCGTCGGCCACGCCCTCGCTCGCGGCGCGCCACTTCCCGACGAAGACTCTCGAATTCTTGGTCCATCGTCGACGAGCCGAGCAGAACCTGCTCCGCTTGTCAGGACGGGCTACGTCGGAACTTTACCGTCCTGTCGCCTTGCAGCTCTCGTCACCTGGTGCCGACCACCACTGGTGCGTCCTCGGTGAACGGCCTCCGACCTCCGGTGCACGACAACCCGACTGGATCCGATCCACCGCCGCGATTGGATCCGATCCTGACCGGCACCTAAGTCCTCAATCATCCGCTCAGCGAGCTGCGTATTCGCGAGCAAAGGATCTCTTGCACAAGATGCTAATAACGCATCGACTAGTTGAAGAGGATGAAGCAGAGGACTTCGCGAAGGAGGTGGCCACGAAGATTCGCGAAAATGATCTGCTCGGCTAAGCTCTGCTACAGATGACCCGGAAGGCACGATACTTCACATTCGAGGAGTGCAGGGTCCCCGGTGCGTGAAAATCGAGGCTAACCGTGGGAGCAAGGGATTTCAGCGACCGGGCGCCACAGATTCCGATCGAACCCGCGAGGCCACAATCGGTCCAAGCGCCCGTCGGTGTCCGGTTCCAGCGTTTCCGCCCCGATCGCAAGGTGGCACAGGACGACATACGGGTCAGCCTATTCAAGCAGCGCATTGCGTACATGCGGAGCCAAGTCCGAGGCGGCGAGGATGGTGGCGCGTATTCGCTTGTCCGCTATCGACCAACGCTGATCTAACAGTGCCGTTGGAGGGACTCCGTGGCCCTCAGCAAGTACCCAACCACGATGAGCGTTGCGACGC
>JBOGYW010000154.1:0-3517 GCA_050696815.1 Solirubrobacterales bacterium | reverse complement strand
CCCCTGACGCCTATGTCTGCTCGCTCCGCTTCCCCGTTGCGGAGCGAGCGGGCGTTGGGCGATTTCGCCTACGCCCAGCCCATGTCGCTGTAGCCGCTGGAACGCGGCGCCGAGATGATCAGCACGTCGGCGACGATGTCGCCGGTGTTCAAGACCGTCCGCTTGTGCTCCGGGTCGAGGCGGATGAAGGTGCCGGCCTCAACCGGGATCTCTTCGCCGTCGATCACCATCGAGGGCGAACCCTGCAGGATCACGAAGACCTCTTCCTGATCGCGGTCGACCTCGTCGTGCTCCGGGATCTGTTCGCCGGCATCGATCGAAACCAGGTTCATGCCGAACGACTCGACGCCGAGCGACTTGCGCGCCAGGCTCCAGTTGCCGTTGGTCTCGAAGTCGTCGCGGTGAAGCTTTTCGTAGGCCATTCGCTGCTCCTGTCGGTATGTCAGCAATTTCAGGTAGGTTGAGCACTCGCAACGCTAATGGATTCCGTTACCGACAGCCCCGCCGAACTCGAAAAAATGATCGACGCGTACAACGACGCGTGGAATGCCCACGACCTCGACGCGATCATGGCGCTGCACGCTCCCGACATGGTGTTCGAGAACCACACCGCCGGCGAGCGCGCGGAGGGCGAGGCGGTGCGCGAACACATCGCCGGGATCTTCAAGAGCTGGCCAGACCTGCGCTTCGAAGGCGTGCGCGTCTACGCGCGCGATGGCGTCGTCACCCAGGAGTGGACGGCCTTCGCGACGCATTCGCAGCCCGTCAAACGCGGCGATATTGAGGTCGCGCCGACCGGCAAGGAGATCTCCTGGGCCGGCGTCGACGTAATCCCGACCGAGAACGGCCTGATCAAGCGCAAGGACGTCTACTCCGACAGCGTCTCGATCCTGCGCCAGCTCGGCTTCATTGACTAACCGTTAAATCCGGCAGCACGCCGGCGCGGCGGCGCTAAATTGAATGAACGATGCCGCCCGTCAGCAACACCGTCGATCTCGGCGAACTCGGCCTTAAGCCCGGCGGCGGGATCCGCTTCGATGCCGCGGTGCCGGTCGGCGATTTCGTCTTCGGTGAGCAGCGCTACAAGTTGGCCGAAGACCCGGCGCTCGTGATGGTCGACGTCAGTCGCACGACCAGCGGCTACGTGATCCGCCTGCGTGGCGAGCACGACCTCGAGGGTCCGTGCATGCGCTGTTACGGCGACTACAGCCTGGCGGTGAAAATCGACCACTCCGAGGTGCACGAGCCGCATCTCGATCGAGAGCTTGCGTCGGAGTACGTCGACGCGAAGAACGAGCTGGACCTCGCGGGCCTGACGCGCGACGCGATCGGCCTGATGCTGCCGACCTCGATCTCCAGTCCGGTCGACGAGAACGGTCTCTGCACCGAATGCGAGAACTCGAAGCAGCAGCTTTCGCATCTGTCGGCGGGCGAAGAAGAGCCCCAGCTCGATCCGCGATGGGCAAAGCTTCGCGAACTCGAGCTCTAGGCCGCCCTGCTGGTACCCTTCCGCGTTCGATATGGCAGTTCCGAAGCAAAAACAGAGCCACTCGCGCACCAACAAGCGTCGTTCGCAGCACAAGATCACCGCGAAGAACGTCAACGAGTGCCCGCGCTGCAGTGCGCCGAAGCTGCCGCACCGCGTCTGCGGCGAATGCGGCTTCTACAACGGCCGCGACGCCGTCGAAACCGACTCCTAACCGCCCGCTGCCGCTTTTCCGGAGCGTGCACGTGGCAGAATCTCAGCTGTTGACGTCATGACGGTGAATGTCGCATTGGATGTGCAGGGTGCCGACGCAGGCATCGGCGAAGTGATCGCCGGCGCGCGAATCGTCGCGGCCGAGGGGATCGGCATCACGCTGGTCGGCCCCCAAGACGCGATCGCTGCCTGCCCCGACTCGAAGGCCGGCGAGTTCGCGATCGTCCACGCGCCCGACGAAGTCACCAACCACGACGATCCCGCGCTCGCAGTTCGCAGCAAACGCGAATCCTCGATCGTCGTCGGCGCGAAGCTTGTCGGTAGCGGCGATGCCGACGCCCTCGTGAGTGCCGGCCCGACCGGCGCGGCGCTGGCGGCTTCGCTGTTCAACATGAAGCGCATCAAGGGCGTCAAGCGCCCGGCGATCGCGGTGATCCTGCCGGATGGCCGCGGCAATCGGACGCTGCTGCTCGACGCCGGCGCCAACGTTGATGTGCCGCCGGAGATGCTCGTGCAGTTCGCGACGCTCGGTGCGCAGTTCAGCGCGCGCGTGCTCGGCGTCGAGAACCCGCGCGTCGGGCTGTTGTCGATCGGCGAGGAGGCCGGCAAGGGCAACGACCGGGTCGTCGAAGCCGGCCGGCTGCTGCAGGATCCCGAGAACTCACATCACTTCAATTACCTCGGCAACGTCGAGGGCCGCGACATCGTCAGCGGTGTGGCCGACGTCGTCGTGACCGACGGCTTCACCGGCAACGTCGCGCTGAAGTCGATCGAAGGCGCGGCGCGCGCGACGATGCTGGCGCTGGTCGATGCGATCAAGTCGGACACGATCGCCAAGCTCGGCGGGTTGCTGGCCAAACGCAAGTTGTTCGAGCTGCGCAAGGAGATCGACCCGAACACGACCGGTGGCGCGCTGCTGCTGGGTCTGCGCGGCGTCTCCGTGGTGGCGCACGGTTCGTCGAACGCGGAGGGGATCGCCGCGGCGATCCGCCTCGCCGCGCAGTCGGTGGAGGGCAACGTGACCGGCCACATGGCTGCCGCGATCGCCGAGCTGAACGCGCACGCCGCGGCAGCGAGTTCGTCACCCGACGACGCTGTTACGGTTGGCGTCGCAGATGACGCGTGACGAGATCTACGCAGCGCTAAGCAAGACGCTCTCCGAAGAACTGGAGATCGATGCAAGCAAGATCAGCATGGAGGCGAATTTCAAGAACGATTTGGACGCCGACTCGCTGCATCTTGTGGAGCTTGCAATGGAGCTAGAGGACAGCTACGGGATCAACATCCCCGACGAGGTGGCGCTCGAGCTGACGACGGTCGGCTCGGTCGTCGATTACATCAGTGAGAAACTGGCTACGGCGTGACGGGCGCACGGGCGGCGACCGGCCCGGTGTGAGCGGCGTAGAACCGCTCACCAAACTTCTCGACGACCTCGACCCCGAGCTCTATCGAGAGGTCTTCACGCACTCGTCCTGGACCGAGCGCCGAGCCGGCTCGTACGAGCGGCTGGCGTTTCTCGGCGACAGTGTGCTCGGGCTGGCGATCTCGACCGAGCTCTACCCGCGTTTCGCGGAGGCGACGGCCGGCGATCTGACGAAGATCCGCGCCCAGGCCGTCAGCGGCGTCGCCTGTGCCCGCGTGGCGGTGCTGATGGAGGTGCCGCGGCGACTGACCGAGCTGGCGCCCAACAACCCCGAGATCAAGGTCGACGAGCTACTGGCCGCGCAGCGCGTGCTGGCGTCGATCTGCGAAGCGGTGATCGGAGCTTGTTACCTGCAGTTCGGGTACGAGCGCACCGCCGACGCGGTGGTCGATGCG
>JBOGYW010000153.1:0-3542 GCA_050696815.1 Solirubrobacterales bacterium | reverse complement strand
GTCCGTCTGCGTGATCGTGTCCGTGCCCCTGAACACGATCTTCGGCGTCGCCGCCGCGCTCTACATCGTGCGCGGCAAAGGCCCGGGCCGCCGCACGCTCGACGCGATCATCGACCTGCCGTTCGCGATCTCACCGGTCGTCGTCGGCCTCTCACTGATCCTCGTCTACGGCCAGAACGGCTGGTTCGGCGAAGACCTCGCGACCGCCGGCGTCCAGGTGATCTTCGCCCTGCCCGGGATGATTCTGGCGACGATGTTCGTATCGCTGCCGTTCGTAGCGCGTGAGGTGATCCCGGTTTTGCGCGAGGTCGGCGACGAGCAGGAGCAGGCCGCCCGCACGCTCGGCGCGAACGCCTGGCAGACGCTGATGAAAATCACGCTGCCCTCGATCAAGTGGGGCCTCGGCTACGGCATCGTGCTGACCACCGCGCGCGCGATCGGTGAGTTCGGCGCGGTCAGCGTGGTCAGCGGCAAGCTGCTCGGCCAGACCGAGACGGCGACGCTGCACGTGGCCAACCAGTTCGAAAACTTCAACCTCGCGGGCGCTTACGCCACCTCGGTCGTGCTGGCCGCGGCGGCGCTATTCGTGATCTTCTCGATGACATTCCTGCAAGGGCGCCAGGAGCGCCGCGGAAAGGACGCAGACTGATGGCGATCGCAGCCGAACACGTAACCAAGCGCTACGGCAAGTTTGTCGCGCTCGACGACGTCTCCGTGAACGTGCCCGACGGCTCCTTGACTGCGCTGCTCGGCCCCTCCGGCGGCGGCAAGTCGACGCTGCTGCGGGTGATCGCGGGCCTCGAGCTGCCCGACGCCGGGATCGTGCGAATCGCCGGCGAGGACGTCACCGTCGAGGCGCCGCAGCGGCGTGACGTCGGCTTCGTGTTCCAGCACTACGCGGCGTTCAAGCACCTCTCCGTACGCGACAACATCGCCTTTGGACTGAAGGTGCGCAAGCGTCAGAAGAGCGAGATCAAGCGCACGGTCGACGAGCTGATCTCGCTGGTGCAGCTCGACGGCTTTGCCGATCGCTACCCCGACCAGCTCTCCGGCGGCCAACGCCAGCGCATGGCGCTCGCCCGCGCACTCGCTGTGCAGCCGCGTGTGCTGCTGCTCGACGAGCCGTTCGGCGCGCTCGACGTGAAGGTCCGCGCCGACCTGCGCAACTGGCTGCTGCGCCTGCACGACGAGTGGCCGGTCACGACGATCATCGTCACCCACGACCGCGAGGAGGCGATGGAGCTTGCCTCGCAGATCGTCGTGATCAACAAGGGAAAGATCGAGCAGACCGGCACGCCCGACGAGCTCTACGACAACCCGGCCACGCGCTTCGTCGCCGGTTTCGTTGGACCGATCGTGGAACTGGACGGCCGCCTCGTGCGTCCGCACGACATCTCGTTGCAGCACGACCGCGAAGCGGGAACCACCGAGGCGCTGGTGCAGCGCGTCGCCCGCGTTGGCTTTGAGGTGCGCGTCGAGCTGGTGCTCGGCGACGGCGACCTGGTCAGCGTGCTGCTCAACCGCCGCGAGGCGGACTCGCTTGAACTGGAAGAGGGCCACATCGTGCACGTGCGTGCAGAGAAGGGCCACGATCTCCCGCCGGAGGAGATTCCCGTCGCGGTCGCCGTAGACTAGGCCGACCTTGAGAGTTTCAGCGAAAGTCGATTACGCGGTTCGCGCGGCCGTTGAGCTGGCTGCGCACGAAAATGACGAGAAGCTCGTCACCTCGGAAGAGATCTCCGACCGCCAGAGCATTCCGCACGCCTTTCTGACGAACATCCTGCAGTCGCTGCGCCAGGCCGGCGTCGTGGCGAGCAAGCGCGGACCGGTCGGCGGCCATCGCCTGTCGCGCGCCGCGAACGAGATCGTGATCGCCGACATCATCCGCGCGATCGACGGACCGCTCGCCGGCGTGGGTGGCCTGCACCCGGAAGAGCTCGAGTTCAAAGGCACCGCCGCGCCGCTGCAAGAGGTCTGGATCGCCGTGCGCGCGAACCTGCGCGAGATCCTCGAGAAGGTCACGCTCGCCGACGTCGCGAACAACGACCTGCCGAGTGCGATCTCGAAACGTGCCGGCAGCGAAGACGCCTGGGTCAGCCGCTAGCGCGCTGAGAACCGTGCGGCAATCTGCCACGGGTCGCGCACTTCGAAGCCGCCCTCCACGTCAGTCGTCTCGTAGCCGCTCTCGGTGATGCGGGCACGCACCGCCGCGACGTCTTCGGCCGACGGCAGCTCGACGGTCCAGTAGAGCAGCCCTGCCGCCTCCGGCGGGGCGGGCGGCGCGCCGACGCCCTGCCAGGTGTTGAACGCAAGATGATGGTGGTAGCCGCCGGCGCTCACGAACGCCGCAACATCGATGTAGGTGATGAGGTCGAAGCCGACGATCTCGCGGTAGAAGGCCAGACCTTCGTCGATGCTGCCGACGTGCAGGTGAACGTGGCCCACGATCGTCTCTGGATCCGCGAGCGCCTCCGCCTCGCGGCCGCTCACAAGATTGAACAGCCCGCCCATGTCCAGCGGGTTCGGCGCGATCGCCGTGATGTCCGAGAGGTCGGGCCAGCTCTCGCGCGGACGGTCGGCGGCGAGCTCGATGCCGTTGCCGTCGGGGTCGGGCAGGTAGATCGCCTCGGAGATGCCGTGGTCGGACGCGCCGGTGATCGGCGTGTTCGATTCGGCGATCCGCTGGGCGACGCGGGCCAGCTCGAGGCGGCTCGGGTAGAGGATCGCCACGTGGTACAGCCCGGAGTGGTGCGAGACCGCGTGCGCCCCGGGACGTTCGTGCAGCACAATCAAATCCTCGCGGCCCACGCCGAGCGCGGCCGTGTCGCCGGAGCGCTCGCGCAGCTGCAGGCCCAGCACGTCGGTGTAGAACGGCAGTGCGCCGTCGAGGCTCGAGACCTTGAGATGCGCGGCGCCGAGCCGCAGCTCGTCCGGCAGTAACCTGCGACGCTCGCCTTGAAGTGCCTTTATGTCAACGACTGAACCTTCCATTACTTCATAAAGTATAGTGCCTCATGCTTGAGCTAAGCAACCTCACCCGCACCTACGGCGACGTCGTAGCGCTCGACCGCCTTTCCTTCGACGTGCCCGAGGGCTCGGTGTTCGGTTTCCTCGGCGCCAACGGCGCGGGAAAGACCACGACGATGCGTGCGATCTTCGGTCTGACGGCGCTCGAAGACGGCGAGGTACGCTGGCGCGGCGAGACCTTGAGCGCCGCAGCGCGACGGCGCTTCGGCTACATGCCAGAGGAACGCGGGCTCTACCCGGACATGCGCGTGCGCGACCAGCTCGTCTACTTCGGGCGGCTGCACGGACTTTCGCGCCGCGAGGCGCGCGCCGCGACGGGGCGCTGGCTCGACCGCGTCAATCTCACCGAGCGCGGCGAGGACAGCGTGGAAGAGCTTTCGATGGGCAACCAGCAGCGCGTGCAGCTGGCCTCGGCGCTGGTGCACGACCCCGAGCTGCTGGTGCTCGACGAGCCGTTCTCGGGCCTCGACCCCGTCGGCGTCGATCTGATGAGCCAGGTGATCGCGGAGTGCGCC
>JBOGYW010000152.1:0-3561 GCA_050696815.1 Solirubrobacterales bacterium | reverse complement strand
GCCACAGACCGCTTCAGCGGGCGCGATCCTGCCGGACTCGCCGCAGTCGCCGGTCGCTTCGAAGGTCAATCTGCTCTACATCGTGTTCCTCGTCTTCGGCCTGCTGGCGATCATCGGCGTGATCGCAGCGGTTGCCCGCGCGGTTCGGACAGACGGCCCGGCCGAGCCGTCCGCAGAAGGTTCAACGCGCGGAATCACCTACGCCGCCGGCGCAGTCGCGCTCGCCTTCGCGATTCTCGGCGGATTCGTGCTTTCCAACACTTCCGGTGCCAAGCCTTCCACCAGCGGCGTCGGCAGCAGCTTCCGCCCCGCGCCCTACACCGACCCGTCGCTGAAGGTCGCGCACAACGTCAAGCCGCCGAAGGGACCGTCGATCTCGGTTCACGTCAACGGCCAGCGCTATCTCTGGCGCTACTCATACCCCGGTTTCAAGGACGCCTACAGCTACCACACGCTCGTCGTGCCGGTCGGTGTGACGACCTTGCTCGACGTCACCTCTTCAGACGTGGAGCACGCATGGTGGGTGCCGCAGCTCGGCGGCTCGATCGACGCGCTGCCCGGCTACATCAACAAGGGCTGGCTGCGGGTCGACAAGGCCGGCGAATACACCGGCTCCTCGACCGTGCTCTCCGGCACCAACTACTCCAGCATGACGACGACCGTCGTCGCTCTGCCGCCGGCGCAGTTCCTGCGCTGGGTCGCCGGCAAGAAGCTCGAGATCAACGCGGCGGTCGCAAAGCTGCTCTCAGAGCGCAATTCAGGCGAAGAGCAGGCACTTATCTCAGGACAGAAGGCGGAGGCAGGACAGTGAGCACGACCGCGTACGAACAGCCTTCGAAGGTCTCCGAAGTCGCCGTCCGCGAGCCGCGTGACAGCACCCGCACTCGCTGGGTCAACCGCGCCCGCAGCGCGGATCACAAGGTGATCGCCACGACGATGATCGGCTTCTCGCTGATCGCGCTGACACTCGCGGGCATCAGCGAGCTGATGTGCTGGGGCCAGCTGGCGCTGCAGGACAACACCTTCCTCAGCCCCGAGAGCTTCTACAACCTGCACTCGCTCTCCGACACCACTTACCTGTACCTGTTCGCGCTGCCGCTGTTCGCCGGCCTCGCGACCTACGCGCTGCCGCTGCAGATCGGCGCTCGCAGCAGCGCGTTTCCGCGCCTTTCGGCGCTCGGGGCCTGGATGATCGTGCTCGGTGGTTTCGTTCTCTATCTCAGCACGTTCGTCAACACCTGGCAGGGCGGCGCTCAGGTTTCCTCGTCGTTCCTGACCTTCTTCTACTCGCCGTCGCCGGGTATCGACTTCTGGCTCGCCACCGCGGTGCTCGTGGGTGGCGGACTTACCTTCAACGCGATCGACCTCGCCGTCACTTACAAGGTGCTGCGCGCCGAAGGCATGACCAGCGAGAAGTCACCGGTCTTCGCCTACGCAAGCGCAGTCTACGCCTACGGAATCCTCGCCACGGCCCCGGTGCTGGTCGCCGCGTCGATCATGGCGCTGGTCGAGCGCCAGTGGGAGTTGTTCGGCATCTTCGACCCGGTCAACGGCGGCAACACGCTGCTCTGGAAGACGCTTTTCCAGTGGTTCTCGCACTCGGCGCCGTACCTGATCACGGTCGTCGCGCTCGGCATCGTCAGCGAAATCATCGCCGCTGCATCTGGCGGCAAGCTCGCCAACTTCGGCGCCGTCAAGAACGCGATCAAGTGGTTCGCGATCCTCGCGATCCTCGGTTTCGGCCAGGTCTACTTCGGCGCCCCGGTCGCGCCGGCCTGGAACTACATCTTCATGGTGGTCGGCCTCGCTCTGCTGATCCCCTCCGCGGTGCTGATCGTCAGCTGGGTCAAGACACTGCAGGGCGGCACGTTCAAGAGCAGCGTCCCCGCGCTCTTCGCGGTCACCTTCATCGGCTTCTTCACCTTCGGCGTCGTCGCCAACATCGCCCTGTCACTGCCGGCGCTCAGCCAGTGGATCAACGGCAGCGAGTTCGGCTACGCCGTCTGGCTCAACGGCGTCTGGAGCACCGCCGCCTTCGCCGGCTTCGCGGGCCTGACTTACTGGTTCCCGAAGATGACCGGCCGCAGCCTCGACGCCTTCAAGGCCAAGCTCGCACTCGGCATGATGGCCGTCGGCACCGTGATCGCCCTGCTGGCGATGTGCTCGCTCGGCGTCGACGGGTTCGCTCGCGAGCTCTACACCTACAGCGGTGGCTTCCAGGCCCGCAACATCGAGGCCGGCCTCGGCACGCTGCTCGCCGCCTTCGGCGCGATCGGCCTGCTGATCAACTTGATGCAGTCGAGCACCAAGGGTGCAGTCGCGGGCAACGACCCGTGGCACGCCGGCACGCTCGAGTGGTTCGCACAGTCGCCGCCGCCGGCAAACAACTTCGACTCCGTCCCCGCCGTCGAGAGCGACGCCCCGCTGAAGGACCTTCGCTCGCGGATCGCGGACGACACCGGCAAACTCGCCGGCTCCGTAGCGCAGTCACCGACCGCCGGTCGGCCGTCGCTGCGCGAGTCGAAGCACTAAGCCCCGCTAGTACCCTTAGTGCCCGTCGCGGCCTTCTCCGGTTGCGTCAAGCAGAGCAGTGGAAGCCGCATCTCACACCCGCCAGGTCCCCCACGTCCGCGAGCGCGGATTCTCGCGCGCACGCGCCGTGGCCGCCGACTACCTCGAGCTGACCAAGCCGCGCGTACAGACACTGCTGCTGTGGACGACGATCACGACGATGCTCGTCGCCGGCAGCCCGTCGCTTGAGCTGATCTTCCTGACCTGCCTCGGCGGCGCGCTCTCAGCGGGCAGCGCCGGTGCAATCAACCACTACATCGACCGCGACATCGACCGCCAGATGGAGCGCACGTCAACGCGCCCGATCCCGGCGGGCCGCATCTCGCCGCGTGCGGCGCTGACGTTCGGCATTGCCCTGGGCATCGCCTCAGAGGTCGTGCTGCTGCTCTGGGTCAACACACTTGCCGCGCTGCTCGCGCTGTGCGGCCTGCTCGGCTACGTCTTCGTCTACACCCTGTGGCTGAAGCGCCGCACGCCGCAGAACATCGTGATCGGCGGCGCCGCCGGCGCGATCCCGCCGCTCGTCGGCTGGGCGGCCGTCACAGGCTCGCTCAACCTCACGGCCTGGCTGCTCTTCGCGATCGTCTTCATGTGGACGCCGCCGCACTTCTGGGCGCTCTCAGTGCTGATCCGCGACGACTACGCCGCCAGCGCCGTGCCGATGTTGCCGGTCGTGCGCGGCGTTAAGTCCACGACCAGCCACATCCTCGTTTACAGCGTGCTGCTGATGCTGACCACATTGATTCCGGTCGCGACCGGCGCGTTCGGCGCGATCTACGCCGCCGGCGCACTGATTCTCGGCGCCATCTTCGTCGCGATGGCGGTACGGCTGACGCGCAACAGCGAGCGGCCCGTGGCACTGCGCACGTACCTCTACTCGCTCGCCTACCTCGCGATCCTCTTCGTGATGATGGTCATCGACACCTCACTCTGAGGCCGTCACGGCGATCTGCTAAAAATCTCCTCCGCAATGAACCGCACACTCGTACA
>JBOGYW010000151.1:0-3773 GCA_050696815.1 Solirubrobacterales bacterium | reverse complement strand
ACGTGGAAGGCATGCGCGCGGACATCGTTGTCGCGCGCACCGCGATCGCGCTTGCGGCGCTCGACCGTCGCGACAGCGTGATCGACCGCGACATCGAGACCGCCGCGCGGCTGGCGTTGCCGCATCGCGCGCGCACGACGCTCGCGGGTGAGGGCTGGATCGGGCCGGAGCGCATCCAGCAGGCGATCGCACAGACGAAAGGCGGGGTGGAGGCGGATCGAGCCGAAGCTGCTCCGATGGCGCCCAGGCCGCGCACGCCCGCCGCGCGCCGCGACGAAGCCGCGCCAACGCGCGACATCCACCTCAAACCGCCGCCGAAGGCCGACTCGCCGACCGGCCGCGGCGCTCGCGGCAGTGGTGGCGAGAAGCCGGCGGTCGACGCGATTCCCGCGACCGGCGACGACGACCTCGACGTGATCGCGACCGCCCGCGCGGCGGTCACGCGGCGGCTCGTGGGCGGCGACTCGGCGCAGCCTCCGTTCATCGAATCGGACCTGCGCGAGCGTGTGCGCTCCGGCCGCGAAGCCAATCTCGTGCTCTGCGTCGTCGATGCCAGCAGCTCGGTGCTGGAGAACGGCCGTGGCGGCGAGCTGCGAGCACTGCTCGGCGGATTGGTCGCCGACGCAAAGCGCAAGCGCGACCGCGTCGGGCTGATCGTCTTCCGTGGCCGCGAGGCGCGCCTGGTGGCGCCGCCGTCACGCAACCACGCCGCCGTGCTCGCGGGCCTCGACACGGTTGAGCCGGGCGGCACGACGCCACTTGCGGAAGGCATCCGGGTCGCTCACGAAACGGCGATGCGCGAGCTGCGCCGCAACCCCGACCTCAAACCGATCGTCACGCTCGTCACCGATGGCTACGCGAACATCGCGCGTGGCGGTGGCGACGCGCTTGGCGAGGCGCGGCTGGCGGCCCACGATCTCAAGCGCGCGGGCGTGACCCTGGTCGTCGTCGGCGAGACATCAAGCGGCGCCCCGGACTTCGCCCGCCAGACCGGCGCCGAGTTTTACCCGTTCGACCCCGTCGCCGACCAGCGCCACATCGCCTAAGCCCTCGTCTCAAAAAAAAGATCCGGCGGAGTTGTCTGATCTTTTGGGAAAAACCGCTTGGGAATGCGGCCCGATTTGGCCGGGAGCGAAAAGATCAGACAAATGCGCCGGATCTTTTTGGTGAGTGCGGGCTAAGCGACGTTGCTTTGCCAGGTCGCGTACAGCGATGCGTAGCGGCCGCCGGCCGCGATCAGTTCTTCGTGCGAGCCGAGCTCGGCGATCTCGCCTTCCTCCAGCACCGCGATCCGCGACGCGCCGATGATCGTCGAGAGCCGGTGGGCGATCACCACTGAGGTGCGATGGGCCAGCAGCCGGCGCAGGCCTTCTTCGATCTTCGTCTCAGTGTTCACGTCGACGCTGGCGGTCGCTTCGTCGAGGATCAGCAGCCGCGGGTCGGCGATCAGCGCGCGCGCGAACGCCACCAGCTGGCGCTGGCCGGCCGAAAGGTGGCTGCCGCGCTCGCCGACACGCGTATCGAACCCGTCGGACAGTCCGGCGATCGCCTCGTATGCACCGACCGACTTGGCGGCGGCCTCGATCTCTTCGCGCGAAGCACCCGGTCGCCCGAAGGCGATGTTCTCGGCGACGCTGCCAGTGAACAGGTAGCCCTCCTGCGGCACGTAGCCGAGCTGGCGGCGCAGCGAGCGCGAGTCGACGTCACGCAGGTCGTGGCCGTCGATCGCGATGCTGCCGCGTTGCGGGTCGTAGAAGCGCGGCACGAGCTTGGCGAAGGTGGACTTGCCGGCACCGGTCGCGCCAACCAGCGCGATCGTCTCGCCCGGGTGGATCGTCAAGTTGACGTCGCGCAGCGCGTATCTGTCGTCGTCGCCGTAGCTGAACCAAACGCTGTCGAGCTTGATCTCGCCGCGCAGCGGCCCGAGCTGCAGCGCGTCCGGCTTGTCGACGACGTCGGGCTCCTCGGCGAGCAGGTCGAAGATCTTGTCCAGCGCCGCCATGCCGGCCTGGTAGGTCGTGTAGAGCTGCGAGAGCTGCTGGATCGGATCGAAGAACTGCTGCATGTAGCCGGCGAACAGCACCAGCACGCCGATCTCGATATTGCCTTGGATCACCAGGTAGCCGCCGAACAGCAGGATCACCGCCATCGAAACCGCGGACAGCAGCTCGATCGCCGGGAAGTACGCGGCGTTCAGATAGACCGACTTCATGTTGGCGTCGCGGTTACGCAGCGAGAGTTCGTCGAACTCGCCGATGTGGCGCTCCTCGCGCCCGTAGGCGCGAACGACCGCGACGCCCGAGATCGTCTCCTGCAGATACGAGCTGACCAGCGCGATGCGCTCGCGCGTCACGCGGTAGACGTCAGTGGAAAGCACCCGGAAGATGAAGCTGGCGAGCGCGACGATCGGGAACACGGCGAAGCACACGAGCGCAAGCTGCCAGCTCTGCAGCAGCAGGATCACGATCATCGCGATCAGCGTCACGACCGACTGGAAGAGTGTCATCGCTCCGTTGCTGACCAGTTGGTCCAGCGCTTCGACATCGTTGGTCAGACGCGATACCAGCACGCCGGTCTTGCGGCGCGAGTAGAAGCCGGACGACTGCCGCTGCAGATGATCGAACGTCGTCTGCCGCAGGTCCTGCAGCGCGCGCTGCCCGACCCAGCCGGTCATGTAGGTCTGTACGTAGGTGGCGCCCCACAGAATCAGCGCGCTGATCACGTACAGCACGACGACCAGCGTCAGCGTCTGCGCATCCTGATCGATGATGCCGTTGTCGATCGCGATCTTCGCGAGGTAAGGCGGCGCCAGCCCGGCACCGATCGCGACGCTCATCGACACGAACATCAGCGCGACGCGCCACTTGTACGGCGTGAGCAGCGCGATCAGCTCGCGCAGGCGCCGCGCCCGCGTGCGCTCGCCGCGCAGGCGACGCCAAGTCGTCATGAAGTCGCTGTACTGGCGCTTCACCATCACAGGCCCGCCAGTTCCGCGGTCGGGTCTTTGCGCGTAAGAAAGACGCTTTCAGGCATGCCCTTGGTCGCGAGCGAACGGAAGCTCTCGCTGCGCTCGATCAGCTCGTCGTGCGTGCCGTAGTCGGCAACGCGGCCCGCTTCGAGCACGACGATCTTGTCGGCCAGGGAAATCGTGGAAAGGCGATGCGCGATCACGAAGGTCGTGCGCCCGCGCATCACCTCGGTCAACGCGTGCTTGATCTCCTGCTCCGTGCGTGCGTCGACCGACGAGGTCGCGTCATCCAGCACGAGGATCCGCGGGTCCGCGATCAATGCGCGGGCGATCGCCACGCGCTGGCGCTGACCGCCCGAGAGCGTGATGCCGCGCTCGCCGATCACGGTCTCGTACTGGTCGGGCAGCGTCTCGATGAAGTCGGCGATCTGCGCGCGCCGCGCCGCGGCGGCGATCTGCTCGTCGGTCACGTCGTCGCGCGCGTACGCGATGTTCTCGGCGATCGATGCGGAGAACAGGAAGCTGTCCTCGGCGACGAAGGCAACGTTCTTGCGCAGCTCCACTGGGTCGAGGTCGCGCACGTCGGCGCCGTCGACGCGGATCGTGCCGCTGTCGACGTCGTAGAGCCGCGAGACGAGCGAAACGAGTGTGGTCTTGCCCGAGCCGGTGCCGCCGACGATCGCGACCGTCTGGCCGGCCGGGATTTCGAGATTCACGTCGCTCAACACCTCGCGGTCGGAGTTCGGGAAGCTGAAATCGACGTCGTCGAACACCACTTCGCCGCCGCCTGCGGGCATCGGCTGCG
>JBOGYW010000150.1:0-3774 GCA_050696815.1 Solirubrobacterales bacterium | reverse complement strand
GGCTACTACCCCCCGGCGTGGGGCGGGGGAGGTCGGCAGTGGGGACAGCCCTGGGGCTGGAACGGCCCGAACGGTCCGACGTTCTACGGCGCGCCGTGGGGCGGAGGCGGAGGCGGGGGCTGGGGGATGGGACCGTCGAACACAGGCCAGAACCTCGCCAGCGGCCTCGGCTCGCTGATCGAGATCGGGACGAGCCTGGTCGCGGCATTCCAGTCGCTGCCGACGGCGCCCAACGCCGACGAGTCGACGGTGTTGGCAAACATCACCGACTATCAGCGCAGGCTCGCGGAGCACGCCAAGGGCGACGAGCGCCTGCGGACGATCGGCTCGGCCGGCGGCAAGGTGGTCGATCTCGCGGTGCGGCTGTTCTCGAACCCGAGCTCGGGGTCGTTCATGGCGCCGCGCTGGGGCTGGTACTGAGCGAGGAGGTCGACGGTGTTTGGCTTCGATAATGGACGAAGTCGTTACCGACACCCCGGCGACCCCGGGATGGTGACGATGCAGGACGCGACGAATAGCAACGCGAGCAACGGCGGTGGAATCCTCGGATTCTTCGGCGGCATGTTCTCGGGGTCGTCGTCGTCGTCGCGGTCGTCGTCATCGGGCTACCTGCAGCCGGCGGCGTCTCCCTCGGGGGACGTCGTGGTGTGCCAGCCGATCGAGGGCGTCGCCTGTCAACCGATGGCGGTCTGCCAGCCGGTCGAGGGCGTCGCCTGCGCGCCGGTGATGGTGCAGGCACCGCTGCCGGGACCGTAGACCTGTAGCGACGAGATCGCGGGTGGCGAAAACGCCGACCGCGATCGGTGGAGCTCGCCGGCGATGGTGCCTGTGAGCTCCAGAGACGGAAACGAGACAACAAACGCGCAGCTCGCGCAACTCCAACTACCGATCCGATTCACACGTGCCTAGTCGTTCGTCGAGCGGCGAAAGGAGACAGATGAGTGACTCCAACGAACTAAAGAGAGCGATTGACGGGAGGGATGTCGCCCTGGTCATCCTGACGCTGGGCGGCGTCGGCGGGTACCTGTGGCTCGATCACAAGCTGCGGATCGAGCAGAAGACCAACGCGGAGCTCAACGAGCGGCTGATGCAGCTCGCCGCCAACCAGATCCCTGGAGCGCCGCCGGCCAAGCCCGCAGCGGCGAGGATGGTGCTCCCGCCGGGTGCAGTGCCGCAAGCGTTGCTCTCGCAGATGACGTCGGGAGCGCAAGCGCTGCCAGCCGCCGCCGCCGCGGCGTCCACGCCGCGGCGCAACGCGCCCTCGCTGGCACGGCTGCCGCGCATCGAGCTCGCGCCGCGCACCTACGATGAGGTGTTCGATCGGTACGGTCGCGGGCTTCCGGTCGCGTACCTGCGCGCGCTCGCGCTGCACGAGTCCGACATGCGGCCACGGCTCGCGGATGGCCCCTCGTGGGGCCTCTTGCAGGTGATCGAGGTCGTGCGCGAGGACTTCAACCGCCGCGAGCGGGCCAACTTCACGCGGCAGGATCTGCTCGACCCGGCGATCAACGTGATGATCGCCGCGAGCGCGATCGCGCTGATCGTCAAGAGCTACGCGGCCAACCATCCGAGCACGCCGAACCTGCAACCCGACTGGCGCAACCCGCAGTTCGTCGCGCTCGTGACGTTCGGGTGGAATGCGGGCTGGAGCGAGCGCGGCGGCGTCGGCCGCGTGGCGAGCTTCCTCGAGCAGCGCGGCGCCGACGTGACCATCAACTCCGTGTTCGATGCAGCCAAGGCCGCCGGCGCGAGCCCGCATCTGTCCAACCCGATGAAGCTCGCGTTTGCCAAGCAGGTGACGCGGCAATACTTCGCCGAGCTCGCCGACGAGGAGCGGCTGATCGAGATCGAGACGCCCGTCGCGCGCGCGCCGAGCGATCGGCCGGCGGTCGTGGTCGACGTCGGAAGCTCGTCGCCGGCGTCGAGCGCTGCGCCGGTCGAGATGCCGGTGATCGTCGTCGAGTCGCCGCCGGTGCCGTCCGCGGGTCCCGAATCCGCTCCTGGCCCCATCACGTCGCCATCGCAGCTCGAGCACGACGTCTCGCCGCCGGTGCTAGGTCCCATCGAGCATCCCGATTTCGGTCTTGCCGTGCCGCCGATCGTCCCGCCGATCGTCGGGCCGCCGGTGCCGGTGATGCCGCCGGTCCCGGCGCCGATCGTCGCGCCGCCGATCGCCGCGCCGGCGATGCCGGCGTATCCCAGCGGGGGCAGCGGTCCGATCGATCCGTACGGCGAGCCAGTGCCGCCGATCGAGCACTACGGCTATCCGGAGGACCCGTACGCCTACAGCTATTCGCCGGGGGCCGCACCCCATGCGTGATGCCGATGCGGCATCGGTGGTGCTGCCGGTGATGTTCGTCGGCGGAACCGTCGCCGTGCTCGCTGCGATGCGGCCTCGCAACATCGCGGCCAACGTCGCGGCCGGGCGCAGCTCGACAGAGCCTCCCGGCGGGACCGACGGCGGGGGCGGGCAGGGCTCGATGGAGGGCTCCGGCGCTCGGAGCGTCTGGGTGTGGCCGCTGCCGCGATGGAACGGGTATGCGCCGACGATCTCCTCCGGCTTCGGCGCGCGGACCGACGCGAAGGGGCAGCAGGTCAAACACCTCGGCGTCGACATCATGTACGCGCGTCGCGACCGAGCCGACCAGCGCGACCGCTATCCGCCGCGGACCAAGCACGGCTCGCCGAACCACTTCATGCCGGATGCGACGCCCGTGCTCGCGGCGACCGATGCCAAGGTCTGGTCGGCGGGCATGACGCCGCGCGGGTACACCGTCGTGCTCGACCATGGCCCGCCGTGGGCGAGCTACTACACGCACCTCGCGGAGATGTTCGTGCAGCCGACCCAGCGCGGCCAGAGCGGGCAGCGCGTGCGCGCCGGCGACATCATCGGACACGTGGGCGCCGATCCGCTCGACGGCGAGGGGCTGATGCACCTCCATTTTGAGCTCTGGTATCGCGGCGCGCGCGAGTCGGCGATCGATCCCGAGCCGCTGATGGCCACGTGGCTCGTCGCGCCGGCGAGCCTCTCGCTGGTTGCTTCCACCTGACAGACGAGGGCATCCCATGAACTACCGTCCGCTGGCCTTGTTTCTCGGTAGCGCCGCGATTGGCTACCTCGCATCGACGCGGCGCCATGCGACGGCGTCGACGAGCGGTGCGCTGTCGCCCGACGAGTATCGCAACCGCGGCCTGCGATTTCGCGCGGTCGGGGCTCCGGCGGAGCCGTATCCGGACTGGGTGCGCGCGCTCAAGGGCAAGTCAGGCGTCTATGTGATCCGCGAGCTCGACGAGCACGGCGAGCCGATCATCGTCTACGTGGGAGAGTCCCACACCGATCGGCTCTACGACACGTTGACGCGTCACCTGCAGCAGTGGCGTCGCTGGAAAGGCTTCTGGAAAGGTCAGTACGGCCAGGGCCACGATCCAGGGTTGACCTACGACCGCGACGGCGTCGAGGTGGCCGCGCGGGTGGTGCCGCCCGACGAAGCCATCGAGCTCGAGGCCCGCCTGATTCGCAAGTACACCCCGCGCGACAACATCAACGGCCAGGACGTCGACGACGTCGACCAGGAAGACCCGCCGTTCTGATCCGGCGCTCGAGCGTGAGCTCGTCGCCCTTGGAGGTTCCATGGACTCGCTACTCGATTCAATTCGCGCCGGCCTCGCCGAGGCCGCTACGCCTGAACGGCGCGCGGCCGCTGCGCTCGCGGCGCGAACGCTGGCCGCCGTGCTCGACGGCCAAAGCGGCATCGCCGCCACGGCGCCGATGGG
>JBOGYW010000149.1:0-3897 GCA_050696815.1 Solirubrobacterales bacterium | reverse complement strand
TTCCTACTTTGATCACCTTGCCGTCAAGGTCCTTCGAAAGCAAATCAAGCGACGACACCTGAGATCCGTCGAGGCTCACGCCCCCTTGTTCGATCAACCGGCGTGCCTCGGAGTTCGAGATCCCGAAGGCGTCCGCGATCACCTTCGGGATATGTACGGCACCATCCAGGCCACCAAGCGAAAAGTCTTCGATCTCGTCTGGCAGATCATGCGATTTGAACAGCCTGTCAAAGTGGTTTTCGGCCGCTTCCGCCGCGCCAGCGTCGTAAAAGCGCGCCACGATCGCTTTGGCGAGGTCGCGCTTCTGCTGCACCGGCGGCGCGCCGGCCGACGGCTCGGCGCCCAACAAGAGGTCGTAGTAGAGCGGCATCACCTCGTCGGGGATGCTCATCGTCTTGCCGAAGATCTCCTCCGGCGGCTCGGTCACGCCGATGTGGTTGCCAAGCGACTTGCCCATCCTCCGCACGCCGTCGACGCCAGGCAGGATCGGCATCGTCAGCACCGCCTGCGGCTTCTGTCCATAGGCCTGTTGGATGTCGCGCCCGAGCAGAAGATTGAACTTCTGGTCGGTTCCGCCAAGCTCCACGGCTGAACGCACGGCGACCGAGTCGTAGGCCTGGAGCAGCGGATAAAGCAGCTCCAGCAGCGCGATCGGCGTCTGCGCGGAGTAACGCTTGCTGAAGTCATCGCGCTCGAGCAGCTGCGCGACCGTCGGCAGACGCATCAGCGAGAACAGCTCGATCATCTTCATATCGAGCCACTCGCTGTTGCGGCGAACTTCGACGCGGTCGGCGTCGAGCACCTTGAAGGCCTGTTCCTGAAAGGTCGCTGCGTTTGCATCGATTTCCTCCGGCGAGAGTTCCGGGCGCGTCTTCGAGCGACCGCTTGGGTCGCCGACGCGGGCGGTGTAGTCGCCGATGATCAGCACCACCGTGTGGCCCGCATCCTGGAACTCGCGCAGCTTGGTCAACACGACCGTGTGACCGAGGTGGATGTCCGGTGCGGTCGGATCGATCCCGAGCTTCACGCGCAGCGGTTCACCGGATTCCTCCGATTCCTTGAGTTTCGCGGCAAGAGCAGCGGCCGGCAATGCGTCGACCGCGTTGCGTTCCAGCTGCGCGGCCAGCTGTTCATAGTCACCCACGAGGCGATACTAACTACCCGGGTACCGGCGGTTTCGACCGCAACTAGCCGGGCGCCCCATTGTTATCCTGATTGCGCGCGCATGACACTCGCGCGCCGGCAGAGACCTCCTCGCGTACTCCCCCCTTCGGCTTCTTTTCGCGGTCTCGCCATTCGACTATGTCCAAGGGACAAGACTCGACAGCCAACACTGCACGCGCACGCGCGGCCAAGCGCAATACCGAGGCGAAAGCCAACGGTCAGACCAAGCCCACGGTCAAAAAGCTGCGCCTGTTCTTGATCACCGGCGGTCTCCTGATCCTCGCCGGAGTCTCGACCGTCTTCGGCATGATGATGGCCGTTGCAAGTGAGCTGCCAAAGCTCGAGGACCGCGAGCAGTACAAGGTCGCCAAAGCGTCGATCATGTACGACGACCTGGGTCGCGAGATCACCCGGCTGCGCAACAACGAGAATCGCATCATCGTGCCGTCGGCCGGCATCTCGCCGGTGATGAAACAAGCGGTCGTTTCGATCGAGGACCGGCGCTACTACACCCACCGCGGCATCGACGTGCGCGGCATCGGCCGCGCAGTCGTTGCGGACGTCTCGGGATTCGGCGCGCACCAGGGTGCTTCAACGATCACCCAGCAGTTCGTCAAGAACGCACTTGCCGCCAACAACAACCGCACGGTGATGGAGAAGCTGCGCGAGGCGGCGCTCGCCTACCACCTCGAGCGCAAGTGGACGAAGGACAAGGTGCTGACTGAGTACCTCAACGCGATCTACTTCGGCAACGGCGCCTACGGCATCGAAGCCGCGGCCGAAACCTACTTCAGCAAGGAAGCCCATCCCGGCTGCGCACCGCACTGCGCCCAGGACCTCGCTCCATGGGAAGCCGCTCTGCTCGCAGGAATCATCGCTTCGCCGGGCGCCTACGACCCCGCCGTTTTCCCGGGCCGCGCCACCGAACGCCGCAACCAGGTGCTACTGAACATGTTCAACCAGGGCTACATCACCAAAGACATCTACGAGAAGGGCAAGCTGCAGGCGGTTCCGGCCGCGGCCGAAATCACACGTCCGCAAGAGAAGTCAGTGGCGCCCTACTTCTCCACCTGGGTGCGCCAGCAGCTGGTTGACAAGTACGACGCCGGCGCCACCTTCGGCGGCGGCCTGCGCGTGCACACCACCCTCGATCTCGATATGCAGAAGGCGGCTGAAAATGCGATTTCCGGCACGCTGCCGTTCGGCGGCCCGACTGCATCGCTCGTCGCGATCGAGAACAAGACCGGCAAGGTTCGCGCGCTGGTCGGCGGCTTCGACTACAACAAGACACCGTTCAATCTGGCGACGCAGGGCCACCGCCAGCCGGGATCGTCATTCAAGCCATTCACGCTCGTCTCCGCGTTACAGAAGGGATACGACCTCGGCTACACACTGCAGTCCTCGAAGATTGAGGACAAGGCCAATGCCGTCTCGATCAAGAACTACGGCGACAGCTACGCCGGCGCGATCAGCCTGCTCGGCGCCACCACGACTTCCGACAACACCGCCTACGTGCGGATGGGCTGGAAGGTCGGCGTGCGCCGGATTGCGCGCACCGCGCACCAGATGGGCATCACAACGCCGATCTCGAAGAACACCGCGATGATCCTCGGTGGTCTGACGCTCGGCGTCACACCGCTCGAAATGGCCTATGCCTACACCACAATCGCAAACGACGGCCGCAAGCCGGTCGGCACGCTAGCGCCAGATGACAACAGTCCGGTCGCGATCGACAAGGTCGTACAGAACGGCAAGATCTTCCGCCGACAGCGCGACCACACCGACTACGACCGCGTTTTTTCGGCGAAGGTCGGCCAGGACGCAAAGCTGGCCCTCGCATCGGTCGTCTCGAGCGGCACCGGCAAGAAGGCCGCGATCGGTGGCTTCGCCGCCGGCAAGACAGGCACGACAGAGAACTACGGCGACGCCTGGTTCGTCGGTTTCAACGACGAGCTGACCGTCGCGATCTGGGTCGGTTACCCCGACTCCGTCAAGCCGATGCTGACCGAGTTCGGCGGCCAGCCGGTGGCTGGAGGCACGTACCCGGCGCTGATCTGGCACAACTTCATGCTCAACGCGATCGCGATCCAAGCCGCTCACAAAGCCGGTAAGGGCTCGACCGCGGAGACAACCGATCCGACGACGGTCGAACAGAGCGGTCCCTATGAGGGAGACTCCGGCTCGACCGGTGGTGGCGACGGTGGTGGCAATGACAAGACCCCGTCCAAACAGCGTGAGAAGACTCCGGCCAAGCAGCCGGCTCAGGCTCCGGCGCCGCAGAAGCCGACCACGCCCGACCCGGGTGGCGGCAACGGTGGTGGCAACGACAACGGCGGCGCCGTAGCGCCCGGCTAGCGCAGCTTCGAGACGTGCTCGTTCGACTTGGCGTAGAACCGCCAGTCGAGCTCTGTTGCTTTGCTGATGCCGATTCGCCGGCTGACCTCGATGTCGAATGCCGGCGCGTCTTGCGCAGGGGCGTAGATACCGATCGCACCGCGCGTCAGAGACGTTCCGTTGTCGGAGAGATCGATCCCAAGCGCCTGCGCCAGCTTCCCCGGCCCCGAACAGAGGTCCCGGTCTCGCGTGACGCTCCGCCGCTTGCGCATCGTCTCGATTCCGTCGGTCGGTTCGAGCGCGCGGATCAACACCCCCGCCCCCACGCCGTCGGGTTCACAGACGCAGTTGAAGAGCGAATGCACTCCATAGCTGAAGTAGACATAGGCGAACCCGGGC
>JBOGYW010000148.1:0-3904 GCA_050696815.1 Solirubrobacterales bacterium | reverse complement strand
ATCGAACCACGCATACAGCGACCGAAGACGATGATGACTTCCAGCGCCAGCTTTCCAGGCTGACGTCTGATGAGCGCAACGCGCTGAAGAAGATTTCGCGAACAGGTTACGAGCAAATCTCGGACAACGATCCGCAGCACCTCGCGGTAGTCAAGGCCAAAACTCGTTTCCTGGACGTCGAACCGAAGCGCAACATGTTCGCTGACTATCACGTCAGCGAGCGATGGCAGAAGAGACTTCGCGAGTGGGCGCGCACGATTGAATCAAGCAACGGCTACCTGTCCGGGCCGGAATCTGAACTAAGTGACGCGATTGTTCGTATGGCGTTTCTCAGCCCCTTCGGCCGTCGCGTGCTTGCACAGACAGTCGCACAGAATGCGGAAAGCACGTGCCTTTCACATTTGAGCCGGATTGCGAATTGGGTCTTAACAAACCCTCTCCAGAAGGGAACTTTCTTGGTGATGCTTGACCTAGCTGACGGACGACGGCAGGAGGTCAGAGCAGAAACGTGGAGGGAATTTGCCCTTGATGCGTATGTGAAAGAGGGAGCGTGGCACGTAGCCCTGATCAACACCGGCCAAGATACAGATGTTGTTCGCCTAATACGGCGCACGCCACGCCGAATCGTCAGTTCAGAAGACTTTCTTAGAGAGTATCCCGATCACGACGACGAAGAATTCCGTCTCTTCAGCCTGTACCTGGGCATGGCGAAAGTACGCGACCGTGAACGGCACCTTATTGCTCTGCTCGACAATCCTCCTTCGATCCCACCGACCTCAATTCTGCACTAGGCCCCGGCCACGAACGCGCGCCTTTGAGATGCGGACAACTTCACCGCTCTCATTCTTCCTAACTGCGCGACTCCGACTCAGTCGCCGCTCCTGACGCATCAGGCCCCAGTTCAGGTCTAGGCGAATCAAAACCAGAGCGAATGCGAAGCATTCGCAATCCTGTGTGCCCAGCATGAACATCGACTTGGAGGTGGAAGTCCTCTGGGAAGTTGGTCGCAACGACCCGAGCGAACTGCAAGGCGGGAATCGCGAGAGACTCGCCGAAAGCAGCAGCGAGCGTGACCTGTGGGGCGACGAACAGCAACCGGATAGAAGGCGAGGGCGGCGGGGCGAGCGGGCAGGATACCGCGAAGCTCACTGCGACCGAGACGACGCACTCGTAAATCCGGCGCTCGTGCAGGGACAGTCGATGAGTCTTACCTGGGGAGGTCTCGCTTCACGCTTGAAAGGGCGACGGTGCCGCACCGGTGCGAGAAGTCAGCAGCGGCCATAGTAGCGGAGAGCTTCGGGTAGGTCGGACCGCCTCGATGCGAAGGGCCAAACAGAGAGGAGAGCGAAACGACTGTGCGCCGTGGAAAGGCCATGCACCAGAAGTCCGAGCAGTTGGAGTGCTCAGAGCTCCTGCCACGTGGATGGGGTGACTCCTCGTCTGCGACGCAGAGCGGTGAAGCCGGACGGGCGACGCACGACACCGAACGCTCAGGAGCCACGCGCTTGTCGATGAGCGATCTCATGGAACAAGCGGTGGCGCGCGAGAACGCGATGGCGGCGTTCCAGCGCGTGCGGCGCAACAAGGGCAGTCCCGGCATCGACGGGATGACGGTCGATCAACTGGAGCCGTATCTGCGCGAACACTGGGCCGTGATTCGTGAGCAACTGCTCGCGGGCGGCTACCAGCCGAGCGCCGTGAAGCGACGGGAGATTCCGAAGAGCGACGGCGGCGTGCGCGGGCTCGGCATTCCGACGGTGCTCGACCGATTCGTGCAGCAACTGCTGTTGCAAGTGCTGCAACCGATCTTCGATCCGACGTTTTCGAAGCACAGCCACGGCTTTCGTCCGGGGCGACGTGCGCACGATGGTGTGCGGGCGGCGCAGCGGTATCTCCAGGGGGGACGGCAGTGGGTGGTGGACGTGGACTTAGAGAAGTTCTTCGACCGCGTCAATCACGATGTGCTCATGGGGAAATTGCAGAATCGGATCGACGACCCACGGGTGTTGGGATTGATTCGTCGCTATCTCGTCGCCGGCATCATGGTGAACGGGGTGGTGATGGAGCGGCACGAAGGCACGCCGCAAGGCGGGCCGCTCTCGCCGCTGTTGGCGAACGTGCTCTTAGACGACGTCGATAAGGAGTTGGAGCAACGCGGGCACCGCTTTGCACGCTACGCAGACGACTGCAACGTGTATGTGCAGTCACGGCGAGCGGGCGAGGACGTGCTGGCCCTGTTGCGGGTGCTGTACGCGAAGCTGCGGCTGCGAATCAACGAAGCGAAGAGCGCGGTGGCGCTGGCGTGGGATCGAAAATTCCTTGGCTACAGTTTCGCCGTCGCTCGGGATGGCACGGTCCGATACCGCGTTGCCGCCAAGGCCCTTGAAGAGCTGAAGCATCAGGTCCGACAGATCACACGTCGGAGCGGGGGGCGCAGCCTGACACAAGTCGCGAGGGATTTACGGAGCTATCTGCGTGGATGGAAGCAATATTTTCACCTCGCGGAAATGCCGCAGATCTTTCGCGCGTTGGATGGCTGGATTCACCGCCGACTGCGAGCGTTGCAACTCAAACAGTGGCGGCATGGCCGCACGTCTCGTCGCGCGCTGCGGGCTCGGGGGCTCCCCGAGTGGCTCGTGCAACAAGGCGGCGGACACGGCCGACGCTGGTGGCGGGCTTCGACTCTCAGCGCGCTGCATACGGCTCTGCCGGGGAGTTACTTCGATCGGCTCGGAGTGCCCCGGCTTGCCCGGCTAACCTCAACACTCTGAACCGCCGGATGCGGACCCGCATGTCCGGTGGTGTGGGAGGGAAGTAGGAGAGCTACTCTCTCCTACTCCCTATCCCGATTGTTTCTTGCGCCCGGTGCCTAGCGCCTAGCGCGTCCAAACGACCACCGGGCACAGATGCAGCGCGCGCGCGAGGCTTCCGTAGCGGCTTCCGAGTCGGTCCTCGGTCGAAGCGACCGCCACTCCGAGGATAACGCTCGGATCGATGTCGTCGAAGTTCAATCGCACGGCTTCGCCGTTCAAGATGAATCCTTCTTTCCGGTCGCAAAGGGGGATGGTGATCTTCGACATCCCTCGCGCCGGGACCGGGCGACAGTGTCCAATTCGAGGAAGGCCCCCGATCAGTTGGCAGACGGTCTGCTGCGCCCGATGGCCTTCAATCTCCGCCGGTTGGACGAAGTATGCTCCAGTGCTGCTCGCCTTCTTTGCACGGAGAAAGTCCGCAAGGCGCTCGGATTCGACCACGCCCAGAGTTGTGACCCCCGGCAGGGCCGCGATTGGATCGAGCGTCACGTTGACCGTGGTGGAAGCGCCGTCCACAACAAGGACCGATGTATCACGCGGAGCGTAGCCAATCGCGCGCACGTGGAGCATCTGTGTTCCCGCAGGTACGCTGTCCAGCACGAACGCCCCAGCCTGATCGGTGACACCCTCGCGTGTGTAGCCATCGACGGTGATGCGTGCCAACAAGACCGGTCGCCCGTTCGTGGCGCTGATTCGTCCGACAACGCGACCTGCACGATGCGATCCTGCATCGGGCGGTTGATTCCAGGTTCGCCGCGCGGCAATAGATACCGCGGTTCGGTCAGGAGAGAAGGAACAGAGTAGGACGATGAGCACGCCGAATGCCGCGGCCATGAACTCGGACCTGTGCTTGGTCGTCGAAAATGGTGATTGCCCGTCCAAGTATCGCACGAACAGCATCGCCGGCATTGCGCACCGCCTTGGACAAGAATGGACGTAGAGCCGCGGCCCTTCGTTCCGAATGGTCTAGTGTCTATCGCCTAGTGCCCAGTGCCTAGGACTTGTTTCACTCTGGCGACGAAGCGCGGAGCGACCACGTCGGGCACGTCGTCCACGTCGGACGACGCGACGTCGAAACGCTCCCAGCATAC
>JBOGYW010000147.1:0-3918 GCA_050696815.1 Solirubrobacterales bacterium | reverse complement strand
GTGTGGCGTTGACCGTCGCGTTGAGCGGCGGCTTGCTCGAGCAGTCCGGGGTGACCGAGTCGGCCGCCGACTTCACATACGTGTTGTCGCCCGGGTTGTTCGGGTCCATCGCCAACGCACCGCCGCCGCCGTTCCAGGCGAAGGCGTACGAGAACGAGTCCCACGAGTCACAGCGTGTGGGCATCGTCAGGAACGGAACGTCGTCCGTGTTGTCGCCCGGAGTCTCGTTCGGGTCGACCTTGCCGTAGAGGTGCTGGTCGATGCGACGAATGTGCAGCGGTGTGCCGCTCGGAAGCGCGGCGTGGCCGTACACGGTCGGAAGGATCGCGATCGGCGGGTTGCTGTAGTCGGCCGGGATCGTACGGATTCGGAAGTCACCGTCAGCGCCGGATGTGACCGGAGCGAGAACGCTCTTGGTCTTCGGCTGGATTGGGCACGGCGTCGGCGCGGTCGTGCAGACGTTGCCGCCGAATCCCGAGAAGTCGAAGTTCTGGTACGAGGCTGATGTGAACAGCGTGCCCAGGGTCGTCGGAACTTCCGGAGTGGTCTTCAGCAGGTAGATCTTGCCGTGCAGCGGGCTGCCCAGCAGATACATGTCGAAGCCTGCAGCCAGGCACTGGATCGGCGCGGCAGGGCAGGTTCCGCTCTGCGCGTCGTTCACGAGATAGACGTCAGCGACGCCGACCTGCGCGGAATCCGGGCATGCGCCGGTGAAAAATGTGTTGTACGCGGCCGCAGGTGCCGGCGTCGGGTCGAAGGCAGCGGGGTCGCAGCGGTCGGCGTACGGAATCGCGTTGGGGTTACCAGCGAGTCCTGCCGGCGAGTCGACGATCCACTTCTTCAGGTCCTGGCCTGCGCCGGTGATGCCGGTCGGCTCAGGTCCGTTGGCGTCGTAAGTGAAGTCCTGTCGGATCGTGTAGTCCGTGTGAGCTCCCGGAACTGTCGATCCGTAAGTCGTCGATGCCGCCGCCGTAATTGACGCGGAAGCAACTGACGGAGCGACCACCGCGACCGCGGCGACCACAACGAGTGCCAAACACAACCGAAGGCTCTTAGCCCTTGGATGAATCATTTAGGTTTCCTCCGTTCGCGCCCGCAAATCGCTCCCCAGCAGAAGTCCAGGCGTTTCTATTGCTTACTGATTCGTAAACCCGCTGATGCAGCGATCCACATCTGTTAGTTCGCGAAAAAGTGCCTTGTTCATGCACCGTATCTCTTTAGCCCGACGGCGTGCGACATATGTCACAAGTCACCGTTCAGTCACTTAGAGGGGGGATGCATCCATACATCGGTAGAACAACCAAAACCCTTAGACGATTCGGCTGAATACAACAAATGAGGAAGGATCAGACGGCCGCGTGGCGGCGATTCGCGTGGATCCAGCTGCAGATTTGGACAACGGTTGCGATCGTCGCGCCGAGGGCCAGAGAGGACCAGAGGAGCATCCAATTCGGCGCATCGCCGTCGAGCAGGCTGATCGTGTACGCGCTGAACAGCGCCATCAGGAGCAGCGAAAAGGTGATTCCGATGATTCGACTGCCTGCCGTGGTTTCGCCGATCCGGGCGTCGATTAAGGCTGCCGCGACCAGCGCCGACGCGGCGAACGGCGCGATGAACATGCCGATCGAGAAGCCGCTGAGGAGCGACACGAAGATCAGCACGACGGCGGCGATCCAGAACAGGCCTCGAGCGGTGCGCATATGTAGATTCTAAGGCCGGATCGACCTAAACTCGAATCGGTAGGACAACTGAATAAGCATCTACATCCCTGGGGACGCCAGGTTTCGACGTGGTTGAATCCGTGGGTGGAGTTGCGAGCCGAGGTTGCCTGGAGGCCTCGTAAAACACCGGGCAAAACCATAACTGCGGACTCTCACGAGTACGCGCTCGTCTAAGTAATTAGATGAGCTATCGGCCCTCCCTTGCCTGTGGGGCGGATCGCCGGTATCAGCTAACAGGCTTGCCCGAAGCGCGCGTCTCTGGCGCCAGGGGACCTTTTCAGAGACTGGTTTCGCGTGACCCGGCCGGCCTGGCTATCGCGGAGCGAGATTCAGAACGCCGGACACGCTCGTAGACGCTCTATCCCACGCAATCGCGGACGCGGGTTCAATTCCCGCCGTCTCCATTCCTTTTGCGCCGGTAGTGTTCGCGGAGATGCCCGAACTGCCGGAAATGCAGGCCTACCGCGACTGGGTCGACGCAGCTTTCAACGGTGCGTCTCTGAAGAAGTTCGCGGTTTCGCGAGAGAAAAAGGTCAATGCCCCCGTGGCGACCGTCTCCGCCGGGATCGAAGGGCACCAGCTCGACGCGATCGACCGCACCGGCAAAGAGCTCGTCTTCAGGTTCAAAGACGGCGATTCGCTCGGTGTGCACCTGATGATTGCCGGCCGCTTCAAGATCGTGCCGGCCGAAGACGACCCGCCCGAGCGCGTCGTCGGCACCTTCGAATTCGACAACGACAAGACGCTCTACGTCACCGACCGTGCCGGCTTCGCGAAGTTCAAGCACAACCCGCCGCCGCCGACCGCGCCAGACGCGCTCTCGGAAAACGTCGACGCCTACTTTCTACGCAAACGTTTCGCCGCGTCGCCACGCGCGAACATAAAGGCCTTCCTGATGGACCAGGACCAGATCATGGGCATCGGCAACGCGAACTCCGACGAGATCCTCTGGGCCGCGAAGATCGCGCCGCAGTCGAAGGTCGGAGCGCTGCCGGACAAAGTGGTGGAGAAGCTCGCCACGACGATCCACGAGGTCCTCAACGAAGGCGTCAAACGTGTCGGCGCGCTTGAGAACCCCTCTGGTTACCGCGAAGCGCGAATGGCGGAAGTGCACGATCCGAAGCGGAAGACTTCACCGACCGGTGCCGAGATACAGACCGCAAAGGTGGCCGGCCGCACTGCGTTCTTCACCGATGAGCAAGTGCTCTACGAGTAACGAGCGGACAACTTCGATACGACGGTCGCCATCGTTGTGATTGGCTTCGTGATCTACCAGCTCATCAAGGCCTACCGGCGCAACTGACCCAAGCTATGCGAGTGAATCGCGGAGGATGTTCCGCGCGACTTCGCTGACAGTCCGGCCTTCGCGCTTGGCCCTGGCGCTAAGACGGTCGGCGAGCTCTTGGTCGATTCGCAGTTGAAGTCGGGGTGACGTGCCGGATTCGCCCAGCGGAGGGCGACCGCGACCGTGTCTTATGGCTTTCGAAAGGTCCCAGTCGGTTTCTTCTGCTTCGCGGGCAAGTTCTTTGGCGAGCTTGCGAGTCACGACTCTGCCGTCTTTCAGCCTTGGTCTTGCCATTTTGCCTCCTCGTAGCGTTCGCGGAACTTGTTTCTCAACGGCATCGCGTGAATCACGAGCAAATCATCTTGGGAGAGCACAACCGCGATTACTTCGACGGCGTTGCCATCTGCATCGTCTCCAAGAAACAACAGTCTCCGGCTCCGGTTCAACAGGGGTGGGTCGCCAAACTCGAACCATTCAAAGTTGTACTCAACCACGTAGCGCGAGCGCTGTCGCGAGACGCGATGTTTGGTTGCCGAACGCGTGTGTCTGATCCTCACGTGGCCAGCGTATTGATTTATGTACTACAAAAATACCACGAAACTGTAAGTTTTTCGTTGCAGGTCGAGATGTGATGCCTGCGGAATAACCCGCCATGGACCCCAACGAACGCTACGAGCGCCGCCGCCGCTTGATCATCGCGATCGCGACCGGCTTCTTTGCGGCCTGTCTCGTTTTCGTTGTCGCCGCCCTCTTCGAGGCGGCGCAGGACCAGATCGCTTGGATTCTCCTATTGATCCCGGTGCTGCCGCTGCTGATCGTGCTCTGCCAGCTGTCGGCCAGCAGTCTGCGCGCGGCCCTGCACCCGGAGGCTCAGGAAACTGAGCCCCCGGATGACACGCCGTCCCCCAAGGA
>JBOGYW010000146.1:0-3924 GCA_050696815.1 Solirubrobacterales bacterium | reverse complement strand
GTCGCCAGTGGGTCGATGATCTCGGCCTCGGTCTTCGCCATGTCGAGCAGCAGCTCGTAGCCGCGCGTGTCGCCCATCAGCACCGCGCCGGTGAGCTTGCCGTCGCTGACGGCGAGCTTGCGGTAGACCCGGCCGCCGGGGTCGCTGGCGGTCACAGTTTCGCCCTGCGTGACGTCGCCGATCGAGACCAGGTCAACGCCCATCACCTTCAGCTTTGCGCTGGGGATCGATCCGCTGTAGGGCGGTGCTTCACTTTGCGTGAGCGCCTTGGCGGCCACGTCGCACTGGTCGTAGATCGGCGCGACGATGCCGTAGACGATGCCGTTGTGCTGCGCGCACTCGCCGACCGCATAGACACCGGGCGCCGAGGTCTGCATCGCGTCGTCGACGACGATGCCGCGCTCCACCTCGATGCCGGCCTCGCGCGCCAGGTCGGTGCGCGCCGTGATGCCGACGCTGACGACGACGAAGTCGCAGTCGAGCCGCTCGCCGTCGGCGAACACGAGGCCGTCGACGCTGCCGTTGCCGGTGATCTGCGCGGTCGAGCGCTCGGTCAGCACCTCGACGTCGAGCTCCTTCATCGCCGCGAGCAGCAGATCGGCCGCGGCGGCGTCGAGTTGACGCTCCATCAGCCGGTCCATCAGGTGGACCACCGTGACCTTGCAGCCGCGCGCGGCCAGCGCCTTGGCGGCTTCGAGGCCGAGCAGGCCGCCGCCGATCACCGCGGCGTGCTTGCCGGGCTCGCCGTGCTCAGTGATCATCTCGCAGTCGGTCGGGTAACGGTAAAGAAAGACTCCCTGGCGGTCGACGCCGTCGATCGGCGGCACCAGCGCCTCACTGCCGGTCGCCAGCACGACCTTCTCGAACCTGCGCGTGGCGCCGTCGTGGGTGACGGTGCGCGCGGCGCTGTCCAGCGCCTCGACGCGTGCGCCGGTGATCACCTCGATCGCGTTGTCCTCGTACCAGTCGTCAGGCCGCAGACGCAGATCGTCAACCGTCGCATCCTTCTCGACCAGCTCGGTCAGCCGCACGCGGTCGTACGGCAGGTGCGACTCGGCGCAGTAGAGGGTTACGGGCACTTCGCGATCGACCTTGCGTAGCGACTCGATCAATGCTTGGGCGGCGATGCCGCCGCCGATCACCGCGATACCACTCATTGCGCTGTCTCCTCGCTGGTTGGGGGCTCGGCGCGGACGATCGTGCCGTCGGGCGCGATCCGCGGCACGCCGCCGCGATCGAGTTCCTGGTCCTTGTAGCGACGCAGGCCTTTGAAGATGCACTGCGAGAACCACTCGCCGGCCGGGTGGTAGAGCTTCACGAACTGCTTGTGGGCGCTGCACCAGCCGAAGTTCAGCCCACTCTCGTCGCGCTCGAAGTTCTTGCAGTCGCGGCAGTCGCGCAGCTTTACGCGGCGCTCATCGACGACGTCGTCGAGCATCCGCAGCGTGCCGTCGGTGTTCACTTCGATCTCGGTGGCGCTCATTCGGCGTCCTCCGCGGATTCGAGCGCGGCGAAGCGATCGGTGATGCCCTGCGGCACCAAGCCGTCGACGTCGCCGACTTTTGTTTCCCACGGGCCTGCGTCCATGTGATCGGTCAGCGTCATCGACGCCACCCACTTGACGCCCTTGTAGCCCCAGAGGTAGTGCGGCTGCAGCCAGCGGACCGGGCCGCCATGGTCGCGCGGCAGCGGCTCGCCTTCCAGCTCGAGTGCGAACAGCCCGTCGCGTGCCTGCTCGAGCGGCACGCAGGCGGCGTAGTGGCCGTCGGCAGCTGCGAAGCGCACATGGGTGGCCGCGTCGTCGACTCCGATCGCGTCGAGCACGGCGGCAGAGAGGACGCCGTTCCAATTGACGCGCGGCCGGCTCCAGCCCCAGACGCAGTGAAAGTCACGCGAGACGTCCTGCTCGCCGATCGCCCGCAGATCGTCGAGCGTGAGCTCGCGCGGCTCGGCAACCAGGCCTTCAACTGAGATCGCCCAGGGGTCGAGTTCCGGGGGTTCCAGTTCCAGGTGTACGGGCGCGAGGGCGTCGACCAGCCGCTGTACGCGCGGCTTGCCGTTTTCCAGTGGCAGTGGAGCAATCTCTTCATCACGCATCGCCCGGTCTCCCAGCTAGAGCTCGGCCTCGACTTTCACGGGCTCCTGCTCCGCCTGACCGGTCACGTTCTCTTTGAACTCGCGCATACCGCCACCGATGCCGCGGCCGAGTTCGGGCAGGCGCTTTGGTCCGAAGATGATCAGCAAAATGGCGAGTACGACGATGATTTCCATCGGTCCGACGTTGGGCATCAGGCGGCCTCCTCTTTCGTTTGCGGGGTCACGACCAACTCGCGCTCGAGCAGGTAGGTAAGGCGTTCGCGCACGCGCTGGTACTCGGGCTCCTTGGCCATCTCGGCCTTGTCGCGCGGACGCGGCAGGTTGATCTCGATGATCTCGGCGACCGACGGCTTCGGCGCGTTCGCCATCACGATGATCCGGTCGGCGAGGAAGATCGCTTCGTCGATGCCGTGGGTGACCATCACGACGGTCTCGGTGCCGGCGTCGTTCGTCCAGAGATCGATCAGCTGCTGCTGAAGGTTCGACCGCGTCAGCGCGTCGAGCGCGCCGAACGGCTCGTCGAGCAGCAACACCTTCGGTCCAACCGAGAAGGCGCGCGCGACTGCCGTGCGCTGGCGCATGCCGCCGGAGATCTCCCCCGGCTTTTTGTCGCGGTGCAGCCACAGGCCGGTGCTGCGGATGTACTTCTCGGCCGTTGCCTTGTTGTCCGCATTCGAGCGGTCAGGGCGCGACGACATGGTCGCCTGGATGACGTTCTCGTAGATCGTCATCCATGGCAGCAGCGAGTAGTTCTGAAACACAATCGCGCGATCGGGACCCGGCCCTTCCACGCGGATGCCGTCGAGCAGCACCTTGCCGCTGTCGGCACTCTCGAGGCCGCCGATCACGTTGAGCAAGGTGGATTTGCCACAGCCGCTGTGGCCGATGATCGAGACGAACTCACCTTTCTCGATCTGCAGGTCGATGCCGCGCAGCACTTCCTGCGATCCGGCCTTGGTGTGGAACGTCTTACGGACGTCCATGATCTCGAGCGCCATCAGCTCATCTCCATGTACTCGACGCGGGCCTGTAGCCGGCCGAAGAGAAAGTCGAGCGCCATGCCGACGAAGCCGATCAAGAAGATCGCCGCCGCCACGTTCGCGAGATTCGACGCGTTGTAGGCGTCCCAGACGAAGAAGCCGATGCCGGTACCGCCGCTGAGCATCTCGGCGGCGACGATCACCATCCAGGCGATCCCCATCGAGATCCGCATGCCGGTGACGATCGACGGCAGGCTGTATGGCAACAGCACGTGCCGCACGTACTTGAAGCGGCTGAAGCGGAAAACGCGCGCGACGTTCTTGTGGCTGTCGGGCACCGAGGCCACGCCGAAAGCTGTGTTCAGCACGGTCGGCCAGATCGAAGTGATGAAGATCACGAAGATCGCCGCCGCCGGCGCCGCCTTCAGCACCACCAGGCCGAGCGGAAACCACGCCAGCGGCGAGACCGGCCGCAGCAGCTGCACGACCGGGTTGAAGACCATCCAAGCCTTGCGGCTTGCGCCCATCGCGAAGCCGAGCGGCACGGCCACGATCGCCGCCAGTGCGAAGCCGATGAAGACGCGTTGCAGCGAGGTCTGCAGCTGCAGGCCGATGCCCTTGTCGTTCGGACCGTTGTCGTGGAACGGCGTTGCCAGCAGCGTGCCGAGCGCGCTCAGCGCCTCGCTCGGCGTCGGCAGGTCGGGCGAGACCACCGAGATCATCGCCCACAGAACGAACAGGCCGAAGAAGCCGACCAGCCCGAGCAGGATCGCGTCGCCTGCGCTGCGCGCACGCCCAACGGCCGCCGCCGCAAAGCGACGACGACGGGCGAACCGAGCGGGCCGCG
>JBOGYW010000145.1:0-3997 GCA_050696815.1 Solirubrobacterales bacterium | reverse complement strand
GCATTATCCCGAGCACGTCGTTATCCTGAGCAGATGGCGTCAACGGGCAGCAGCGAGCTTTCTGCAACCGAGATCGCCGAGCCGACTCCAGATAAGTGCAGGGGTCACAGCGACTGGAGAAACGCGATCAGCTTCGGTGACGCGCGCCAACGGTCCGACGCGCGCTCGAGGCCGGAGCGTTTCCAGAACGCTGAGAGGACATCTCGCTTCATCTGAAGATTGGTCGCGAGGTAGCGACTCGTGGTCGCGATGCTCACGTGTCCCAGGTAGTCTCGGATCACGGTGACGTCGACGCCTGCCTGGAGCAACGCAACCGCGCAGCTGTGCCGGAGAACGTGGGGCGTAACCCGTCGCCGGCGCAGCGTGGGCGTCGACTCGGCGGCGCGCCGAGCATACTTCGCGATGACGTACGCGGCACCGTCCCGTGTGAGCGCCGCACCCCGCGCGTTGCGAAAGATCGGCGCGTCGAGCGAGGTGCTGTCCGCGACGAGCATCCGCAGCGCCGTCGCCGTCTCCGTCCAGATCGGGCACGTCCGTTCCTTGTTGCCCTTGCCTCGCAGCCGAACGTGGCGAGAACCTTGCAGCTGCATGTCGCGCGGGCACACCGCGAGTGCTTCTGCGACGCGCGCACCGGTGTTGTAGAGCAGGAGCAGGAGTGCGCGATCGCGGACGCTTGTCGAAGTATCGGCTGGGACCTGCGCGATCACGGCGCGTACCTCGTCTGGCTCGAGGTACGACACCAATCGCTGACGCGCGCGCTTCGCCGGGATCGCGAGGATCCGGCCCCACTGCTCCGCGCGGGTAACGTCGTGGCGCAACAAGTGATCGACGAAGCTGTGGATCGCCGCCAGCCGGCAATTGCGGGTCGCCGCGCTGTTGCCGCGCGCCGACTCGGCGTGGTCGAGGAACGCGAGCACTGCGTCGGCGTGGAGATCATCGAGCCCGAGCGACGCAATCGGCTTCGAGAGGTGACGAGCGAGGAACACGAAGAACAGCCGAAGCGCGTCGCCGTACGCGCGCACGGTGTGCTTGCTCGCCCCACGAATCCGGCCGAGGTAGTCGCGGAAGAAGCGCTCCACCTGGGCGAGCAAGTCGTCAGATCGGCGCCTCATCGACGACGAGCTCCCACGAACCGGCGATGGAAGCGACGGCCCGCGAGCGCGAGCAACTCGGGCGTCGCCGTCAAGTAGGTCTCCGTGCCGAGGAGATTTACATGGCCGAGGTAGGCCGACAGCCACGGGAGCCGCGCGTGAAGGTCGACTCGCTGCCGATACCAACGCGTGAGCCGGTGCACGGCGAACGTGTGCCGCAGGTCGTACGGCCGAGGTCCGATGCGGCCGACCTCTGGCTTGAGACCGGCCATGCGGAACATCCGGCTGAACGTGTAGCCCGCCGCTTTCGGCGACAAGAATCCTCGGTCCGTCGCGAGGAAGAATGGATCGGCGCCGGCGGGCTCGGCCCCAGCGAACACGCGGCGCGCTCGGAGGTATTGCTCAAGCTCCCGACCCAGCGACCGATGAAACGTTACCCACCGCGCGCGGCCCTTGAATTCCTCGACGAAGAACAGGCGGCGACGAAGGTCAACGTCCGTCATGCGTAGCCGCAGGGCTTCGCCGATGCGCAGGCCCGTGCAGTACAGCACGAGCAGCAAGGCGCGATAGAGCGCGCTGCGGAATTGCGGGCGTTCGAGCTCGCTCGCGAGCCGCAGCAGTGCGCGAACGTCGACGCCGGTGAGTACATATGGGACGAAGTTTGTCTTCGTCGGCAACCTCGGCCATCGCACTTCGCGCCGACAACGCGTGGGGTGTGTCCGGCGAACGTAGGACCAGAACTGCCGGATCACCGCCATCTCCTGGGACACGCTGACGGCGCGACGTCCGGGACGATTCGACAGCCACGCCAGGATGACCTCGTCGAGCTGCCACGACGCGTCCTGTTTTGCGCGCACCGCGACGAAGCGATCGAAGTTGCGGAGCGTGAACTCGGATCGATTGTATCGATAGCCGCGTCGTCGCTTGAACTCAAGAAAGCCCTCCAACGCGGACGCCAGCGGACTCTCGAAGCGCCTCGTCATCGCGGCACCGGCAACGCCAGCCCGCGGAGTCGCCGGATCGCGACGCGTACGTACACGGACGTCGACGACGGACGGCGATGGCCGAGGATATCACTCACGATCTTGGGCCGCGCGCCGAGGTCGATCTGCCGGGTCGCGTGGCTGTGCCGGAACACGTGCCCGCCGCGGAACTCGGCGGGGATGCCGGCGGCGGTGGCGTACTTGCGAACCTGATGCCGGACGGCGGCCGCGGTGACTGCGCGATGCGGCATCCCGATCGTCAAGAACACCTCCCGCACCGTCTCCTGGCGCGGAGGGCCTCGTCGGAGATAGTCAGCGACGGCGCGACCGACCGCCGGCAAGAGCGGCAACTCGATCAGTGCTCCGGTCTTCTGCCTGCGAACGTGTAGAAGCTTCGCGGGCCAGTCGATGTCGTCGAGCCGAAGTCGAGCGACCTCGCTCGCACCCATGCCGTAACTGGCGAGCAACAACAGCATTGCGTAGTCGCGAACATCCGCCGGCCGTCGACGTGGAATCGCGCGAAGGATCCGGCGAACGTCTGCCCACGGCAGCGCACGCGGCGGACGAGAACCGACCCGAACTCGCGGACCGACGACGATGTCCGCAAGATCTCGACGCAGGCGTCCCGTCGAGCGGAGAAACCGCAGGAACGCGCGTAGCGAGCTACAGCGGTCCGCGACCGTCGCCGGCGCGAAGCGGTCGAGCGCGCTGTCGACGAACGCGTCGATGTCGGCGATGCGCATCGCGGAGATCGAGCGGTGTCGCACCCGTAGGCTCGCGAGAAATCCGCTCGCGACGTCCACATCGTGACGAATCGTGACCGGCGCGACGCCCCGGTGCGCTCGACGATGCTCGGCATACGCCTCGAGTAACGCTGGCAGTCTTGGTGCCGACGGCGATGGCCGCCAGCTCGGCACGGCTTCCCCCAGCTTCCGCAACGCACACGCCCATCCGTGCAGACTATTGGCTGCGACAGCCTCGCTGGCCCGCCCCACGAGTCGACGTTTGCGGGGGCCGATCAGCGTCGCCGTATATGTCCCAACGCCCGCGAGCGTGAGGTGACGCAGCTCGTCGATGCGGTGAGCGCAGCAGTGCGCACGCCATCGGCGAACCCAGCCGAGGTACACGGCGATCGTCGACCACTGCAGGCCACCAACGCGCCAAGCGTCGATCACCGCTTTCTCTCGGCCGTCTCGCGGTGTCAGCGTCGGAATGCGAGGCACGTCGGATCGACGCGCGTGCGCCCCCAATCGTTGCCTCGCTTATCTTGTGCGATCCGTCGC
Source organism: Solirubrobacterales bacterium (assembly GCA_050696815.1). Classification (GTDB taxonomy): domain Bacteria; phylum Actinomycetota; class Thermoleophilia; order Solirubrobacterales; family JACPNS01; genus JACPNS01. The sequence continues at coordinate 640 of JBOGYW010000145.1, read as the reverse complement.
AAGCAGCGACGGTCGCAGGCAACCACCTCGGGATAACGACGCGCTCGGGATAATGACGTAAGCAGCCCGTACGCAGCCCGTACGCAGCCCGTCGCCCGGTAGACGCCGTGCATGATGCGCGGCAGAGAAACCGGTTACCGACTGACGCGCAGCCGGAAGCGTTCCTCATGTCGTGCGCTTGTCGGGACTTCACGCTCCCTCCTTTCTTCGTCTGACTGAATTTTAAATCTTGGAACGGAGCCTCGTGCGATGCACCGGGCTGTGGGCAGTGGCGCAGGCATGCCTGCCCGCTGTCGCGAGGCCCGGGCCCGCCACTGTCCATCAGGCCACCCTCGCCATCTCTGGAATTGCTGCCGCGCGTAGCGGTTTTTGTGCAAGCAGGGACATCGCTGACATTCAGACCGGGGACATCGCTGACACTTCTCGACGAGGAATACTGGATTGCCTTTCGTCCGGTTTTCGGACAGTATGATTCCATTGTCTGTCCGGTTCTCGGACAATTGATTATTTGATCTTCTCTGCTCGGCGTGCGCGTTCAGGATCCGGAGAGCCCTGGCAGACGCCTCTGTCTGCGCTCATCGTCGCTGTTCACGCCGTCGTCGCTGTCCACGTCGGGCACACGCTCGCCCCTCAGACCTCA
>JBOGYW010000144.1:0-4014 GCA_050696815.1 Solirubrobacterales bacterium | reverse complement strand
GGTGCCAACGTCCTTGAACAAGGATTCCCGATCCCCCTAATCACAGCGCGTCAGTACCCTGGGTGGCATGCCGACTTATCACGTCACGACATTTGGGTGCCAGATGAATGAGCACGACTCTGAGCGCATGAAAGGCATGCTTGAGTCGTTGGGATACGACGAGTCGCCTGAACAGGATCAGGCGGATCTGATCCTCTTCAATACTTGCTCGATTCGTGAGGCGGCGGATACGAAGTTCACGGCGCACCTTGGCAATGCGAAGGCGATCAAGACGCGAAAGCCGGAAACTGTGATCGGTGTTGGCGGGTGCTGGGCTCAATCCGTTAAGGAAGAGGTCTTTGAGCAGTTTCCGTTTGTTGACGTGGCTTTTGGGCCTGGGCAGGTGCACAAGCTTGCCGAGTTCCTCAACAGCGATTCGCTGACTGCTCAGGGGTACTTTGAGTTCGAGGGGTTTACCGGGGATCTGCCGGCGCGGCGTGAGCGGGAATTCTTTGGTTGGACTCAGATTTCGATCGGCTGCCAAGAGGTCTGTTCGTACTGCATCGTTCCGTCGACGCGTGGGCGCGAAGTCAGCCGCGATCCCAATGAGGTGATCAGGGATGTTGCTGTGATGGCTGCCGACGGGGTGCGGGAGGTGACGTTGCTCGGGCAGAACGTCAACTCGTATGGACGCTCGCTGCCGAAAGAGCAGCGACTGACCTTTGCGCAGTTGTTGCGCGAGATAGACGCGATCGATGGCATCGAACGCATTCGCTACACGTCGCCGCATCCGAAGGACATCAAGCTCGATGTGATCGAGGCGCACGCGGAGCTGCCGAGCCTCTGTGAGCACATCCATCTGCCGCTGCAGTCTGGGTCCAGTCGCGTGCTCAAGCAGATGCGCCGCACCTACAACCGCGAGCGCTTTCTCGACCGCGTGCAGTTGATCCGCGAGTACGTTCCCGACATCTCCCTTTCGACCGACATCATCGTCGGGTTCCCGGGCGAATCAGAAGAGGATTTCGTCGAGACGCTCGAAGTAGTCGACGAGGTGCGCTTTGACTCGGCTTTCACGTTCGTCTACTCGCCGCGCCGCGGCACGGAGGCGGCGACGTTCGAAGATCAGATTCCGCATTCGGTCAAGCGCGAGCGCATGGAGCGGCTTGTCGAACGGGTGCAGCATCACGCTCACGAGCGCGCACAACGCTTCATCGGGCGCGACGTGGAGGTGCTCGTAGAAGGTCATTCACGCAAAGATCCGTCGAAGATCCGCGGGCGCTCGCGCCACAACAAGGTCGTGAACTTCAGTGGCCTGGCGCAGCCGGGCGAGCTGGCGATGGTCACGGTTGAAGCGGCGACGTCGCAGACACTGGCCGGCGCCGAGACGTTGCTAGCACGCGCCGTCGCCTGATGGCGAACGACGTCGTCGCGCTGTTCGGACCGACGGGACTCGGCAAGACATCGATTGCGATCGCGCTTGCCGAACGGCTGCGCGAAAACGGAGAGCGACCGGTCGCGGTCTCGGTCGACTCGATGCAGGTCTATCGCGAGCTGCCGGTCCTCACCGGCGCCGTCACCGCAGGAGAGCGCGCCGCACTCGACCACCGTCTGGTCGGGCATATCTCGGTCGGCGACGCATATGACGTCGCACAACACGCGAAGCTTGCGCATGCCGAGATCGACGAACTCCGCGCCGAGGGGCGTCGCGTGATCGTTGTCGGCGGCACGGGGCTGTATCTGCGCGCGGCACTGACCGAGCTGGACCTTTTGCCACCGCCTTCAGAGGGCGTCAGAGAGCGCCTGGAGGCCGATCTCGCTCAAGACGGGCAAGCGGCGCTCTACGCCCGTTTGCAGGCGGAGGAGCCCGACCTGGCCGCTTCGATCGACCCGAACAACTCGCGTCGCACGATCCGCGCGCTCGAAACGCTTGAGCAGGGCGCAAGTGGCGCCGAACGCGAAGAAAACCGTCTGTGGACCGAAGACGTCCGTGTTCCGACGCGCCTTTTCGCATTGGTGATGGACCGTGAGCGGCTCTACGCGAGAATCGAAGATCGCGTCGACGAGATGGTTGCGCTTGGAGCGGCCGACGAGGTTCGTTCCGCCGACGCGATCGCCGGGCGCACGGCCCGTCAGGCGCTCGGATTCGGAGAGTTGCTTGAAGGCGACGTCGAGTCGATGAAGACCAACACCCGGCGCTACGCGAAGCGGCAGCTGACCTGGCTGCGCAAGCTACCTGCTGCAACGCGGATCGACGTCACGGGACGGTCGGCAGGCGACATCGCGATGGAAATCGCGCAACAGTTGACCGATTAGACTGGCGCGCCGAATGGAGATCAGAACGTGAAGTTTCAGAAGTGGCAGGCCCTCGGCAACGACTACATGATCGTCGAGCGCGACGACCTTCCGTTCGAGCTCACGCCCAAGCGGATCGAGAAGATCTGCCGCTACCACTTCGGGGCCGGTGCCGACGGGATTCTGCTGATCGAACCGTCAGACGATCCCGGGATCGTCGCGCACATCCGGATCTACAACCCTGACGGCTCCGAGGCTGAACTCTCCGGCAACGGCGTGCGCGAGGCTGTGATGTACCTGCGCCGCTGCGGCAGGACCGATCAGGACGAGTTCGCGGTCTCCACTGCGGCCGGCATCATTCGCCCGAAGATCATCTCCGAGACCGAGTGCGAGGTGGAGATGGGGCAGGCCTCCGTCAGCTCGAAAGATTTCCCCGGCGGGCCGGCAGACGGCCGCGGCACGATCGTCGTCGGCTTCACCGACCTGGAGTTCCAGCACGTCTCGATCGGCAACCCGCAGTGTGCGATCGAGATCCCCGGTGAGGCCGCCGACCTGGAGGCGCTCAACCTTCGCCGCATCGGTCCTGGCCTCGAAGAGGACCACCGCTTCCCGAACCGCACCAACGTGTCGTTCTGGCAGAAGCGCGGCGACAACGAGATCGTTGCGAGGATCTTTGAACGCGGCGTGGGAGAGACCCTTTCGTCCGGTACCGGCGCAACGGGCGCCGCGGTTGCCGCCTATCTGCGCGGTGCGAAGAGTCCGCTCACCGTGCGGCTTGACGGCGGCGAACTGACCGTCGCGATCGACGAAGACTTGAACATAAAACTGACCGGATGGGCCGTGCCCGTGTTCGACGGCGTGCTGATCCCCGAATTCATCGCAGAACTGGAGCAGATTTGATGCAGCCGAGCAAGCGCCTCGAGAAGATCCCGCCGTACCTGTTCGCCGAACTCGAGAAGAAGATCGCTGAGAAGAAGGCGGCCGGCATCGACGTGATCTCGCTCGGCATCGGCGACCCGGACACGCCGACACCGCACAACGTCGTTGCCGCGGCGCAGCAGGCTGTCGCCGATCCGAGCACGCACCAGTACCCGTCGAACCGCGGTCGCGAAGAGTTCCGCCGGGCCGTCGCCGGCTTCTACTCGCGCCGTTTCGGCGTGACGCTCGACGCGGAAAGTGAGGTGATGCCGGCGATCGGCGCGAAGGAGGCGATCTTCAATCTCAATCTCGCGTTCCTCGACCCAGGCGACGTTGCTCTCGCGTCGGACCCCGGATACCCGGTCTACACCGGCGGCCCGCTGCTGATCGGCGCCGAGCCGGTGCTGCTGCCGTTGCTGCCGGAGCGCGACTTCGCGCCCGACCTGTCTGCGGTCCCGGCCGACAAGCTCGCGAAGGCGAAGCTGATCTTCATCAACTACCCGAACAACCCGACCGGCGCGATCGTGCCCGACGGCTTCTTCGCGGAAGTCGTCGAGTTCGCAAAGACCAACAACCTGCTGGTCGTGCATGACGCCTCCTACACCGAGACGTCATACGACGGCTACCGCCCACCGAGCTTCCTGGAGACGCCCGGCGCAAAGGACGTCGGTATCGAAGTCTTCTCACTGTCGAAGGGCTACAACATGACCGGTTGGCGCGTCGCCGCAGTCGTCGGCAACGCCGCGGCGATCGCGACCTACTGGCGCCTGAAGACGAACATCGACTCCGGACTATTCGAAGCCGTGCAGCTGGCGGCTGTTGAAG
>JBOGYW010000143.1:0-4063 GCA_050696815.1 Solirubrobacterales bacterium | reverse complement strand
CGGGTGCGCTGCGGCCCGGCCTTGGCCGGCGCGGCGCGGGCGCGGGCTGGGCGTCGCCGCGCGACGACGCCGGTGGCGGCGCCGGATAGTCGGGTTCGCCCGGCTTCGGCTCGTGGCCGCGCAGCTCGTCGAAGGACGAGCGCTTGAAGCGGTCCCACGGACGTTTGCGCGCGCGATATGTCTTGTAGGGGAGTTTGCCTTCGGTCATTCTGTGCCGTCAACCGGTAACAACAACTGACGCGCGTAAAGGTTTCCGGGTGCGAGGGCCGCTCCCTGCCGCATTAGCATCAGCACAATGGCTGACCAAGCGGCTTCCCGGCGCGTCATCGGGATCGATCTCGGTGGCACGAAGCTCGCCGCCGGCGTCGTCTCCGGCGATCTCGTCGTGCACCATCGCGCACATCGCTTCTCGCGCGGCGCCGACCAGAACGAGATCCTTGACCGGCTCGTCGAAGTCGTAGAGGAATTGAAGCTGCAAAACGACGGCGAGGCGCCGATTGAGGCGGTCGGGCTTGGCATTCCCTGCCTGATCGACCAGGCGTCGGGCCGCGCGGTGATGGCCGTCAACCTGCCGATCGCCGACGTGCCGATCCGCGACCTGATGCACGAGCGGCTGGGCCTGCCGGTGGCGATCGATAACGACGGCAACGTCGCCGCGCTCGCCGAGCAGCGCTTCGGCGCGGCGCGCGGCAAGAGCGACGTTCTGCTGTTGACGCTCGGCACCGGTGTCGGCGGCGGCATCGTTCTAGGCGGCAAGGTCTTTCGCGGCGCGACCGGCTCGGGTGCGGAGCTTGGGCACATGACGGTCGAGGCGAGCGGCCCGCCGTGCCAGGGCAACTGCCCCAACCACGGCTGCCTCGAGACGATGATCTCCGGGACCGCGATGGCGCGCGAGGCGCAGGCGATCGCGGAGGCGCATCCCGAGTCGCGACTCGGCGCCGAACTGGCGGCGGGGCGCGAACTGACCGGCGCGACCGTCACCGAACTTGCACATGACGGCGACGCGCACGCGATCGAGGTGCTCGACAAGATCGGCTTCTACCTCGGTGTCGGCCTTGTTTCGCTCAGCAACATCTTCAACCCGGAGGCGATCGTGATCGGCGGCGGCGCCGCTGCCGCCGGCGACCTGTTCCTGGATCCCGCGCGCGCCACACTGGCCGAACGCGGACTCTTGCCCAACAAGGAGATCGCCGAAGTCGTGCCCGCGAAGTTCGGTGCCGAGGCCGGAATGCTCGGCGCGGCGGCAATGGCCTTCGTCGAATGCCTCAACGAGCCTTTGGAAGGAGATTGAGATGCCCGGACGCCTGATCGTCTGCCCGACCCCGATCGGCAACATGGAGGACGTGACGCTGCGCACGCTGACCGAGCTGCGCCAAGCCGATCTGATCGCCTGCGAGGACACGCGCCGTACCGGCAAGCTGCTGGAACGCTTCGGCGTGTCAGGCAAGCTGATCTCTTACAACGAGCAGAACGAGCGCCAGCGCGCGAGCGAGCTCGTGCGCAAGATGGCCGACGGCGCGCAGGTCGCGCTGGTTTCAGACGCCGGCATGCCGTTGGTTTCGGACCCGGGGTACGTGCTGGTCCAGGCCTGTATCGGCGCCGGCCTGCCGGTCGAGGTGCTGCCCGGGCCATCGGCGGTGCTCGCGGCGCTGGTCGCCGCCGGCCTGCCGTCGGACCACTGGCGCTTCGGCGGGTTCCTGCCACGCAAGGCGGGCGAGGCCGAGGAGCTGTTTGCTTCGCTGGAAGAGACGCTGGTGGCCTTCGAGTCGCCGAAGCGACTAGGCGAGTCGCTGGCGCGGCTGACCGCGGTCGATCCCGAGCGGCCCACCGCCGTTTGCCGCGAACTGACGAAGCTGCACGAAGAGATCGCGCGTGGCAGCGCCGCCGAACTGGCCGAGCACTTCGGTGGCGGCGACGTGAAGGGCGAGATCGTCGTCGTGGTCGGAGCGGCGCCGGAGTCGGCGCTGGCAGACCGGCGCCGGGACGCGGCAGTCGACGCGGTGGCCCGACTCGCCAAGTCGGGGGCCAAGCCACGTGAAGCGGCGAAGATCGTCGCCGAACTGACCGGCTTGCGCGCGAACGATCTCTACTCGCCGGGCAGCTGAACTTCATGTGATTTAGCAACGCCCGTGACGCCGTCGTAAAAACTCACTGACGAAGCGGTAAAAAGCGCGATTTCGCGCCCCACAGCCCGCTCGCGGCCGCCTAGCGTGGCCGCCATGATCGAGCGAACAAAACACGTGGCGGCGCTGTGCCTCCTCTTACTTGCGGCCACTGCCCCGACGGCGCAGGCAGCGGACGGCTGGCCGTGGCCGGTAGAAGGCGACGTGATCACGCCGTACAAGAACGGCGACGACCCGTACGCGGGCGGCCAGCACCGTGGGATCGACATCGCGGCGCCGCTCGGCAGCGCGGTGCGAGCGAGTATCGGCGGCGACGTGACCTTTGCGGGCAAGCTGCCCGACGGCGGCCTCACGGTGACGGTGCGCGGTGGCCGCTATCTGGTGAGCTACCTGCACCTCGGTGCACTTGGGACCGCGCGCGGCGCACAAGTGTCGGCCGGGGCACGCATCGGTGAGGTCGGAGCAACCGGCAAGCGTTCAGCCGAACAGCCGCACCTGCACTTCGGCGTCCGGCTCGAGGCCGGCGGCGCTTACGTCGACCCGCTGCCGCTGCTCACACCGCGCGCTGTCACACGGCCGCCTGCCGCGAAGCCGGCCGCGCCCGCGGAGCGGCTCGCGGCTCCTGCGCCGCGCGCAGGCCGCCTTCCCCGGGTACACGTCGAGGCCGACGCGGTACCCCGGCACACGGCCACACGCGGCAGGCAGGCGCCGCGGCCCAACATCGTTCACGCGCCGGCGTATGGAGACAGCGTCGCCGAGCACCCGGTCCGTGCCGCGGGCGACAGCGCGCGTGAGAGCCACGCGTCTACCGGTAATGGGCGCGTGGCTCCTCCCCCCTTGCCCGAGCTGGCCAGACTCTCCACTCCCGGCCGCGCCGCGGCGCCCGAGCCGGCGGCGGTCCGTCCAGCTCAGCACTCGAGCCGCCTGCCGCTCGGCGCACTGGCGCTCGCGGGAATCGCGGGCATCACTCTGCTGGCGCGCCGGCGGCGGCGGACCTGGTGGGACGACCTACTGCCCAGCGGCGGCGCACGAGCGGAGCCGGAGAGCCCAAAGGTAGGATCGGCGGGTGTCCTACTACGTGACAACGCCGATCTACTACGTCAACGCCGAGCCGCATCTGGGTCACGCGTACTCGACGATCGGCGCTGACGTGCTCGCCCGGCACATGCGCCAGCGCGGCGAGCACGTCTTCTTCGTCACCGGCACCGACGAGCACGGTGAGCCGGTCGCGCTCGCGGCCGAGGCGCAGAACACCACGCCGCAGGAGCTCGCCGACAAGAACTCGCAGCGTTTTCGTGAGTTGACGGCCACGACCGACGTCACCAACGACTTCTTCATCCGCACCAGCGACGAGCGCCACAAGGCCGAGGTTCAGCGGATCATGCAGCAGGTCTACGAGAACGGCTACGTATATGAAGGGGTTTACGAAGGCTGGTACTGCCCGCGCTGCGCGGACTTCAAGGGCGAGCACGAGATCGGCGATGGCAACACCTGCCCGATCCACAAGATTCCGCTCGACCGCGAGCACGAGGACAGCTGGTTCTTCAAGCTCTCGGCGTTCCAAGAGCCGCTCGAGAAGCTGTTCGAGGAGCGGCCCGACTGGGTTCTGCCGCGCGCCAAGTTCAACGAGGCGCTGAGTTTCATCAAGAGCGGTCTTCGCGATGTGGCGCTCAGCCGCGCGAAGATCAGTTGGGGCGTGCCGCTGCCGTGGGCGCCCGACCAGGTGATGTACGTCTGGTTCGACGCGCTGCTCAACTACTGGACGGCGCTGACCTTCGGCCGCGACGGCGAAGACCTGCACGACGAGTTCTGGCCGCCGACCGTGCAGGTGATGGCGAAGGACATCATCAAGTTCCACGCCGTCTACTGGCCGGCGCTGCTGATGGCGGCCGGCGTCGAACTGCCGCAGCGTCTGTTCGTGCACGGTTACCTGTTGATGG
>JBOGYW010000142.1:0-4203 GCA_050696815.1 Solirubrobacterales bacterium | reverse complement strand
ATGGCACGCCTATTGAACGTCGCTTGCAGTAGCGATTAGGATTCGCGCCGATGATCGATTTCTCACTTACCGACGAGCAGGAGCTGATCCGCGAAGCCGCCCGCGACTTCGCCGCCAAAGAGATCGCCCCGGTCGCGACCAAGAACGACCACGAAGGCAAGTTCGACACCAACATCGTCAAGCGCCTCGCGGAGATGGGCTATCTGGGCCCGATCTTTCCCGAGGAGTACGGCGGCAAGGGCATCGACTACCGCACCTACGGATTGATCGTCGAGGAGATCGGCAAGGCCGACGCCGCCGCGCGCACGGTGATCTCCGTTTCGACTTCGCTCTGCGGCGTGCCGATCTACAAGTTCGGCACCGAGGAGCAGAAGCAGAAGTACCTGCCCGGCATCTGCGACGGCACTGCGCTTGCCTGTTTCGGTCTGACCGAGCCTGACACGGGCTCCGACGCCGCAAACCAGAAGACCCGAGCCACGAAGACCGACAACGGCTGGTCGATCAGCGGCCAGAAGATGTTCATCTCGCTCGGTAACTACGCGAAGAACGCGCTGATCTTCGCCCAGACCGACCCGGAGCTCGGCTACAAGGGCCTGGCCTGTTTCATTGTTCCGACCGACGCGCCCGGCTTCACGGCGCAGAAGATCCTGCACAAACTCGGCATGCACGCCTCCGACACGGCCGAGCTCTCGCTCGACGGCGTCGAGGTCGGCGACGACGCAATGCTCGGCGAGGTCGGCCAGGGCTTCAAGGTCGCGATGACGGCGCTCGAAAGCGGGCGCTTTTCGGTCGGCTCCGGCGCGCTCGGCATCTGCCAGGGCTCGCTCGAGTGCTCGGTCGAGTACGCGAAGACGCGCGAGCAGTTCGGCAAGCCGATCGGCGGCTTCCAGCTGGTGCAGGACATGATCGCCCAGATGGTCTTGAAGGCCGACGCGTCGCGCTTCCTGCTGTGGCGCGCGGCCTACCTGAAGGACACGGGCCAGCCGAACACCACGGAGACTTCGATCGCCAAGCTGCACGCGACCGAGGCCGCCATCGAATGCGCGAACCTCGCGATCCAGGTGCACGGCGGCAGCGGCTACGTGGACGACTACCCGCCGGCGCGCTACCTGCGCGACGCGCGCGTGCTGACGTTGTACGAAGGCACGTCGCAGGTGCAGAAGCTGATCATCGGCCGCGCGTACACCGGCATCAACGCGATGGTCTAGATTGGCCCGATGGCAGACGAGCCTCTCGTAATCCGCCGCGAGTTCGACGGCGTCGTCGCGCTTCAGCTGAATCTTCCCGAGGCGCGCAATGCGCTGCGCATGGACATGCGCGCCGAGCTCGAGCACGCGATATTGGCCGCCGAGGCCGACGACGACGTGCACGCGATCTTGATCTACGGCAGCGACGAGCAGTTTGCGGCCGGTGCGGACATCAAGATGATGAGTGAGATCGATCTCGTCGGAACGATGGGACTCGCACGTGGACGCAGCATCTTCCAGGTCGTCGCAGGTTGCACCAAGCCGGTCATCGCCGGCGTCTCCGGCTACGCGCTCGGCGCGGGGTTCGAGTTGACGCTCGCGAGCGACATCGTGATCGCTTCGGAGACGGCCGAGTTCGGCCTGCCGGAGATCACGCTCGGCATCATCCCGGGCGGCGGCGGTACCCAACGTCTGGCGAAGATCATCGGCAAGCACAAGGCGATGGAGCTGGTGCTGACGGGCCGTCGAATCAGCGCCTGGGAGGCGAAGGACCTGCAGCTGGTGAACGACGTCGTCCCGAAGGACGAATGGCTGCAAAAGGCAGAGGACCTTGCTCTATTGATCGCCCGCCGGCCACCGATCGCGGTGCGGCTGGGCAAGCAGGCAGTACAGGCAGCGGACGAAGAGCCGCTTGCCGCCGGCCTGGCGCACGAGCGCCGGCTGTTCGAACTCGCAATGGCCACGGAGGACCGCAAGGAAGGCATGGCGGCGTTTATCGAGAAACGCCGCGCCGACTTCAAGGGCCGCTGACGTGGAGGCGGCAAACGTGAGTGGCGGCGTCCAGCTGCCCGATCAGCCGATCGGCGTCGTCGGCGCCGGCACGATGGGCAGCGGCATCGCCCAGGTTGCGGCGGTCGGCGGCCTTGAGGTGCGGTTGTTCGACGTCGCCGAGGGCGCCGCGTCGGCCGCGCACGGGCGAATCAACGAACTGCTGAATCGCGCGATTGAGCGCGGACGAATGCAGGAAGGCGACGCTTCGCGCGCGATCACGCGCATCCAGCCGGTCGACTCCCTGGAGGAGCTCGCCGACTGCTTCATCGTGATCGAAGCCGTCGCCGAACGGCTCGACGTCAAGCGCGACCTCTTCGGCAAGCTCGCGGAACTGTGCGACCCGAGCACCGTCTTCGCGACCAACACGTCGTCGCTGCCGGTCACCGCCATCGCGTCGACGATTCCTCACCCCGAGCGCGTCGTCGGCATGCACTTCTTCAACCCGGTGCCGGTGATGAAGCTGGTCGAGGTGATCGCCGGCATGACCAGCGGCGAGGCGGCACTCGCCACCACCCGCGCGGTCGCCGCACGAATGGGCCGCGATCCGATCGACGCCAGCGACGGGCCGGGCTTCCTGGTCAACCGCGTCAGCCGTCCGTTCCTGCTTGAGGCGTTGAAGCTGTTGCAGGAGCGCGTCACCGACCACGAGTCGATCGACCGCATCGTGCGGCTGGGCGGCGGCTTCCGGATGGGACCGTTCGAGCTCTCCGACCTGGTCGGGATCGACGTCGGCTACGACATCTCGCGCTCGTTCTTCGAGCTCGGCCACGGCGAGCCGCGCTGGCAGCCGAGCGGCATCCCCGCGCGCATGGTCGCCGCGGGCCGGCTCGGCCGCAAGTCGAAGGCCGGCTACTACGAGTACCCGGAGCAGGGCGACTACCGCCCCGCCGATCCGGCGCCGCAACAGCCGGAGAGCGCCTCCGGAGCAGTCGACGTGTTCGGCACCGGCGAGGTGGCGACGCAGATCCGCCGGCTCGCCGAGGCCGCCGGCTACGACGTCGCGGCCGCGCAGGACACCCCGCGCTCGCTCGTCGTGGACGCGCGCATCAATGGCGCCGGCCAGGGGCTCGAGAACGTCACTGCCCCGGTCATCGTGCTGTGCGCGGGCAACAGCCTGGCGGCGGCCGCCCACGGTCGCGACTTCGCGGGTTTCCACCTGCTGCCGCCGCTCGGCGAGCTGCGCGCCGTCGAGCTGACGCGCGGCTACGGCACGAGCGACGCAACCGACGCCGCCGCCGCGCACTTCTTCCACTCGATCGGCAAGCACGTGATCCACGTCGGCGACGCGCCCGGCTTGGTGCTCGGACGGATCGTCTGCCAGCTGATCAACGAGGCGGCGTTCGCCGCCCAGGAAGGCGTCGGCACCGCCACCGACATCGACAAGGGTGTGCAGCTCGGTCTCAACTACCCGCGCGGGCTGCTCACCTGGTGCGACCAGATCGGCGCGGACCACGTTTTGGCCACGCTCGACGCGCTGCAGCGCGAGGTCGGCGGCGACCGCTACCGCGCAGCGCCGCTGCTGCGCCGAATGGTCGCCGAGGGCCGCAGCGGCCGTACTGCGGGCGCCGGGTTCTACGCGTACTAGTCGGCGTACTGGACACCACGCCAGCAGCGCTATCGTGGAGCTCATGAGCACAGCTACCACCACAAGTCAGATCGACCAGCTTTCCGACGCCGCACGCGATTTCGTTGCGGCGGCCCCGCACGGCCACCTGATCAACAACGAATGGACGCCCGGTGACGGCGCGACGTTCGACACGATCGACCCCTCGACCGGCGACCTGATCGCCGCGGTCGCCGGCGCTATGCCGGCCGACGTCGACCGCGCGGTCGCGGCCGCGCGCGCCGCGTTCGACTCAGGCCCGTGGCGCAGCTTCTCCGGCGGCCAGCGCGCGGCACTGATGAACAAGCTCGCGGACCTGATCGAGCAGAACGCACAGGAACTGGCCGAGCTCGAATCGATCGACAACGGCAAGCCGGCGAAGATCGCGAAGATCGTCGACGTCGCCGGCGCGGTGCGCCACCTGCGCTACTACGCGGGCTGGGCGAGCAAGCTCGAAGGCCGCACGATCCCGGTCGAGACGCCGAACATGTTCGTCTACACCCGCCGCGAGCCGGTCGGCGTCTGCGCGCAGATCATCCCCTGGAACTTCCCGCTGCTGATGGCCTCCTGGAAGCTCTGTCC
>JBOGYW010000141.1:0-4294 GCA_050696815.1 Solirubrobacterales bacterium | reverse complement strand
AGACATAGGCGAACCCGGGCGGTCCGAAGAGAACCGTCGTGCGCTCACGCTCGCCGATGAATCCGTGGCTTGCGGGTTCGCTCGGGTGGTAGGCCTCGGTCTCGACGATCCTGCCGCCAACACCATCGTGCAGAAGCGTGCAACCGATCAGGTCGCGAGCGACGTCAACGACCGGACGGTCGTAGAACTCTGCGGTCAGCCGCACGCCTCGAGGGCCGCCGCGGCCAGTTCAAACTGACGGTCGAGCGAACCGCTCGCGGTGCCGCCCTGCGAAACCTTGCTCTCGATCCAGCCGTGGCCGCTGAGCAACTCCCGGTAGTCATCGCCCAGCTTGTCGCTGAACTGGGCAAGCTCGTCGTCGCTCAACTCAGCGAGTTGTTTGTCGTTGTCGACGGCGAACTTCACGAGCGATCCGACGATCCCGTGCGCCTCACGGAACGGCACGTCCTTGCGCACCAACAAGTCCGCGATGTCGACCGCGGCGAGCATCTGGTCGCCCGACGCCTCTGCCATCCGATCGCGCCGGAACTGGATGCCCTTGAGCATCCCATCCGCCGCGTCGAGGCAGAGCTCGAGCGTGTCGACGGCGTCGAACAAAGCCTCTTTGTCTTCCTGCATGTCTTTGTTGTAGGTGAGCGGCAAACCGTGCATCACACCGTGGAGCGTCGTCAAAGACGCCAGCACCCGCGGGGCTTTGCCGCGCAGCAACTCCGCGGCATCGGGGTTCTTCTTCTGCGGCATCAGGCTGGAACCCGAGGCGAAACCGTCGGCAACCTCGGCGAAGCCGAACTCCTCGCTCGACCAAAGCACGATCTCGGCACCTAGTCGCGACAGGTGTGTCGCGCACGTCGCGGCCGCAGCCAGGTAGTCGAGGACGAAGTCGCGGTTGGCGACCGCGTCCATCGAGTTCGGCGCGACCGAAGCGAAGCCGAGCTTGTCTGCAACCAAGTCGCGGTCGGTCTCGAAGTTTGCGCCTGCGAGCGCACCGGCGCCGAGCGGCAGTACGTTCGCGGCATCGGCGGCCTGCGTGAAGCGCGTGTAGTCACGGTTGAACATCCAGAAGTAAGCGAGCAAGTGGTGTCCGAGGTAGACCGACTGCGCACGTTGCAGATGTGTGTAGCCCGGCATCGGCCAGTCACGGTGTGCCTTGGCGAGTTCGTGCAGCGTGCCCATCAGGTCCGCGAGCTTCTTCGCAGCGGCCTGCGCGCGGCGGCGCGTATAGAGCGAGACGTCCGTGGCAACCTGGTCGTTGCGCGACCGCGCCGTGTGCAGCTTGGCTCCCGCGTCGCCGACCAGCTCGGTCAGTCGCCGTTCGATTGCCATATGGATGTCCTCGTCGTCGTCCTCGAAGTCGAAAACTCCGGACTCCAGCTCCTTGCGAACCTGCACCATGCCGTTCTTGATCTGTTCGAGATCCTCGGCGCTGATGATGTGCTGCGCCGCGAGCATTTCGGCGTGCGCGACCGATCCCTCGATGTCTTCGGGGAACAGTCGCCGGTCGTAGCCGAGCGAGGTGTTGATCGCCTTGAAAAGAGCGTCTTGCGGGTCGTCGAAGCGGGCCATCGCGTAATCCTAAGTCGGCGCGCGGCTAGGCCAGCGCGCGTTCGAGCGCCGAGGCCGCACGATCAACCTCGGCCTCGGTCATTGCGGGAAAGAACGACAACGCAAGCGAGCGGCTGGCGATGTCTTCGGCGACGGGGAAGTCGCCGGGCGCGTAGCCGAAACGTTCGCGGTAGAAGGGCTGCAGGTGGATCACCGGCATGTACGGCTTGCTGGCGACACCGTCCGCCCTGAGCGCGTGGATCACTTCGTCGCGATCGGTGCCGGGCGGCAGCTGCACCACGTAAACGAACCAACCGCGTGTGTCACCGCCCGTGTCCGCGCAGGGGCCGGTCACGCCGTCGATCTGCGCGATGCGCTCGTCGTACCAATGCGCGATCTGCGCCCTGCGAGCGAGCATGTCGTCGAGCTTCTCGAGCTGCGCAACGCCGATCGCCGCCGCCACATCGCTGAGCCGGTAGTTGAAGCCAAGCCGTTCGTGGTCGAGCCAGCCCATGTCGGGCGCACGGCCTTGATTGCGCTCGCTATCGAGCCGCTGCTTGCCGGCCGCGTCCGGCGCGATCACCATGCCGCCCTCACCGGTCGCAAGCTGTTTGTTCGGGTAGAAGCCGAACACTGCGTAGTGACCGCGCGTGCCGACGCGGCGGCCATCGGCGTGGATGCCGCCAAGCGCTTCGCAGGCGTCTTCCACGATCCACAGGTCGTGATCGGCGGCGACGGATTCGAGTTCATCGATCGCCGCCGGGTAGCCGAACAGGTGAACCGGCAGCAGGCCGCTTGATTTCGGCGTGACCGCCGCGCGCGCCTTTGCGGGATCAATGTTGAGTGTCACAGGATCGATGTCGGCGAAGACCGGCGTCGCCTGCTCGTAGAGCAGCACGTTCGCGGACGCGACAAAGCTGAGTGGCGACGTCACGACCTCGTCGCCCGGCTGGATTCCGGCGGCTCGAATCGCCAGATGCAGTCCGGCCGTGCCGCTCGACACCGCCGACGCGTGCGGCGCGCCGATCCAATCGCCAAAGTCGTTCTCGAAACGCGTCAGCATCGGCCCGAGCGACAGCACGCCGCTGCTCAGTACCTCCGCAACCAGCTCCTGTTCGCGCGCGCCGATCTCCGGCCGCGCCATCGGCAGCTGGTCGATCGCCTGTGGCGCGTCACTCACGATGAGGTCGCTTTCGCTGCGCCGCGTGTTGCCGTGTGGTCGGCCTGGCCGGGTTGCATGCCGAATTCGAGCGCGTCGACCAGCGCCTCCCACGAGGCCTCGATGATGTTCTCCGAGACGCCGATCGCACCCCAGCTCTTGTGCCCATCGGAGGCGTCGAGCAGTACGCGTGTGACCGCGCCGGTGCCCTTCGTCTCGTTGAGTATGCGGACCTTGAAGTTCACGAGGTCGATGTCTTTGAGGTGCGGGTAGGTCTCACCGATCGCGTCACGCAGCGCCTTGTCAAGCGCATTGACGGGTCCGTTGCCCTCCGCCGTGCGCACGTAGCGCTCGCCGTCGACCCAGATCTTGATCGTCGCCTCGGTCTGGACCTTGCCGTCCTCGCGCTTTTCGGCGATCGTGCGCCAGCTCTCGAGCTTGAACAGCGGCTCGTATCCGCCGGCCTCCTTGCGGATCAGAAGGTCGAAAGAGGCGTCGGCCGCCTCGAAGTGGTAGCCCTGGGACTCGAGATCCTTGACGCGCTCGATCACCTTCGCGGCCTGCGCCGCGTCGAGCTCGATTCCCGCCGCCGCGGCGCGCACCTGCACCGTTCCCTTGCCCGAGAGTTCGGAGATCAGGATGTTGCGGCTGTTGCCGACCCGCGCTGGATCGATGTGCTCGAACGTGCTCGGGTCCTCGATCATGCCGGCGACGTGCATGCCGCCTTTGTGTGCGAATGCGTCGAGGCCAACGTACGGAGCGGTGTTGTCCGGCTGCATGTTGCAGATCTCGTCGATCAGGTGGGCCGTCTCGGTCAGGTGCTCGAGATTTTCGGCCGCGACGCAGTCGAAGCCCATCTTCAGCTGGAGGTTCGGCAGAATCGTGATCAGATTGGCGTTGCCGGTGCGCTCGCCGTAGCCGTTGACGGTCCCCTGCACGTGGGTCGCCCCCGCCTCGACCGCCGCCAGTGAGTTGGCGACGCCGCAGCCGGCGTCGTCGTGCGTGTGGATGCCTACGACCGCGCGTCCGCTCGCGTGTGCGACTACGTCGGCGACCGCGACAGCGATCTGCGACGGCAGCGTCGCACCGTTGGTGTCGCAGAGCGTGATGTTTTCGGCGCCACCCTCCAGCGCCGCCTTCAGGCATTCGAGCGCGTATCCGCGGTCGTCGCGGTAGCCGTCAAAGAAGTGCTCGGCGTCGTAGATCACGCGCTTGCCCTCTTTGACGAGGAACGCGACGGAGTCTTCGATCATCGCCAGGTTCTCTTCCCGGCTGACTTTCGTGACCTTCTCAAGGTGCAGCGACCAGGTCTTGCCGACGATCGTGCTGACCGGCGCGAACGAGTCGACAAGCACGCGCAGCGCCTCGTCGTTCTCCGCGCTGACGTCCTTGCGACGGGTCATGCCGAACGCCGCGACGACGACGTTCTCGAAGCGCTCGTTCTCGAGCGCTTCGAAGAACTCGATCTCCTTCGGGTTGCTGCTCGGGAATCCGCCCTCGATGAAGTGGAATCCAAGTCCGTCGAGCGCATGCGCGACGCGGACCTTCTCCTCGACTGAGAGCGACATGCCCGGCCCCTGCATACCGTCACGG
>JBOGYW010000140.1:0-4446 GCA_050696815.1 Solirubrobacterales bacterium | reverse complement strand
ATCAGAAAGTGACCGGCGCGCCGGTCTCACGCACACCCGCGAGCAGCAACGGCTCGAAGGTGAAGGTGCGATCGAATTCAAGCCCGAAACGATCATCCACCAACACGCAGTCGCACACCAACTCTGGATCAACAGGCAAAGGACGCTCTGGTTCAGGGACCGCCAGCTCGAGCAAAGCGGCGGCGGCGAAGAAAGACTCCCCCCACGCTGCCGCCGCTAGCTCGGGTGCCAAGAACAGCAAGGACAAGGCGACCCCCGAAACCAGCAGTTCGATCATCACCAACACCGTCGGCAAAGTGCCGAACTGGATGCTGGGGCTGATCGGCGCGCTCGCACTGACGTCGCTCGCAGGATTCGCGCTCTGGCTGCGCGCTCACCGCCGCAACGTGCCTGCGATCAACCTGCTCGCGACCGAGGACCCGGTGACCGGCTTCGCCAACCACGACGCCTTCGACCGCCGGTTCGGCGAGGAGTTCCGTCGCGCCAAGAGCTTCGGCAGCCCGCTCGGGATGATGGCGCTGGAGCTCGACGGTTTCGCCGAGCACGCCGAGACCGTTAGCGAGGGCGAGCTCGCGGAGGTGTTGCGGCACATCGCCCAGGTGATGCGTCTGGAACTGCGCCCGACCGACATCCTTGCGCGCCCGGCCGCCGGCCAGTTCGCAGTGATCTGCCCCGAGTCACACATCGACGAGCTGATCGACCTGCGCAGCAAACTTGAACACGCCTTCGAGGCGGACCAGAAGATGAACTGGGAGGTGAACATCGGCGTTGCGGAGCTAGAAGATGGCGATGCCTCACCCACCGATCTAGTCACGCGCGCCGACGATGCGCTCTATTCACGCCAACGCGCCCACAAGCTGGTGCTCGTCAGCTAAGCAGCGTCTGCGCGTCGCGCGACCAGTGCGGCGAACGCCTCGAATCCCGCCGTCGAACACGCCGTCACCCGCCGCTCGAGGGTGACGGCGTCGGCGGCGATCTTGCTCGGTCCGTCGTGCCCCAGCGCCGCGACCGCTTCGTCGTGCATCGCGCGTTCGAACAGCCATAGATCGACGAGCTGGGAGTCGGCCTCGGCATGGAACAGGAAGCCCCAGGCGTTTCTGACCCGAAAGCCCTGCACAGGGGTGCGCGCACTCGACGCCAAATGGGTGGCGCCCGGTGGTAGATCGAAGACGTCGCCGTGCCAGTGCAGCACGGGTGTCGACGGCGCCAGGCCGGCCACAAGTGGATCGCTCGGTTCGTGGATCTCGACCGGTGCCCAACCGATCTCGGGCCGCTTTCCCGGCCGCACTTCGACGCCGAGCGCACGAGCGATCAGCTGGCTGCCGAGGCATACGCCCAATACAGGCAGATCCGCTTCGATCGCCTGCGCGAGCCACTCTCGCTCGGCGAGCAGCCCGGGATGGCGCTCGGTCTCGTCGACGTTCATCGGTCCGCCCATGAAGACCGCCCCGTCTACGTCTTCGAGCGCGGGAAGTTGGTCGCCGTCGAGTGGGCGGCGGATGTCGAGCTCGATGCCGGCCGCTTGCAGCGCGCGGCCGATCGTGTGTGGTCCCTCCCAGGGGACGTGCTGTACGACCAGTGCGCGGGCCGCGCGCGGCGTCAGAGAACCTTCAACAGCAGGATCGAGTTCAGCACGAAGATCACGGCGAACACGACCGTCCAGCGGTCAAGGTTGCGCTCGAGCAGCGAGCCACCACCGAACGGACCGCTACCCGGCGAAACGCCGAATGCGCCCGAAAGACCGGCGTCTTTGCCCGAGTGCAGAAGGATCAGGAAGATCAAAACGATCGACACGACCAGCTGGAGAATTGCGAGAACTGCGTCCATAGGCGGAAAAGTCTAGCCGGGCTTACTCTCGGCTTCCGGCGGCAGCGCTTCGCCGGCGTCGAGCTTGCCAAGGATCAACATCGCCTCGCGGCGCAGCTCGCGGTCGGTCTCGTGCCACTCCTCCTCGGTCAGCTTGCCGGCGCGGTAGTCCAGCTCGGCGTCGCGGATCTCGCGGTACTTCGCCTGCTTGGCGTCCTCCAGCTCGGCGCGCACGGCGTCGGCTTCGGGCTCGTCGACGCCCTTCACGATCGGGTAGGCGAGCACTGTCACGACGAGTGAGACCATCACCAGCACGAGCACGATCTGCAGCGCGGTCATGCGCCCTCCTCGACCGGCTTGCGCCGTCCGGCGCCGGCGGCACGGGCGGCGGCCAGCGATGAGACGCGGGCGCGCAGGGCATCGGGCGCGGGCCACAGCGCGGTGATCGCGCCGAGCAGCACGATGATGCCGCCGATCCAGATCCAGGTGACCAGCGGGTTGACGATCACGAGCACGGTCGCGCTCTTGGCGGCGCGCGGGTACGAGTCGACGATCGCCGTGATCACGACGGCCTGCACGCGCCGGTCCTTGATCTGCGGCAGCTTGTTGCCGGCGGCGATCGCGGCCTTCAGCGGGCGCAGGTCCGGCTGGATCGCGGCCCAGATGTCGCGGCGCGCACCGGCGTCGAGGCCGACCTCGCTGGTCGCTTCGCCACCGAAGTAGCGCCCGACCAGGCCCATGCTGTCGGAGTTCAGCGGGTAATAGTTGCGCGAGGGATACAGCGTCGTGACCGGCTTGCCGTCCTTGCTGACCGCCATCACGGCGCCGAAGCTGAGGCGCTCGTTGCGTGCGTCGGAGGTCGCCTTCACGTACTTCACGTCGTAGTCGCCGACCTTGATCGTCTGGCCGACGTTGACCGAGCGCTCGACCTTGGAGTTGAAGGCCGACGAAGCGGCGACGCCGATCATCAGCGTGGCGATGCCGATGTGCACGATGTAGCCGCCGTAGCGCCGGCGGTTGCGGTTGACGAGGCGGCCGAACGCGTGCGGCAAGGAGCCGCCCTCGAGCGATTGGCGAGCGCGTGCGCCGCTGTAGAACTCACGGAACATCACGGTCAGCGAAAAAGCGGCGGCAGCGAACATCAGAGTCGCTCCAGTGCTGTTGAACACGCCCGCGAGCAGTCCCACGACGACCACGGCCGTCGCCGCCGCGATGCCAGGCGCGAGAAACAGTGCGACGGCTCTGGCGCGGCTCATCCGCCGCCACGGGATCACCGGACCGATGCCGCTGACCAGCACCAGCAGGATTGCGAGCGGCGTGACGTACTGGCCGAACCACGGCGGTCCGACGCTCGCCTTCTCGCCGGTGACCGCCTCGGAGATCAGCGGGAAGAACGTCCCCCAGAAGACCACGCAGGCAAGGCCGACGAAAAGCAAGTTGTTGAGCAGGAACATCGCCTCGCGCGAGAGCAGCGAGTCGAGCCGGTGGGCCGAGCGCAGGTCGGGCAGGCGGCTGACGATCAGCGTGCTTGAGCCGACGACGATGACGATGATGAAGACCAGGAACGGCACACCGAGGGTGGACTCGCCGAAGGCGTGGATCGATTCGAGAATGCCGCTGCGCACCAGGAAGGTGCCGAGGATCGCGAGCGTGAAGGTGGCGGTGATCAAACTGACGTTCCAGACCTTCAACATGCCGCGGCGCTCCTGCACCATGATCGAGTGGATGAAAGCGGTGCCGACCAGCCAGGGCAGCAGTGAAGCGTTCTCCACCGCGTCCCAGCCCCAGTAGCCGCCCCAGCCGAGTTCGGTGTACGACCAGCGGGCGCCGAGCATGATGCCGATCGACAGGAAGGTCCAGGCGAGCAGCGAGAACTTGCGCGTCGAGCGGATCCAGCTGGCGTCGACGCGGCGCGTGATCAGCGCGCCGATCGCAAATGCGAACGGGATCGAGAAGCCGACGTAGCCGCTGTAGAGCATCGGCGGGTGGAACATCATGCTCGGGTGGCGCAGCAGCGGGCTGAGTCCGTTGCCCTCGATCGGCACGGGGTTGGCGGCGCGGAACGGGTTGGCGTCCGGGAAGAAGACCATCAGCGCCAGGAAGAAGGTCGCGATCACGCCGAGGACCGCCGTCGCCCACGGCGCGACCTCACGGTGCGTGTTGCGTGTGGCGTAGAGCGCGCCGCTGGCGAACAGGCCGAGCACCGTCACCCACAACAGCAGTGAACCGGCCTGGCTGGACCAGACCGCCGTGACCTTGTAAAACGTCGGCGTCGTCGTGCTGGAGTTCTGCGCGACGAGGTAGAAGTGGAAGTCGGAGCTGAGGTAGGCGATCTCCAGCGTCACGAAGGAGGCGATCGCCAGTGCCAGCAGCGTGTAGATCGCGTAGCGCGCCGAGACGGCCCACTCTCGCTTGCCAGAGCGCGCGCCGTAAAAACCGGCGCCTGCCGCATAGATCGCGACCGCGAACGCGGCGAGGATGCATGCGCGGCCAAAGATCATCGGCTCAGGAGGTGCTGCTGGTGTTGCTGAACTTCGAAGGACACTTCGTGATCAGCGAGCCGGGCTTCGCGACGAGCGCGCCGTTCTTGACCTCGCCGGTCACGATCACTTCGCGGCCCTCTTTGAAGGGGTCCGGCAC
>JBOGYW010000139.1:0-4661 GCA_050696815.1 Solirubrobacterales bacterium | reverse complement strand
ACGCCAAGCGCCGCGAGTTCTTCTTCCGCGTCGACGACCAGGACCGCGTCGGCAGCGCGGAAGACGCGGCGGCCGCCGCGGCGGGCCTTGACTCACCGTTTGCGATCGGCGATGGCGCAGTGAAGTTGGCCGAGCAGCTGACGGCGGCCGGTGCGGAGGTCGCCGGCGAAGGCGACGCGCGCCACCTCGTCGGAGCCAAAGCACTGCTCACGCTGGCGGCGGAGTCCCAGCCTCGGCCGGTCGACGATGTCGTTCCGAACTACATCCGCCCGCCCGACGCGAAGGTCAGCTCGCGCGAGAGCTGGCTGGCCACGAAGGTCGGCGCATGAACGCCCGTCCGGAGCCACAGATCGAGATCCGCAAGATGGCGATCGAGGACATCGCCGCCGCGCTGGAGATCGAACACCGGTCTTTCCCGACGCCTTGGTCGTCGGCGATGTTCGTACTCGAACTCTCGAAGGCCTCGAGCATCTGCCTGGCGGCGACGGAGGAGGACGTGATCGTGGGCTACCTGATCGCGGCGCGCTACGCGCAGGTCTGGCACATCATGAATGTGTCGGTCGACCCGTCGATGCGGCGTCGTGGAATCGCGAAGGCGCTGATGGCGGAAGTCTTCAGGTTGGCCGACACCGACCGCACGCACTACACGCTCGAGGTACGCGTCAGCAACGGCGCGGCGATCGCGATGTACGAGCGCTGCGGCTTTCGCTCGGCCGGCACACGCCCCGGCTACTACACCGACAACCGCGAGGACGCGCTGATCATGTGGCGCAGCACAGACCCGAACTTCATGCCGCCGAACGCGTCAAATCCCACCGAGTGGAAGGGCCACCGGTGATCCTCTCGATCGAGACCTCCTGCGACGACACCTGCGCCGCCGTCGTCACGCGCGACGGCGAGATTCGCGCGAACCTGATCGCGTCGCAGATGGACCACGACCAGTTCGGCGGAGTCGTACCCGAGGTCGCCTCGCGCCGCCATCTGGAGCTGCTCGATGATGTCGTGCTCGCCGCCTTACGAGAGGCCGGCGCCGAGCTCGGCGATGTCGAGGCGATCGCCGTGACCCGTGGCCCCGGCCTGATCGGCGCGCTGCTGGTCGGCTTCTCGTACGCGAAGGCGCTGGCGATCGCGGCCGGCAAGCCGCTGATCCCCGTGGATCACCTGCAGGGCCACATCTCGGCCAACTTCCTGCAGCCCGAGGCATTCGAGCCGCCGTTCCTCTGTCTCGTCGCAAGCGGCGGTCACACCTTTCTAGCGCGCGTCACCGAAAAGCACGGCTACGAAGTGCTCGGCCAGACGGTGGACGACGCCGCCGGCGAGGCGTTCGACAAAGGCGCGCGACTGCTCGGCCTCGGCTACCCCGGCGGCGCGGCGCTCGACAAGCTCGCGCGCGACGGCGATCCGCAGGCGGTCGACTTCCCGCGCACCTTCGTCGGCGAGCTCGATTTCAGCTTCAGCGGCATCAAGACCTCGCTGCTCTACATGCTGCGCGAGCTGGACCCGGCCGAGTTCGAGGCGCGGAAGGCCGACCTCGCCGCCTCGTACCAGCGGGCCGTCGTCGACATGCTCGTCGGCAGGATTCGCGACGCGATCGAGCGCACCGGCATCGAGCGGGTCGCGATCGGTGGCGGCGTGGCAGCGAACTCGCTGCTGCGCGACTCGGTGACCGAGCTCGGCGTCGCCGTCAAGGTGCCGCCGCGCACGCTCTGCACCGACAACGCCGCGATGATCGCCGCCGCCGCGCTGCAGTTGCAGCCGGTCGCCGCGCCGGAATTTGCTGCTTACGACGCGTATCCATCGGGTAAACAAGCGGCGTGAGCGCGGTCGTCACTGTCTTCATGCGCCCAGGCTGCCACCTCTGCGACGAGGCGGAGGCGCTACTGCGGCCGCTTGCCGCCGCGGCCGCCGCTGATCTTGAACTGATCGACATCGAGCGCGACGACGAGTTGCACCGGCGTTACCTCGAGCTGATCCCAGTGATCGAGTTCGACGGCCGGGAGGTCGCCCGTCTGGACGAGTTCCGCGATGGACGACTGGACAACTTGTTTGCGTGAGCCTGCACGGATAGTTACTAAGGTTGCCGCGGACCGTTCACCCCGGCCACACGACTTGCACAGATGACGCCCTCAGAATCCACCAAGACGGACGCGCCGCCCGCGGGCGCGAACGCCTTCCTGGCCGGTCTCGACGGCGAACGGCTGTCGCTCGGCGTCGCCGCCCGCCTCTCGCGCTACCTGCAGGTGCTGACGCAGGCGAAGAAGATGAACAAAGAGACGATCAGTTCACAGGAGCTGGCTCGTTTCACGCACGTCAACCCGACACAGATCCGCCGTGACCTGTCGGGCTTCGGCAAGTTCGGCAAGCGCGGGGTGGGCTACAACGTCGATTTCCTGATCGAGCAGATCCGCTCGATCCTGCACACGGCCGCGAAGTACAACATCGCGCTGTTCGGCGCCGGCCACCTCGGCAAGGCGATCGCCGGCTCGGAGGTCTTCGCCGACCACGGCTTTGAGATCAAAGCCGTATTCGATTCGGACGAGAAGAAGGTCGGCACGAAGGCGGGCAACGCCACCGTGCAGCCGGCCGACGAGCTGCGTCAGACCGTGATCGACGAAGACATCGTCGTCGGCGTGATCGCGGTCCCCGCGGGCGCGGCACAGAAGGTTGCCGACGACCTCGTCGGCGCGGGCGTAACGATCATCTTCAACTACACCGACGTACTGCTCGACGTGCCGCAGGAGGTCACCGTTCACACCTCCAGCCCGGCCGTCGACCTGCTCTACGCCCTCTACTTCTACCTGGCGTAGACCGGTCGCGCGAAGATCTGCTTCGCGCAACGCAATAATTCACCGATGTCGCTCGACATGGAAAAGGCGTACGAGCTGTTCGAGACCTCGACCGATTTCACGGTCGGGATCGAAGAAGAGTTCCAGATCCTCGATCGCGAGTCGCTCGAGCTGGTCCAGCGTTTCCCCGATCTCTTCGACGCCGCGCAGACCGATGCCGATCTCGCGCTGTCTGTCGCGGGTGAATTGATCTCGTCCGAGATCGAGATCCGCTCCGGACGCGGAGAGAACTTCCCGCACGCCGTCGCGATGCAGGCGGTGCACCGCGAGAAGCTGTTCGCGCTGGCGGCGTCACACGGGGTCGCGCTCGGCGCAACCGGCGCGCACCCATGGAGCCCCTGGCAGGACCAGCGGATCATCGACACCGAGCACTACCACCGCGTCGAGGACGGCCTGAAGTACGTCGCCTGGCGCAACAACACCTTCAGCCTGCACGTACACGTCGGAATCAAGGGCGCGGATCGTGCGATCGCGGTCTGCGACCGGCTACGTGAGGTGCTGCCTGAGCTGCTCGCGATCAGCGCCAGTTCGCCCTTCGCGGAGGGCCGCGACAGCGGGCTCGCGTCGGCGCGTACGCAGCTTTTCACGCGGATGTTCCCGCGTTGCGGGATCCCCGATCCCTTCGTCGACTGGCGGACCTACGCTGATTTCGTCGAGTTTCTCAAGCGAACCAACTCGGTTGTCGAGTCGACGCAGCTGTGGTGGTCGGTGCGCCCGCACCACAGCTTCGGCACGGTCGAGGTGCGGATCTGCGACGCCCAGCCGTCGGCGGATGACTCCACCGCGCTCGCGGGCCTGATCACCGCCTGCGTCGCCCAGGCCGCCCGTGAGTACGACGAAGGCGTGCCGTTCACGCCGCAGTCCGGCCGCATGCTCGAGGAAAACCTCTGGCGCGCGATCCGCTTCGGCCTCGACGGCAAGCTGATCGATCTCGCTCGCGGCGAGGAGTATCCGGCCGCCGGCGCGGCCGACCGGCTGCTCGAATGGACGGCGCCGGCGCGCGGCGAACTGGGGATCGATCCGCGAATCCCGGAACGCAACGCCACGCAGCGGATCCGCGCACTCGACGGCGACATGCAAGAGAATTTCGCCGCAGTTGTGCGGGAGACGGCACAAACATACGGCGCAACCGCGCATTCGCCTGCTTGATCGATAGACTCTCGCGCGCTTTTCCTGGGGGTTTGGCATTACTTCGCTCGGCCCAGGCGGGAGAGCGCTATTCATCTCTGCATTCCATCCTTGCAGCCCTCCCCAATTGTGAAATTTGCTGGGGAAGAATCCGATATGAAAGGTCCCAGTCTTGACTGACTTTTTGAACGAACATGGCGTAGTGGTGGCGCTCGTTTGCGCGCTCGCCGCCGTGGCCTACGGGGTGATCAACACCCGTTCGCTGATGAAGCTCTCGCCAGGTAACGAAAAGATGCGAGAGATCTCGCAGGCGGTCCAGGAAGGCGCGAGCGCGTACCTCAACCGTCAGTACTCCTCGATCGCCATCGTCGGCATCGTCGTAGCGGCGCTCATCGCACTGCTTCCGGACCTCGGCCCGTCGGTCGCGATCGGATTCATCATCGGTGGCGTCTCATCGGCCGCCGCCGGCTACATCGGCATGAACGTGTCGGTGCGGATGAACTCCCGCGTCGCCGAAGCGGCGCGTGGCGGCATCCCGCCGGCGCTCGATGCGGCCTTCCGCGGCGGCGCCGTGACCGGAATGCTGGTCGTCGGCCTCGCGCTGTTCGGTGTTGCGGCTTACTACGGCATCCTCACCTGGCTGTTCGACTACGACACCCGTGACGCGGTCGACGCACTCGTCGGCCT
>JBOGYW010000138.1:0-4709 GCA_050696815.1 Solirubrobacterales bacterium | reverse complement strand
CTGCTGGACGTTCGCTAGCCCACGAGCAAACGCTTTGAAGTCGAGCTTGAGCAACTGCCGAAACACCGTCCGGCCGAGCTCGGCGTAGTCCGCACATCTGAACTCCTCCGGATCGCCCACGAGCTGCCAGAAGACGGGGAAGCTTTCGCGGAGCATCGAGCCCCGCAGGATGAGGAATTTCTGCGCAAGCTCGGTCCAGGCGGTCATGTGCCAGATCTCGTCGTCCTGTAGACCCTCGAGTGGAACGAGGACGTCGTTGATCTTGGTCCCCGGACGGCAAACGACTTTCTTGTTGGCCACGTAGAGCGTCATATCGTTCGCGCCCATGCTGACACGCACGTGTCCTTGCGGTGCCGGTGCGTGAAGAAGCGGTCTGGGCTTGATACCCTCGGCAGGGGCCGGGCCTGTTGCCGAGGACGTCACTGCGGCGAACAGGCCGGCTGGCGCCGCGGGCGCGCACGCTTGCCGCGGAGGAAGCGGCCAGGGCCACCGCGCACACGGGCTCGGTGGCCCGCGCGGGCCGCGGGTCCGGGCAGCGTTGACCACGAGTGCATGATCGTGCTGGCGCTGCGCACGACAGGCGACGTATCGAGTGAGACCGCGTTACGCGGCTTGGGGCGACGCGCGCGCGAGCGTGGCGCGAAACGTCCAAGGCAGCCACGCCGCGGGATCGGCGGCAACGTCGGCGGGATGGGTGAACAGCGCGACGAGATACTCGAACGGGTTCTCGCCGTGCAGCTCGGCAGTGTAGATCAGCGTCATGTAGATGTCGCCGACGCGAGCGCCGCGCTGACTGCGATAGAACAGCGAGTTGTTGCGATGACGGATTGCCATCTTGAGGGCGCGCTCACAGATGTTGTTTTCCAGGGGCGCGCCTGGGACGCGAAGGAACAGCGTCAGCTGGTCCCAGCGCTTGAGCAGGTACTCGAACGCGCCGCCGAGACCGGAGTTGGGCTCGACGCGTTTGTCGTCGAGCTCAGCGCGCATCCATCGCTGGAGCTCGGCCATCACGGGAGCACTGTCTCGCTGATGAACGGCGAGGCGCTCGGCGTCGGACAGCGCTTGCTCCTTGCACTGCTCGTCGGTCTTGAACACCTTGCCGAGCACTTCGAGCACGTGCCGGCACTCGATCGGGAAGTTGTCGGCCTCGTCGACGATGTGGCGGCGGCCGTGGGCATTGCAGTTGGCTTCAACGACCACGTGCCCGGACGGCCGATTGCGATCGAGGCCATCGCACATGTGAATCGGCGGCGGCAGGTCGGGATCGCGTGCGGTGAGCAGGGAGGTGAAGTTCTCGCCGCCGTGCTTGCGACCGGAGCAGAACAGCGCGATCGGTCCGTCGGCCGTGATCGAGACGATGCCGGTCGTGAACAGGCCGGTGCGGTCGGGGTCCGGCAGCTTGCCCAGCGCGATGAGCTCGGCGCGGCGCTTGCCCATGAGCTCGAGGATCCGGACCGATGTGTCGTCGTTGTGCAGCACGCGGCCCGCTGCGGCCCGGCGGCGGAGCTCGTCGTGAGCTGGGACGACCTCGTCGACGTGATCGCGAACGACCTCCCACTGCGTCGATGCGGGCACGGGAGTCTCGAGGTTGCGCTGCAGCCGATCGAGGCGATGGAGCGGCATGCCGACGCCGTAGCGCACCAGGGCCATGATCGCGACTGCCTGCTCGTCGTACTTGGCGCCTTGCGCCTCGGCGGGTGCGGGCGCGGTGAACACGCCGCCGCAGCCGCTGCAGCGCAACCGTTCGAGCTCCCAGGTGTGCGCGGCGAGCAGCGGCTGGCCAGTGATGCGCACGATGCGCTCGGGCTCGCGCAGGCGGTAGAGCTTGCCGTGGCAGCACTGCGGACAGGTGTCGCCGACGTGCGCGCGATCGTGCTCGACGTGTGTGCACCCTGCATGGCGATACGCAGCGGCGGCGATCCGACCGTGGCCCTTGCGCGTGCGCGGTGCGTCGGCGCCACTGCCCTCGGCACCTTCTCGACCATCGTGGACTTCGGGGTCGGAGGGGGCGTTGTGATCGTCACCTGTGGCGCAGCGGTCGTCCGCGCGATCAGGAGCGCCGGTACCGCCGTGGCGCTCGTCCTTGACGAGGTCGTCGCGACCGTCGGCGGTCGCCGTCGGAGTCTCGTCGTTGGCGGGCGTGCGCGCGCCGGGGAACACCGCGCGCAGCTTCTCGGTCGTGCGGATCCCGAACAGCCGGCGCAGCCGCGCGAGCGTGGTGCTTCGCTCGTGCAGCAGCCGCACCATGTCGAGGATCACCTGCTTCCCGAGATCCAGACATCCGCACTCCTCGGGGGAAGACAGCGCACGCGAGCGATCGACCAGCTCGAAGAAGATCCGCAGATCGAGCTCGGAGCTCGTGGCAGTGCGCGCCGACCTGGTCATTTCGACGTACGCGCTCGCGCGCGCTCGATCGCCAGCGCGAGGAGGGATTCGTCGACCGGGGTGTCGTCGTCGGCCTCCATCACGATGGTCCTCAGCTCGGCCATGATCTCGACCACGTCCGCCATGCACGCGTGGTCCTGGGGCGAGAGCCGCGCGCGCATGCGCTCGACCACGTCGCGCATCAACTCGACATCGAACACGGGATCTGCATCGGGGCTCTCTGGCGTGGTCATGGGGCCTCCTCGGGCGCGTGCGGCCGGGCATCGGCATCCGCGCACAGACGTCGTCGAAAATCACGTACGAGCGGATAGCCGAACAAAAGCTTGAGCGAGCGATTCTGCCGATTCGTGTGGTCGTCCTTGCCCCGACCCTTGGTCAGCCCGAGCGCCGTCCAGTTGGCGGCGCGGTAGCACGTCCCCCGGTTGCGCTCGGGATCCACGAACGTCTCGGTGAAGTAGATCGGATGCGCGTACACCTGCTGCCAGTCCGCCGACAGCTGTGCGCTCATCCGGCCGAGCAGATGCGACGCCAGATGCGGAACGCGCACCCACGGCAGGATCAGGAATCGCGTCTGATAGGCGACGTATCGCAGATTGCGTGCGCGCTGCGCGGACGACCATCCGAGGAACGTGTCGCGTGGCGCCAAGTGGCGCGGCGCGCTCGACCACAGGAAGCAGCCGATCGGTCGCTCGTTCGCGACGACCAGATACTTGAGGTGTTCACCGACGGGCTGGCGGTACCCGAGGTAGTGGTGATTCGCGACCAGCGAATTGACCAGCGCCTCGTCGTCGGTGCGCCGCGCCTGCCGCAGCACGACACCGCCGAGCTCGCGCAGGCTACACGCGATCGGCGTGGAATCGACCGCGACCGGCGCCGGCTGGCGTCGTGTCCATGCCTCGCCGCGCATCGTGGGCCGCGCGGCCGGCAGCTCGATGTGGCCACCGCGATGGAGCGCGAGCAACAGGCCTCGGCATACGGCGTCGCGCAGGGCTCCGTTGTCCTGCACCCAGCTCCACGCACGGCACACCTCGATCGACAACGCGCGCCGGCTCGCCGTCGGTCGCGCCGCGATCAGCGCACGGACGAACCCCACCTCGTCGGTGCCGATCGTCCGCCCGCGATACCTGAGCACGGTCTCCATGCTCACGAGGTAGAACACACGCGCGAGCAGAACGCAAGTGCAATGTCACTCCGCGGCGCTGGCCGAGATCCGCCGCCACTGTGGCGCGGCTGCCGTGTGTGCGGGATCGCCGCCGGCGAGCAACACGGCGAGCTCATGCGCGAGCAACTCGTGCTTCACCGCGCCTGCCCGACCTGGCCAGTACCGAAATTTTCCCGACGACAAGCGCTTCTGGCAAAGCCAAAAACCCTGGCCGTCATACGCCAGTAACTTGATCGACGTCGCTCGTCGATTCCTGAACACAAACACTGCGCCTGAGAATGGATCCGCCCCCAGCGCTTCGCGGCACACCTGGACAAGGCCGTCGATCCCGCGCCGGAAGTCGGCCGGCTCAACCGCGACCAGCAATCGCATCTGCGGGGCGATCTGGATCATCGTCCGCGGCGCCAGAACGCTTCGGCCAGCGCCGCCACGTCGATCACCGCGCCGGCCGCGAGCTCGACCTCCAGCCGCTCCCCGTCCCGGCCGTGAAACCGGATCACCGTCCGCGGGGACAGCCCGAGTCGCCCGGCATCCAGCTCGACGAACCCGCCGCCCATCTCGGCGGGCTTCTCGCCGGCCGCCGTCCCGCCCGCTGTCATCCGCGCCGCCAGCCGCGCGCGGTCCAGGTGAAGCGCGCGCGCCGTGGCCTCGACGCCCTCGACCCGGGCGACCTCGACTACCTCGGTCCACATCACCTCGGGGACCCGGATCCCTCGGCCGCCGTGCTCAGCGCGCCACCGTGCTAGCCGGTCGCGGACTTGGGCAAGCCGATCTCGTCCGCGCATGCGTGGCCTCGCCGGCGAGGCTACGCGACGCGGCGCAACGGCTCACGCATGCGTGCCGCAAGGACACGACGCTCGCTCCCGTCGGGCTCTCTTGACGCGCCTGCTCCCTTGCAGTATTCAATGTAACACTTGAACATACGGCAACCGTGCGTGCCAGACCCACCGCTCGGGTCAGGGAATGCGCGTTGAGAAGGGGACGTCATGGCGCTCAGCTGTCCGATCGATCTCGATGTTGCTAGGCTGCAGAAGGAGATCCAGTCGATCTATACGCGCGTCGCCGTCGAACCCTCGGGCGACTTTCACTTCCATCGCGGAGCGGCGTACGCCGCTGAACTGCTGGACTACGACCTCAATGAGCTGGCCGGGCTGCCGCAGGA
>JBOGYW010000137.1:0-5040 GCA_050696815.1 Solirubrobacterales bacterium | reverse complement strand
GGGCCGGCGCGCACGAGATCGAGCGACGGCTTGAACGGGAACACCGAGTTGATCACCTGTAGGACGTTGTAGAGCGAGTCGGTGACGGCACCCTTCGGCACGAGTGCGGCGGCCGCGAGCGGCAGGCCCAGCATGAACGACGCGAGCGAGGCGGCGCGCACATCGCCGCTGGTTGCGCCGACCGCGACGCCGGCGGCGCCGAAGCCGAGCGCGGTGAGGACGATCGCCGGCCACCAGGCCCACACGCGCTCCCAGCGGATGTCGACAAAGAAGCCGAAGGCGACGACCATCACGGTGCCGACGATCAGCGCGCAGAGCGCCGCGAGCACCGTCTTCTCGACGACGATCGTTCGTCGTTTCGCGAGGCCGCGCAGCAGGCGCGAAAGCATCTGGTCTTCCTGTTCGTACGCGAGCATGCCGGCGCCGAGCAGCAGGGCGACGAACATCGCCGACACGCAGACCGCGACGGCGACCGCCAACGACGAAAGCGACGAGTTGGTGCCGACGGGCCTGTTGGTCAGCTTGATCGGCTCGCCGACGCGTCTCAAGAGCTGATTGGAATATCGCGCGCCGGTCCGCGCCAGGCGCAGCGACTCGGTCAGTTTGACCAGCTCTTCGCGCTGCGATGCAGGCACGTAGGGCAGGATCTGCGGCAGCGCGTCGGCGCCCCTCGAGAGGCCGAGCACCTTGTAGCTGTTGCCGCCCACGCTGATCTTGCCGCCTTTGACGATGATGTCGAGATAGTCGAGCGCGACGTTGGTGAAGCGGTCGGTCAAGTCACGGTTGGTGTCGACGAGCAGGCCCTTGATCGTGTTCTCCACGTAGGCCTTGCGCGTTGGATTCGACGAGTCGAAGATCGCCTCGATGTGGCCCTGCCCGAGCTGCGACTCGAGGTCGTCGACGACGTTCTCCGGAATCACGACCGCCGCGACCGCGTCGCCGGACTTGACGTCCTGCAGCGCCTCGGACCGCGTCTTCACGTTGTAGCCGTCGACGTTCTTGTACAGCGACTTGATCAGCCTGTCGAGGTCGAAGTGCTTGCCGCCGATCAGGATGTCGCGCTCCTCCTGCGGCACCTGGTTGACGACGGCGACGCGCGGCTTGGCCGGCGGGCGGCCGACCGCGAGGCCGACCAGCACCGCAACGAGCGCGGGATAGAGCGCGAGCAGCAGCACGATCGTCGGCGTGCGCTTGAGCAGCCGCAGGTCCTTGCCGAGCAGATAGCGCAGGCTCACGGCGCCGCTCCGTTCGTGGCCTCGCCGCGCTTGGCGCGCAGGAAGTTGATGAAGGCGAGTTCGAAGTGCGCGCCGGGGCCGATGCCGGACGGCGCGCCGTCGTACAACAGCTCGCCGCCGTCGAGCACGAGCACACGTGAGGCGTGGCCTTCGACCTCACCCGCCGAGTGCGTCGAGAAGACCACCGCGATGCCCTGGGTGGCGAGCGAACCGAGCAGTTCCCACAGCCGTTCGCGTTGCAGCGGGTCGAGCGCGGCAGAAGGTTCGTCGAGCAGCAGCACGGCCGGGTCCGAGATCAGGCCGACGCCGATGCTGAGCCGCTGGCGCATGCCGCCGGAGAGTTCTTCGGCGCGGTCGTCGGCGCGGTGGGCAAGTTCGATGCGGTCCATCATCCGCGTGACCGCCGCGTCGACCGCTTTGACGCGTTCGAGTTTGGCGAACAGCCGCAGGTTCTCGCGCACGGTCAGCTTGCCGTAGACGGCGGCGCGTTGAGGAACCCATCCGAGCGAGGCGCCGTGGTCGTCGATCGCGCCGGCGTCGGGGCGTTGCACGCCGGCCAGCATCGAGAGCAGGGTCGTCTTGCCGGCCCCGTTGGGCCCGGCGATCGCCACGCACTCCCCTGCGTCGACGATGAAAGAAACTCCGTTCAGAGCGGCGCGGTCGTCGTAACGCTTGACGAGCTCGCGGCCTTCCAGCACCGGCATGGGCGGCAGCATAACCCGAAAGAGCGATGCCGCCCCCGTAAACTCGCCGGATGCCGAAGATCCTCTTCATCGGTGACGTGGTGGCGGAACCGGGACGCTCGGCGCTGGCGAAGGTGCTGCCCGAGCTGCAGGCCGAACACGAACCCGACTTCGTGGTCGTCAACGGCGAGAACGCCGCGGGCGGAATGGGCATCACGCCGGCGACGGCGGATGAGCTGTTCGCGCTCGGCGTCGACGTGATCACGCTCGGCAACCACACCTACCGCCACCGCGAGGTCTACCCGTATCTCGACGGCGACAAGCCGATCATCCGCTGTGCAAATCAGCACGCCAGCAACCCCGGCCGCGGCTGGGTCATCGTGGAAAAGGGAACGCTGCGACTCGGCGTGATCAACTTGATCGGCCAGTTCCACCTGGACCACGAAGGCAACCCGTGGGACTTCGCCGACAAACTCCTGCGCGAGATCGGCGACGACGCGGACCTGCTCATCGTCGACTTCCACGCCGAGCTGACCAGCGAGAAGGTCGCGATGGGCTGGCACCTCGACGGCCGCGTCACCGCGGTAGTCGGCACGCACACGCACATCCCGACGGCCGACGCGCGCGTGCTGCCCGGCGGCACCGCCTACTGCACGGATGTGGGAATGACCGGCTCGCGCGCCGGCGTGATCGGCGTCGTCAAGGAGGCGATCATCACGAAGCTGCGCACCGGCATGCCGCAGCGCTTCGACAGCGCGACCGGCGACGAGCACGTGATGGGCGTGCTGGTCGCGGCTGATCGTGATGGGCGCGCCACAGCCGTGACACAGCTGATCGTGCCGGCGCAGCTCTAGCCGGCTAGCGAACCGCGACCAACGACTTCGGCAGACCGAACGCGCGCTCGACCCAGAGGTCGCTGTCCGGAAAATATGACTTCATCGACTGCGGGCCGAGCAGCTCGACGCCGTCGACCTCTTGCTTGGCCTCTTCGCGTGTGGCCGCCCGGATGTGCCCGAACTTCCAGCGCTGAGCGATCGTGATTCGCGTCTGGCGCGGCAGGAACTGCATGAACGGAAACAGCCAGTGCGGCTCGACCGGAAAGTACTTGTTCGGTGTCTGCACCCAGTGACGCGGCGCGTGCCGGTCGATCGTTTCGATCAGCTGGCGGCGCGGCGTGATCCCGACGATGTGCTCGATCAGGCTGTTCGAGACGACCAGGTCGAACTGCTCGCCGAGGTCGAGCGTGAGCACGTCGCCTTCGACCGAGTCGATCCACTGCTCGTCGGCCGGCTCGGCGATCAGGTTGACGACAGTTACGTGCTGCGGCTTGACCGGCGCCGCACGCCAGTAGCGCGGCGTTCCGCCGAGGTCGAGCACGCGCATCGCTTCGATCCCAGGAAAGCGCCTCGAGAACTCATGCCAGCGCTTGGCACGTGCCCGCGCTGCGAACGACTTCGGGTTGTCGGTATTCGCGGCGCGGCGCAGGCCGTCGGCGTCTAGAGCCGAAACGACCAAAGCTTGTTGCCGATGAAGTTGAGCGGCGTCGCGCAGACGATCGCGATTGCCTGAGCGGTGAACTCGCCGACGCCGAACTCGACCAAAACCTTCAGCATCACGAGGTTGAACGCGAGCGCGATCAGGCTGACGACGAGGAAGCGCGCCGCCTGGAAGCCAGCATGGCCGTCGCCGGCGTTGAAGGTCCAGTGGCGGTTCCAGAGGAAGTTGTTGGTCACCGCGAAGCAGAAGGCGATCACCGCCGAGGCGAGGTAGTAGATGCCGAGCTTTTCGTTGGCGACCCAGAACGCCGCGAGGTTGACGATGTAGCCGCTGGCGCCGACCGCGGCGAATTTGAACAGCTGGAACCAGTTGTGCGGATGCGCCATTCCATCGCGCACACGCTGGTGCACCGCGCGCTCGGTTGGTGGCGGCGTTGCGATCACGGATTCGGGGGAGAGTTGGTTCGGCATGTCGTGTCTGCGCGGCGGCTGCCGAGCGATACAGCACTGTACCGAGCCAGTGCTTGCGCGGCGGTGATTCCGCGGTTAAGCCCGTGTGACGCCGAAGTGTTTGAGCACCAGCGCGTTGACGTCGGCGATCGACCAGGCGGCTTGATGCTCGCGCGCGTCGCCGGTGCCGGTCACGATCAACTGCGCCGCCGAGTCCTCGTGGTGAAGCGAACCGTGGGTGCCGCCGCCGACGTGCGCCACCCCACCCCAGTCGAAGAACTCGAAGCCGAGCTCGGGCGTGACCATCACGTCGCCGCTGCCCGGGCAGTGCAGCCCTGACCAAGCGCGGGCGAGCCCGTCGGGGTATTTCGCGCTCGCGATCTGATCGTCGGTGACCACTAGACCCAGGGCGTCGAGGTCGCCCTCGACGTCCCACTGCAGGCCGCGCGTGTCCGTGTACTGCGAACCCGGCGCGAAATGCAGCTCGGCGTCGCCCATCGCAACCACTGCGTCAGCGTCCTCGAGCCACAGCACCTGATCGAGCAGCGCCTGGCGGCGTAGATCGTGGACCAGCAACGGCACGTCAATGCCGCGCTTGTCCTCATCGAGCACGTAGAGATTGCCGACGCGCGCCGCCGGGCTGGCGGCCAGACGCGGGCCGCCGCCGCGACGCTTGCGCGGCGCAAGCACCTCCCACTCGTGCTCGCGCAGCATCGCAAGCAGGTCGATGCCGTCGTTCACCTTGCTGTGCGAATGGTCGGAGACGACGATCACGGCGTGGTCTTCCATGAACTTGCGGTAGCCGCCGTAAGCGTCGACGACGCGCTGCAGCTGCTCGTCGGCGTGTGCGATCGAGACCGGCTGGCCCTCGGGGCCTTCGCGATGCGAGTAGTTGTCGTTGTCGGGGAACGACAACAGCAGGAAGTCGTAGGACCCGTGGTCGAACAGCTCGATTGCCGCGCAGGCGGTGTGCTGGTCGCGGCGGCCGGGCACGCCGAAGCTCGAGCGGCAGGGCGTGCCGAGCGAGTCGAAGATGTCGCCGTAGACCAGTTCGCTCGGTCCGAAACCGCTGCGCGACATGCCGGTGACGCCGGCGATCGCGCCGGGAACTCCGCTGCCGACGAACTCGTGCTCGTGCGGGCCGCGGTAGATCATGTACGTAGTGCAGGCGCAGCG
>JBOGYW010000136.1:0-5426 GCA_050696815.1 Solirubrobacterales bacterium | reverse complement strand
TGTCGTAACCATCCGCAAGGTCATCGCGTCGGCGCCTTCCTTGTTGCGCGCACGCACGCGCAGCGAGCCGACGCCCTTGTCGGCGACGCGCAGCTCATGCGTCTGTGTGCCCCCTTCGCCGGCGAGCAGGCGGCGCTCATCCTCCGGCGATGCGGCCGCCACGGCGAGCACCGCGCTGCTGGTGTCGATCACCGCGACGCTCGATTCCAGCGCGGCCGCAGCCGCGCGCGTGACCGCTGTCAGCCCGGCGCCGGACTCGACGGCGCTGGAAATCGCCTCCAGCTTCGCCAGTGGTGACTGGGCCGCGTCGTTCGCGGGTTTCGCCTGTTCTGTGGCTTTCGGCACAGATCAAGCATAAGAATCAGCGAATGCTCTTAGATTTGCTGGCCGAGCAGGGCGAAGATCGCGAGTCCGATCAGCGCGCCCAGGCCGAGCATCGCGGCCAGCACGTACACCGAAAGGAACAGCGCCGAGGCGCGCTCCCAGTTGCGGCCGTACGAGTTCCAGGCCGGCCAGGCGATCAGGATCACGAACGAGATCAGCACGATGCCGGCGCCGACCGCGGCGACGACCTGGGCGATCTGTGAAAGCGATGAAGACGCGGCGAGCAACATGGTCACGCCACTGTATCGCCGGCGCCCGCGCTTTCCGCCGCCGCCGAAGGCACCGGCGTTTGGCCGCGGCGCAGCTGGCGCAGATGGACGATCAGCATTGCAATCGCGGTGAACAACGCGAGCGAGAGGAACGCCAGCGCGGTACCGCCGATCACGTCGGTCAGGTAGTGCGCGCGCAGGTAAACACGGCTGAGTGCGACTACGCCGCCGAGCACGATCGCCGCGACGATCACCGCGGCGCGGGTGAAGATTCCACCGATCCGGTTGAGCGAGACCGCGATCGCCACGTAGCTGACGGCGTACGCGGCGTGCCCGCTCGGAAACGACCAGCCGCTCGTTGAGGTCAGCGGCGCCGGTGGGCGCGGAACCTGGGTCCAGTTCTTGAAGACGTTGACGAACACCAGCGTCGTGATCAGGCTGACGACCAGCACGACCGCTTCGGGCACTCGGCGGCGGCTCAGGCAGTAGAGCGTCGCGAGCAGCACGATCGGCGCGACGCACCAGAACGCGCCCAGGTTGGTGATCGCCTGGGCGATGCTGTCGAGCCAGTCCGTGCGCAGTGAGTCGCAGACCCGAAAAGCCGCGTCGTTCAGCCGGTTGGCGAATTCGTTGCTCGGGAAATCGAGCGCGGCGACGGTGTAGAAGTCGAATGTGAAGGCGGCAGTCATCAGGATCGCGATCGTGGTCGTGAACTCGAGGCCGAGGCCGCCGGGTGTGAAGCGGCGCCAGGCGAAGCGGACCTGTGGTGCGAGCGTCTGTGCGATCGGAAGCGCGACCCGGCGCCAGGCCGCACGCAGCGGCTTGATCAGCCAGGCGCGACGCGGGTGCTTCTCCTGCACGTCGAGCCAGGCGCTGAGCTTTGCGCGCTCTTCCGGCTTGCGGAAGCGGCGCACGAGGTAGACGATCAAGACGATCGTGCCGACGGTCCAGCCGAAGATCAGCACGCCACGCTCGGCGTAGTCGATGACCTTCGAAAGGTTGTTCGAAAAGATGTAGCCGAGCATGCAGAACGTCGCTGCCCACAGGCCCGAGCCGATGACGTCGTACGGCATGAAGCGCTTGTAGGGCATGTGCGACGAGCCGGCGATGAACGGCGCCAGCGCGCGCACCAGCCCGATGAAGCGGCCGATCAGGATCGTTTTGCCGCCGTGGTCGCGCATGTAGCGCTCGACCTGCTCGAGCCGCGCCTCGGTGATTTTCAGCTTCGCGCCGTGCTTGACCAGGAATTCGCGGCCGAGCCGCTTGCCGACGTAGTAGCTCGCCGAGTCGCCGCAGAAGGCGGCGAACCAGACGATGCCGATCAGCAGGCGGATGTCGATGTCGCCCTGGCCGGCGACGACGCCGCCGACGATCACGGCGGCCTCGCCCGGGGCGATCAGGCCGACGAACGCGCCGGTCTCGAGGAATGCCAACACACCGACGAGCAGGTAGGTCCACTTGCCCAGCGCGCCGGAGATGTTCTCGAGGATCTCCTCGGGTCGCGGGATCCCGCTGAACGCGCCGGCGGAGAACAGAGCCAGCAGCACGACGCCGATCGGCCCGACGATCTTGCGCTCGGTGTTCAGCTCGCCGCGGCGATGCCACCAGATCAGCAGCCCCGCCCAGACGAACGCGGCAACGGCCGCGCTGGCATGCGGCAGGGTGATCGCAAGCGGCGGCATCAGCCCGCCTCGAAGGGGCGCACAGCCGCGAACTCGGCGCCGACCGGCGTGGCGACGTGCGCGTCGTGGCCGGCGCTCGTGAGCCCGGCCGCGGCGCGTTCGGCGTCGTCGGCTTCGGCGAAGATGCCGAAACACGTCGGGCCGGAGCCGGTCAGTGCGGCGACGGCGGCGCCGTGGTCGCGCAACGCGCGCGGCACCTCCGCCAGCTCAGGACGCAGCGCAAGGATCGCCGGCTCGAGCGCGTTTTCGACCAGCGCACACAGCTCGGCGAAGCCGACGCCGCCCGAGACAGTCTCGAGCAGCATGTTCTCGCGATCGGCGATGCTCGCCTCGGGCAGTCCGGCGCGGTCGGCCTGTTGAAAGACCTCGGCCGTGCCGAGGCCGTTGGGCTGAGCGATGATCACGTAGCTGCGACCGGCATCGGAAAGACAGCGTGGATCGATCGCGGTCACGCGCTCGCCGGCACCGTGCACGAGCGAGGCGCCGGGTGTGAGCTGGCTCGGAACGTCGGCGCCGAGCGCAAAGGCGAGCCGCTGAAAGTCTTCCGCCGGCCTGCCCTCCAGCTCGCCGACGAGCCGCAGCGTCGCCGCCGCGTCGGCGCTGCCGCCGCCCATGCCGGCGGCGACGGGGATGCGCTTCTGGATCACGACCTCCACGGGCCGGCCGGTCAGCAGGCCTGCTTCGCGACAGGCGCGCAGTGCGCGCGAGGCGAGGTTTTCGCCGTCGACGCCGCGGCAGAGCACGCGGTCCTCGCCGGCATCGAGCTGGTGGATCGAGAGCGTGTCGTGCAGCGAGACCGAGTCGAACAGCGAGGCGATCTCGTGCAGGCCGTCGGGCCGCGTCGGGCCGAGGAACAGGCAGAGGTTGAGCTTGCCGGGCGCGTAGGTGGTCAGGCTCATCGCGGGTCGCCGGCTCCGAGCATCGCGTGCAGGTGCAGGAAGTCACTTGCCGACAGCCGCTCAGCGCGAGTGTTGGCGTCGTGGCCGAGCTCGGCGAGCGCGTCGACGGCCGCCTGCTTGACCGTGTCTGCGCTAGGCGTGCCGCGGCGCGCGAGCGCGAGCGAACCGGCGAGTGGCTTGCGGCGATGGGCGAACGCGCCGTGCACGAGGTCTTCGAAACCGGGCGCGGGGTTCGCGGTCGTACGGGTCAGCGTCGCGAGCGACGAGTCGACGTTGGGCACGGGATGGAAGATATTTCGCGAGAGCTTGCGCGTAGCCGTCTCGGCACTGACCGCCTGCACGAGCACCGAGGTCGCGCCGTAGAGCTTGCCGCCCGGCGGTGCCGTCAGCCGCTCCGCGACCTCGCGCTGCGTCATCACGCAGCAGAGCTGCAATTCCGGCAGTTCGTAGAAGGCCTTGATCACCGATGTGGCTGCGATTCCGTAGGGCAGGTTGGCGACGAGCTTGCCCGGCAGCGGGTCGAGCGCCGCGAAGTCGAGGTCGACCGCGTCGGCGAACTCCAGCGTGACGTTGCCCGCATCGCCGATCGCGTCCTCGAGCGCCGGCTGCAGGGTGCGGTCGATCTCGATCACGTGTACGTGCGCGACCTGCTCGGCGAGCGCCTCCGAGAGCACGCCGAGGCCACCACCGATCTCGAGCACAACGTCATCCGGCGACAGCGCGGCGGCACCGGCGATCACGTCGAGGATGTTGTTATCGATCAGGAAGTTCTGGCCGAGCTTGCGCCGCGGCGTGACGCCGAACCGGCGCATCCGCTCGAGCGAGCTTTGTGGCCGCCCCGTCACCAGTTGAAGACGCGGCGGGCGTTCTCCGAGACAGTTTTGGAAAGCTCGTCGTAGGTCGTTCCGCGCGTTTCGGCGACGAGCTCGGCGGTCAGCTTCACGTAGGCCGGCTCGCAGCGCTTGCCGCGCATCGGCTGTGGCGCCAGGAACGGCGCGTCGGTCTCGAGCAGCAGCAGCTCGTCGGGCACCTTTGCGACCGCCTCGCGCAGCTCCGGCGCGTTCTTAAAGGTCACGTTGCCGGCGAACGAGCAGTAGAAGCCGGCCTCGACGGCGCGGCCGAGCTGCGAGGGATCGGAGAAGCAGTGCAGCACGACGGCCGGCAGACTCGAACCGTGCTCGATCAGCATGTCGATGCACTCGGCCTCGGCGCCGCGGGCGTGGATCGAGACCGGCAGGTTGCGCTCGCTCGCGATCTCGATCTGAGTCTTGAAGGCACGGCGCTGGTCGTCGGGCGGCGCGCTCTCGCGGAAGAAGTCAAGTCCGGTCTCGCCGATCGCGCGCACGCGCGGGTGCGCGGCGGCGCGCTCGATCTGCGCGGCCTGGTCGTCGCCGAAGCCGGTCGTTTCGTTCGGGTGCCAGCCGACGGCGGCGAAGACGCTTTCGTGCGCGTCGGCGATCGCCAGCGTCTCGTCGAACGAAGCGCCGGTCAGGCCGATCGAGAGGATGCGGTCGACGCCGGCCTCAAGCGCCCGCTCAACGATCTCGGCCGGCGTGCCGTCGCACATCTCGATGTGGGCGTGGGTGTCGACCACCGCTAGGCCTCGGCCGTCTCGAGCTTCGGGAACAGCGGCGGCAGCTCGCCGATCGACTGGCCGCCCGGCCCGGCGCCGAACTCGGCGGCAGCGAACGTGGCCAGTTCGTTCTCGCAGCCGATCGCAGCCATCAGCTTGGTCGTCGACTGCGGGACGTACGGGTGCAAGAGGATCGAGACAACGCGCAGGCCTTCGACGAGCGCGTAGAGCGTCAAGTCGAGCTGCGCAGCCGAGGCTTCGTCCTTCGCGAGCTTCCACGGCGCCTGCTCTTCGACGAAACGGTTGAGCCGGCGGACGCGGGCCCAGATCGCTTCGAGCGCGGCGCTCACCTCGATCGCGTCGAACTGGCCGGCGATCTCGGCGCCGATGCCGGCGAAGTCGTCCTCCAGGCCGGTTGCATCCGGCCGCGCGGGAACGACCCCGTCGCGGTACTTGTTGACCATCGCCAGCGTGCGGCTGGCGAGGTTGCCGTACTCGTTGGCGAGCTCCGTGTTGTAGCGAGTTTCGAAGCCTTCGGTCGAGACCGCGCCGTCGCTGCCGAAGCTGACCTCGCGAAAGCAGTAAAAGCGCAGCGCGTCGCTGCCGTAGAGCTCGACGACCTGATTCGGGTCAAGCACGTTGCCGAGGGACTTCGACATCTTCTCGCCCTCCATCAACA
>JBOGYW010000135.1:0-5601 GCA_050696815.1 Solirubrobacterales bacterium | reverse complement strand
GTACTACACTTTCCAACAGCTCATCGGACTCGCCTAACGGCTTGAGCCTGACGAGCTGGGGATGGGCGCAAGCCCAAAAAGCTCTCAGCACCGACATGGGGGAGGATGCTGGGGATGTGAGAGGGTCGCCTACGGGCGGCCCTTTCTTTTGCCCTGGCGCAACGCCGCTCGATGCGCCACAATGTCTCGCATGACTCCTTACGGCAACCTCACGCTCGGCGAGATCGTCGAAGCAGCCGAACGTCGCGCAGCGACCGGCGAGCCGGTGCATCCAGGCTTCGACTTCGCCTCCTTGGCGCCGTCGCCGCTCAAGCAGGCGCAGTTCGACGCCGAACTTGCCGAAATCGCCCAGGCAGAGCCGGAGACCCACGCGGGTACCGCCAGTCCCGGGATCGAGGGCGACCTCGACAACGCCTGGGCTCGCCTCAAGCGCTCGATCAACCCCTGACCGTCGCATTTCGGCGGCTGGACGTTTGTTCGGTCTTGCTTGACCCCGCATACTGCTGCGCCTTAGCCTGCAAATAGGCGATCGCACTTAGGGTCTGGACCCTAGGTGTCGATGAAACGGAACCAGTAATCAATTTTCGTGCCGGTCTTGACCGGCGACCTGGGGGACAAGTGAATACCAAGAGACTTTGCGCGCTCCGTACGCGCAGTGCAGACAGTCTTAGGCGGACGGGTTCAGCGGACGGCTTCACGCTGGTCGAGCTGCTCGTAGTGATTTTGATCATCGGCATTCTCGCGTCGATCGCGGTGCCGTCCTTCCTCGCGCAGCGCTCCAAAGGGCAGGACGCCTGTGCGAAATCGATGACCCGCGCGATGCAGACGGCGATGGAGGCCTACGCCAGCGACCACGACGGTCGCTACTCGGGCGCCGACCTTGCGGAACTGAACCGCATCGAGAGTCAGATCACCGACAACAAGTGCGGCAGCGCGGCGGGCCTGGCGATTGGCCAGGGCACGTCATCCGGCGCCTGCGACACGACAACGCCGGGCATCGGCACCTACTGCGTGCAGGCGGCGTCTGCGAGCGGCAACACCTTTTCCGTCGGGCGAGCGTCGGGCGGACGGATCACGCGCGTCTGTGTTCGCACCGAGACGCACGGGGGTTGTGTCGGTG
Source organism: Solirubrobacterales bacterium (assembly GCA_050696815.1). Taxonomy (GTDB): domain Bacteria; phylum Actinomycetota; class Thermoleophilia; order Solirubrobacterales; family JACPNS01; genus JACPNS01. The sequence goes on along the minus strand of JBOGYW010000135.1, from coordinate 4,481 downwards.
GCGGTGCCAACGGCACCTGGTAGTCGGCCGAGACGCTAACTTGGCGGCGATGTCGGCCGCCGAACTCAAACGTGAAGTGACCGCGCTCGGGGATCCCGAGCGCGGCGCGTTTCTGCAGGGCTTCTTCCACACCGAGCCCGGCGGTTACGGCGAGGGCGACCGCATCCTCGGCGTCTCGATGCCGGCCGTGCGGTCGGCGGTCAAGCCGTACATCGATCTATCGCTGCCGCAGATCGAGCGCGTACTGGCGAGCGAGTGGCATGAACACCGGATGGCCGGGCTGATCATTCTCAGCGAGCGCTCGAAGCGCGCGAAGAAGCGCGGGCTGACCGACGAGCACAAGCAGCTCTACGACTTCTACCTCGCACACACGGCGGCGGTCAACAACTGGGACTTGGTCGACGCAAGCTGCCGCGATGTCGTCGGCGAGTACCTGTTGACACGCGGCGACGATCGCCCGCTACGCAAGTTCGCCCGTTCGAAGGTGATGTGGGAGCGCCGGATCGGCATGGTCAGCACCTGGTCGTTCATCCGCGCACGGCAGCTGACCCCGACGTTCGAGTTGGCGGAGCTGCTGATCAACGATCCGCACGACCTGATGCACAAGGCGACGGGCTGGATGCTGCGTGAGGCAGGCAAGAAGGATGAGGCGGCGCTAGAAGCTTTTCTCACCGTCTACGCACACAAGTTGCCGCGCACCGCGCTGCGCTATTCGATCGAGCGCATGACGCCGGCGCGGCGCAAGTACTGGCTGGCTTATAAGGGTTGAGCGCCTTCGTTGAGAATCGCGAGGTACTCCGAGTAACAGAAGAGGCGGTTTCGCTTCTTGCCCGTGATCTCGTAGAGGATCCCGGCGTCGGCCAATCGCATGATCGCGGCGTTTGTAGATGACTGGCTGATGTCCAGCTCAGCGGAGACTCGCCCTGGCGAAACGAAAACCTTTCGGCTCGCATACTCGAACACCAGTGGGGTCGCCGAAGCGGCACGGCTCAGTGTCAGTACTTTGCCGCGGTCGTTCTCGACCAGCGAGATGATTCGCTTGGCCGTGCCGACCGCGTCATTGCTTACTTCGATGACGCCACCGAGGAAGAACCTGATCCAGCCTTCCCAGTCTCCCTCGGTGCGCACGCGCTGGAGCGCGTCGTAGTAGAGGTCGCGATGCTGCTTGAAATACAAACTCAAGTACAGCATCGGCTGTTCGAGAACACCTTCGACACTCAATATCAGTGCGACCAAGAGTCGGCCGACTCGTCCATTGCCGTCGAGGAATGGATGGATCGTCTCAAACTGCGCGTGAGCCAACGCGGCCTTGACGAGGGGGCCGATCGGCTCTTCATCGTTGATGAATTTCTCGAGCTCACCCATCAGTGATTGAACTTCCTGCCACGGCGGCGGGACGAACCGTGCATCTCGTGGCCTGACGCCGCCGAGCCACACGTTCGAGCGTCGAAAATCGCCCGGCAGTTTGCTGCTTCCACGAGTGCTGGCAAGCAGCTGGCCGTGCGCGTCGCGAATCAACCGGTTGGAGATCGGCAGTTCTCCAGTGCGAACTTTTGCGATCCCAGCGTCAAGAGCATGCAGGTAGTTGAGAGTTTCGCGAACGTCATCGATCGGGACTCCGGGAGCTTGCTCGACTTCAAACAGCAGAAGCTCGCTCAAAGAAGACTGAGCGCCTTCGATCTGAGACGAAAGGACTGCCTCTTTTCGTGCGTATGAGTAGATCAATAGATCGAGATCGGGCTGTGCCGAAAGAGCCGCTACACCGTCCAGCTTTCCCAGAGCATGGTTCGCTTGAGCCAGCAGTCGGTGGAGCGCATCGTCAAGCCGGAGTTCTGGCTCAGTCGGTGGCAGCGGGTAGGGGACGAAAGCCTTCACCGAATCCTCGTGGATCAGTGCCTCGGTGTCCTTGCCGGTGATGCGTGTGCCGCGTGCGCTAATTCGAGTTGCGTGCATAACTCGAATCTTAATAGGACTTATGTCGATAAGTCAAATTAAGTCGACATCGTAGTGCGACTTGCGAAAGCAGCGTTTCGCTGCGATCAAGCGTTGGTGGTCGCCGAACCGGCAGTCACGAGCCCACGCTCGACCAGCGCTTCAGCAATCTGCACGGCGTTCAGCGCCGCGCCCTTCAGCAGGTTGTCGCCGACGATGAAAAGATTGAGCGCGTTCTCGGCCGATTCGTCCTCGCGGATGCGGCCGACCAGGACGTCGTCTTCGCCCTCGGCGTCGATCGCCATCGGGATCTTTGCCGTCGCCGGGTCATCGACCACGCGCACACCGGGCTGGGCCTCGAGCAGCTCGCGGGCCTGCGCGGCGCTCAACGGGCGCTCGAACTGGATGTTCACGGCTTCGCTGTGGCCGACGTAGACCGGCACACGCGTGCAGGTCGGCGACACCGAAAGGTCCGGCAGCGACATGATCTTGCGCGTCTCGTTGACGAGCTTGAGTTCTTCGTCGGTGTAGGTCGCGCCTTCGGCGAACGATCCCGCCATCGGCAGTACGTTGAACGCGATCTGGTGCGGGTAGCTGTGCGGCGCGGGCGGGTCCTGGTCGTTGGAGATCGCCTTCGCCTCGTCCTTCAGTTCGTCGATCGCGGCTTTGCCGGTGCCGCTGACCGACTGCATCGTCGTAACCACGAGGCGCTTCATGCCGGCGGCGTCGTGCAGCGGCTTGAGCGGCACGACCATCACCATCGTCGAGCAGTTCGGGTTGGCGATGATCCGGCGGTGGCCGGGAGTCGCGATCGCGTCGAGCGCCTCCGGGTTGACCTCCGGTACGACGAGCGGAATGTCGTCGTGCATCCGCCAGTAGGACGAGTTGTCGACGACGATCGCTCCGGCCTCGGCGAACTTCGGCGACCAGTCACGGCTGGTGCCGCCGCCGGCCGAAAAGATTGCGATGTCGAAGCCTTCGGTCGCGCCCTCGTCGGAGAGCACCGTGACCTCGACGTCCTCGCCGCCGAGCACGACCGTCTTGCCGCGCGAGCGCTCAGACGCGATCGGCACGATCTCGCTCGCGGGGAAACCGCGATCGACCAGCGTGCGCAGCATCTGGGTGCCGACGACGCCGGTGGCTCCTACGACTGCAACTCGATAGCTCATGACGCTGTTGTCTCCTGGAACGGCGCGCGCGTTACGGCGCGACCGGGCGAAAGTTTCCGGTGGCCTGTTCCTCGGCGACGCCGAGGTCGAAGGCGTCGTGCAGCGCGCGCACCGCGTCGGGCACCTTTTCGCCGGGGATGACGCATGAAATCTTGATCGGGGAAGTAGAGATCATCTCGATGTTGATGCTCTCTTCGCCGAGCACGGTGAAGACCTTTGCCGCGACGCCGGGGTGTGAACGCATTCCCGCGCCGATCACCGAGACCTTGCCCATCGTCGGATCGTTCTCGATCGAGTCGAACTCGTTCATCGCGTCGAGCGTTTCGAGCGCGACCGGCAGGTCGTCCTTCGGCACCGTGAAGGTCATCTCGGCCGGGCGGTCGCCGAGCGGCTCGTTCTGGATGATCATGTCGACGTTGATGTTCGCGTCGGCGAGCTTGGTGAACAGATCACCGGCGACGCCGGGGCGGTCGGGAACACCGCGCACGGTCACGCGCGCCTCGTCGGTCGCGTGGGTTACTGCTGTTACTAGCGGCTGTTCCATCGTCTCCTCCTGACTGACAACCATCGTACCTGTGCGGTCGTGGAAGCTTGATCGGCAGTGAATGCGCACGCCGTGATTACGCGCGTACTCGATCGAGCGCAGCTGCAGCACGCCGGCGCCGCTCGCGCTCATCTCCAAAACCTCTTCAAAACTGACGACCGGCAGCATCCGCGCGTTCGGCACGATCCGCGGGTCGGCGTTGAAAACTCCGTCGACGTCGGTGTAGATCTCGCAGACGTCGGCATTGACGGCTGCCGCCACCGCGACCGCGGTGGTGTCGGAGCCGCCGCGGCCCAGCGTCGTCACGTCTTTGCTGTCGGAGGACACGCCCTGGAAGCCGGCGACGAGCACGATCTTGCCTTCGTCGAGCGCCGCCATGATGCGGTCCGCGCGCACGTCGACGATTCGCGCCTTGGTGTGCGAGGTGTCGGTCAGGATGCCGGCCTGCGAGCCGGTCAGGCTGATCGCCTCGTGGCCCATGTCGTGGATCGCCATCGCCGCCAGGGCGCAGCTGATGCGCTCGCCGGTGCTGAGCAGCATGTCCATCTCACGCGCGACCGGACGCTCGCTGATCTCGCTCGCCTGTTCGACCAGGCGGTCGGTCATCTTGCCCTGCGCGGACAGCACCGCGACCACGCGGTTGCCCTTCTCGTGTTCGGCGACGATCCGGCTCGCGGCATTCTTGATCCGCTCACCGTCCGCCACCGAAGTTCCCCCGAACTTCATGACGACTGTTTGGCTCACGGCGATGAGGTTAGTGGCCCGACCGCCCGAGGGATCGGCCGGTTAGTGCGTAGGACCGGTGGCGCCGGACGGCCCGGCGACTGGCGTGAGCA
>JBOGYW010000134.1:0-5656 GCA_050696815.1 Solirubrobacterales bacterium | reverse complement strand
CGGTTGGCGATCGCGCTCGCCCGGCTACAGGCAGAGGGCGCGCAGCTGCCCGCTTCGATGGCCGCCAGCGGCAGCGAATACGCGAAGCTGCGCAAGCAACTTGAGGAGTGCATGGCGCTGCTCGAGATGACGAAGGCGCACGACGCCGCGATGACCGAAGCGCTCGTCTCCACCCGCGCCTCGTTCAGCTGGCGCGTAACCGCGCCGCTGCGCATTTTCAAGGCCACCTTCAAGCGCGGGCAGTGAACCGGGTCTGGACCACCGCTCGCCTGTTCGGCGGGCTCGGCAACCAGCTGTTCCAGTACGCGGCAGGTCGCGCAGTCGCCGAGCGCACGGGAACGAAGCTGCGGCTGGATGCTTGCTACGTCGAGATCGAGCCCGACCGCCACTACGAGTTGAACCACTTCCGAATTCGCGCCAAGGTCCTGCGAGAGCCGCCACGGCCGGTGATCGGCTACACCCAGCTCGACGTCGAGCAGCGCTATGCCGAGGAGCGCTACGGCGCGACCATCTGCCGAGAATGGGCGCACGAATTCCAGGATGAGCTGGCGGCGGCGCAGCCGAACTCGTTCCTCGTCGGCTACTGGCAGTCCGAGAAGTACTTTGCGCACCTGCGTGAGCCGTTGCGACGTGAGCTGCGGCCGCGCCATTTGAGCCGGCCCGCGCGCGCAGCGGCAAAGCGCGTCGCGGCCTCTCCGGCCGCCGTCGCCGTCCACGTTCGTCGCGGTGACTACGTGGAAGACCCAGTCAAACTGCGCAACCACGGCATCTGTTCGCCCGAGTACTACGAGCAGGCTGCGGCGATCGTCGGCGAGCAGGTCGATGGCGCCGAATACTTCGTCTTCAGCGACGATCCGGACTGGTGCCGCCAGCACATCTCGCTGCCAGGGCAGACGCATCACATGTCCGGCGAGCTGGCAGGGTTCGAAGACATGCACGTGATGTCGTGCTGCCGCCACTGGATCGTCGCCAACAGCTCGTTCAGCTGGTGGGCCGCGTGGCTCGGTGAGCGGCCCGATTCCGTGATCGTGGCGCCGTCAAAATGGTTCGACGAGATGGAGCGCGACACCCGCGATCAGGTGCCAGATCGCTGGCTCAAGATCTGAATTGCGCAAAATCCGGGGTCGCCGGAGCCGTGCTACTATCGCCCTCGATCTAACGGTCGCGCGGTTCTTGCTGCGCACCCGTTCGGTCTGCCGCCGTCTGGAGCCATAACCGCCTTCTCGGCAGTGTGGCGACGTCGGGTGGTCCAAGTCATCAAATGACGAGAACTACGACCACATAGCGGGATTTTCAAGCAGGGCGGAGCCACTGAGTGGTTTCACGCGGGTCCTGCGAGGGCCCTTTTTTATGCCCTGAAACTGCCTTCTCCGCATGAACATTGAAAACCCGTTGACCCCCAATCCTTAAGTCGCTGTTTTAGACCCAACCCAGGACGTACGTAAAGCCGCATGCCACGCAAAGTTTCACTAGATAAGACCCGCAACATCGGGATCATGGCCCACATCGACGCCGGTAAGACGACGACGACTGAGCGCATCCTTTATTACACCGGCCGCACGCACAAGATCGGCGAGGTGCACGAAGGCGCCGCCGTGATGGACTGGATGGAGCAGGAGCAAGAGCGCGGAATCACCATCACCTCCGCTGCCACGACTGCTTTTTGGGCGGATCACCGCATCAACATCATTGACACGCCGGGCCACGTCGACTTCACCGTCGAGGTCGAGCGCTCGCTGCGTGTTCTCGATGGCGCCGTAGCCGTTTTTGACTCGGTCGCCGGCGTCGAGCCGCAGTCCGAGACCGTCTGGCGCCAGGCCGACACCTACAAGGTGCCGCGCATCGCCTACGTCAACAAGATGGACCGCACCGGCGCATCATTCGAGATGTCCGTGCAGACGATGATCGACCGCCTCGGCGCCAACGCGATTCCGATCCAGCTGCCGATCGGTAGCGAGGGCGACTTCGCCGGCATCGTTGACCTGGTCACCGAGAAGGCGACGATTTACAAGGACGACCTGGGCAAGGAGCTCGAGGTCGTCGACATTCCGGCCGATCTCGCCGACGCCGCCCACGAGGCGCGCACCCACTTGATCGAAGCGATCGCCGAGTACGACGACGAGCTGCTCGAGGCCTATCTGGCCGACGAAGCGCTCGACGTCGAGCGCGTCAAGAAGGCGATCCGTGAGGCCACGCTCGCGATGTCGATGACGCCGGTGCTCTGCGGCTCCAGCTTCAAGAACAAGGGCGTTCAGCCGCTGCTCGACGCGGTGATCGACTACCTGCCGTCGCCGCTCGACGTTCCGGCGATCATCGGGCATCACCCGAAGACCGACGAGGAAGACTCGCGCGAAGCTTCGGACGAAGCGCCGTTCAGCGCACTGGCCTTCAAGATCGCGACCGACCCGTTCGTCGGCAAGCTGGTCTTCTTCCGCGCTTACTCCGGAACACTCAGCGCCGGCTCGAAGATTTTGAACGCCACGACCGGCAAGACCGAGCGTCTCGGCCGCATCCTGATGATGCATGCCAATGACCGCGAGGACATGGACGAGATCTACGCAGGCGACATCGCCGCGGCCGTCGGCGTCAAGGACGTCACCACCGGAGACACCTTCTGCGAGCCGACCAAGCCGATCGTGCTCGAGAAGATGGACTTCCCGGAGCCGGTCATCCAGGTCGCGATCGAGCCGAAGACGAAGTCCGACCAGGAGAAGATGGGCACCGCCCTTCAGGCACTGGGCCAGGAAGACCCGACTTTCCGCATTCACACCGACGAAGAGACCGGTCAGACGATCATCGCCGGCATGGGCGAGCTGCACCTCGAGGTCCTCGTCGACCGCATGATGCGCGAGTTCAACGTCGAGGCGACGATCGGCAAGCCGCAGGTCGCGTATCGCGAGACCATCCGCCAGGAAGCGCTGAAGATCCAGGGCAAGTTCGTGCGCCAGTCCGGCGGTCGTGGCCAGTACGGCGACGTCGTCATCAACATGTCGCCGAACCCCGGCGAGGGCTACGAGTTCGACGACAAGATCAAGGGTGGCGTCGTGCCCGGCGAGTACATCCCGTCGGTCAACGCCGGTATCCGCGAGGCGCTTGAGAACGGCATCAAGGCCGGCTACCCGATGGTTGACGTGAAGGTCGAGCTGATCGACGGCTCCTACCACGACGTCGACTCCTCGGAGATGGCCTTCAAGATCGCCGGTTCGATGGCCGCCCAAGAGGCCGCCAAGCGCGCTAAGCCTGTGCTCCTTGAGCCAGTCATGGCGGTCGAGGTCGTCACACCGGAAGACTTCATCGGCGACGTGATCGGTGACCTTTCGCGTCGTCGCGGCAAGGTTGCCGGCCAGGAGCCGCGCGGAAACGCGATCGCAGTGAACGCGACCGTGCCGTTGTCGGAGATGTTCGGCTACGCGACGGACATGCGTTCGCAGACGCAGGGCCGCGCCAGCTACACGATGCAGTTTGAGCGCTATGAAGAGGTCCCCGCGAACATCGCGACGGAGATCGTGGAGCAGCGCACCGGCCAGCCCGCTCCGGCGTAAGCGAGACCGGGCCGCAGAGCAAGACCAAGTTCAAGTAAGACAAGGTTTAGAAAACGACTTAAAGACATCTATATTTCCCAAGTTCGGCTATTCAGCACCGCTGAATAAACGGGGATTTTGGGAACTTTTTCAACAAAGGTTGAGAGGAGAGCAAGAAAGTGGCGAAAGAAACATTTGAACGCGATAAGCCGCACGTCAACGTTGGAACCATCGGTCACGTCGACCACGGTAAGACCACGCTGACTGCCGCGATCACCACCGTGCTTGCAGAAGCACAGGGCGGCGAGGCGAAGTCATTCGCGGAGATCGACAACGCTCCGGAGGAGAAGGAGCGTGGCATCACGATCGCCACTTCGCACGTCGAGTACCAGACCGACTCGCGTCACTACGCGCACGTCGACTGCCCGGGCCACGCCGACTACGTGAAGAACATGATCACGGGTGCGGCGCAGATGGACGGTGCAATCCTCGTGGTGTCGGCCGCTGACGGTCCGATGCCGCAGACGCGTGAGCACATCCTGCTCGCCCGTCAGGTCGGCGTTCCCTACATCGTCGTGTTCCTCAACAAGGTCGACATGGTCGACGACGAGGAGCTGCTCGAGCTGGTCGAGGAAGAAGTCCGCGACCTGCTCAAGGAGTACGACTTCCCGGGCGACGACATCCCGTTCATCAAGGGCTCGGCGCTGAAGGCGCTGGAGGGCGACGCAGACAGCAAGCAGGCCATTCTGGACCTCGCCGCTGCGCTGGACAGCTACATCCCGGAGCCGGTTCGTGAGCTGGAGAAGCCGTTCCTGATGCCGGTCGAAGACGTCTTCTCGATTACCGGTCGTGGCACCGTCGCCACCGGTCGTATCGAGCAGGGCATCGTCAACACCGGTGACGAGGTCGAGATCGTCGGCATCAAGGAAGCCACGGACAAGACCACGATCACGGGTGTCGAGATGTTCCGCAAGATCCTCGACGAGGGTCGCGCCGGCGACAACGTCGGCTGCCTGCTTCGTGGCACCAAGCGTGAGGAGATCGAGCGCGGCCAGGTTCTGGCCAAGCCCGGTTCGATCACGCCGCACACGAAGTTCAAGGCGCAGGTGTACTGCCTGAAGAAGGAAGAGGGTGGTCGTCACACTCCGTTCTTCAGCGGTTACCGCCCGCAGTTCTACTTCCGCACCACTGACGTGACCGGCGTCGCCAACCTTCCGGCTGGCGTCGAGATGGTCATGCCGGGTGACGACGTCGAGATGGACATCGAGCTGATTCAGCCGATCGCCATGGACGAGCAGCTGCGCTTCGCGATCCGCGAAGGTGGCCGCACCGTTGGGTCAGGAGTCGTGACCGCGATCGTCGAGTAAGGCCTACGCAACACGCCAAGAACGGGCTTTGGACCTTTCGGTTCCAGAACCCGTTCTTGGTCTTGCGACAGACCGCGACTGAGTTCCCATGGCAGCAATCACCCAAAATAAGATCCGCATCCGCCTGAAGGCCTACGACAGTGAGGCAATCGAGGCCGCTGCGAAGGAGATCGTCCAGACCGCTGAGCGGACTGGCGCGACGATCTCTGGTCCGGTGCCGCTGCCGACCGAGAAAAACGTCTACTGCGTGATCCGCGGTCCGTTCAAGGACAAGGACTCGCGCGAGCACTTTGAGATCCGCACGCACAAGCGGCTGATCGACATCCATCACCCGACGCCCAAGACCGTCGACTCGCTTCAGCGTCTCGACCATCTACCCGGCGGCGTCGACATCGAGATCAGGATTTAGAACTTTCATGGCAGGTTTGATCGGCAAGAAGATCGGGATGACCCAGGTCTTCCAGGAGGACGGCGTAGTGGAGCGCGTTACAGCGATCCAGGCCGGCCCCTGCCACATCACGGGACTGCGCAACACCGAGCGCGACGGCTACGACGGCGTGCAGCTCTCTTTCGATGAGGTCGCCGACAAGAAGCTGAACAAGCCGGCCAAGGGTCTGTTCGACAAGACCAAGACTCCGGCCTCACGCAAGCTTGTCGAGTTCCGCGGCATGCCTGCCGACTTCGCACCGGCCGAGGTCGAAGGCGAGGAGACGCCGGAGTTCGACGGCGAACTCAAGATCGGCGACACGCTGACCGTTAGCCAGTTCG
>JBOGYW010000133.1:0-5774 GCA_050696815.1 Solirubrobacterales bacterium | reverse complement strand
CCACCACCCCCAGGCTCGGCGTCACCGGCGTCGGCTTCCACACCTTCCCGTCCCACACATACCCGGTCACCCCCTCGGCCCCCAACCGATACGACGACGTACGGCTCGCCGTCATCCCGAGCGGCCCGAAGATCTTGCTCTCGATCACCTTCTCCCACGTCGTCTTGTACGCACGAGCCACGACCTCCCCCGCCGCCGTCACCATCGCATTCGAATACTGATACGACGCCCGAAACTTCGCCGCAGGCACCGCCCCGATCGCCGCGCGCAGATACTCCTCGCGCGTCAGCACGCCAGGCTCCGCCGCCAGATCGCCATACGCCTTCAGCCCCGTGCGATGCGACAGCATATCGCGCAGCGTCACCTGCGCATCCGCCTCCTTGTCGCGCATCCTGAAGTACGGCAACCACCGGTGCGGCGAATCATCGAGCGACATCACCCCCTCATCCTGCGCCACCCCCACCGCCATCGCCGTGAACGCCTTCGTACACGACCCGATCGGAAACACCGTATCGAGCGTCACAGGCGCCTTTTGCTCGACATCGCGCAGCCCACGAACATCGAGCACGATCACCTGCCCGTGCAGCACCACCGCCACCCCGATCCCGGCGATGTGCAAGCTGGTCCGCTTCAGCTCCAGCACCTCCATGATCTTGTCTGCACGCGGATCGGCGCGCGCACTCGACACCAGCGAGACCGAAACCAGCAGGCCAGCGAGTCGCATCGCCCCAACGATCCCACACGCACCCCACCGGCTTACATGCACGGCCTCGCCCCCCCGGTACGTTTGCAACCACCTACCGCGCCATCGCCCCGGGCGCATCGCCCCCGGGCGCATCGCCCCGAGCGCCACCACCGCGCTCGCCGTCGCGAGCCTCACACAGACTCGATGCTCGGAGCGATCGAGCACCACGCGACTTCCGATCGCCGCTCGGTTGTGCGGACCGCGGGACCTCGTTGTGACTCGTGTGGACAGCCGCGCGCGACTTGCGACATTAGCCAATTACGCGCCTGACCACACGACTCACAACGCTGACGCCCGCATGCAGGCTTCGGTTCAAGAGATCTTTTTGGATGGATGGAGGAGTTTGGTAATGCCGATATACCCTTATTGATACTATCACGCCCCATCGATGTCACACTTCGACCGTTGCGCGCGCCGCCTGTGCGGCACATACAATCCATAGTCGCGGAGGCGGACTGCCCAACGCAGTGCTCGATTCTGCCCATCGCGTCGGCATCGTGACCTACGTCCGTCGATCGCATGCAGGCGTACGCTACGAGCTCGTGCTGGGGTAGGCTCCGCGATGTGCGATGGTTCAGCGAACTTCTCCTCCGCAGGCAGCTTCGCAAGGCCGCGCGCTGCCGCCTCGGTGAGGCTCCCGAGAACACGCTGGTGCGCGTCTCGGGTCGGGTGCATGGATTCGAGAGCAACCTCCTGGAGGCACCGCTGTCCGGTCGTCTATGCGTCTACTATTCGGTGTCGATCCAGGAGATGCGCGGGTCCGATCTGATCAACGCTGGCGCAGCGGCCTATTTGTTTGGGACGAAGACTCGGGGTCCCGTGATGGCGAGCCAGCAAGACGCGATCTCGTTCGTGCTCGAAGATGCGGGTGAACGGGCCGTGATTGACCCCGCCGAGGCGCGGATCTCAGTTGGTTTCGACCACGTCACGCGCTCGAAGGCTGCATTCGATGCGTCGCCTCGGCAGCTGGCGCTACTCCGCAGCCACGACCTGATACGGCGCAACTGGTTCAACACTGTAGAGGTCGAGTACCGAGAAGGCGTGCTCGAACTAGGTCAGGCTATCGTGGTGCACGGTGGTGGCAGGCGCGAGCCTGATCCCGAGCGACCACAATCGAGCGCAGGTCGCGATTGCGCTGCCACGCGGCTCCGATTCACCAGTGCACCGCGAGCCCCACTGGTCATCAGCCACGATCCGAAGTCCGAGTAACAGATCGTGGGCAAGCTCGACCTGCTCGAGTACGAGTCGGGAACCAACCCTTGTATGCCGCCTTGCGGCTGACGCTGAGTTCGTCGGCACTGAGCATCTAGTATCGCTTGCTGGGAATGTCGTGAGCCGAGACTGGACCGGCGAGCTTCCAGCCTTCGCTCAATAACCACGATTCGGGGCGGCGAACCACGAGCGGATCGTACGTCGGGCGCAGGGGCCACATCCAGTCGCGCTCCTCCATCTCGACCCAGTCCGGGAACAGGATTCCCGTCGAGAATGGATCGATGGGCCAGGTCCTCGCGAGTCCCTGCTGATCCTCTTTGTGCTTGCGCCAGTTGTTAAGCGATTAACCGGCTAATTCAAGGGCGGCGGCTTGGAGAGTCGCGCAATGGAGGAGAAGCGAGGAGGGTCCAGATGCGCATGGCTTCACCACCGACAAGAAGTGGCGGTACCACAGTGTGGGCCCGATAATTTGACCGTCGGATGGAAAAGAGTGAGGGCTCAGATTCCCGCCTGAGCCCTCGATGTACCAGCGGTGGATGGATCTCGCCAGTACCTCTGGACTGTCGCTGTCCGTGAAGCAGTTGTCCAGTTCTCGCCCGTCCGCGATGGATGGACGAGCTCGTTGTCTTCGCGCTGACCTGCAGCTACTGCGGGGACCCGTTTGTCGTCTGTCGTCCTGACTACCGCGGCCAAGGCTACTGCACGGACGTCTGTGGTGCGCTCGGGAAGTCCGCGGTGCGCCGCCTCGCGAATAGCAGGCATCAGCGGAGCGAGGAAGGCCGACAAGACCACGCTGAGCACCAGCGGGTATTGAGGACGCGGAAGCACGCGGAATCAGAGACGGTGACGGATGTGAGTCGCCAGAAAGTTGCGCCACGTGCTGAATGGTTCCCGCCGGCCGACCCGATCCCGCTCGCGGTGAGCGCCCCCGAGGCCGACGGCAACACGGACGCCGATGATGTACCAGGTAGTGATAGCCCCGTCAGCGACGAGGACGCGGGTGCTCGTCACCGAGGGTTGCGACGAGCTGTTGCGAGCGGTCTTGCCGTCGTCCTCGCGGCTGCCATACGAGCGAGCGACGGTCACGTTCCTCGAAGGTCTGGCGCTGTGGTTGAACGCGAAGCTCCACGTTGTGTTGTCTGTGGACGCAAAGGAGGCCGGGTTCTGCCTGGGCCTCACCGACGAGCTGGGCGTTGGGATGCGCTCGCTGTTCTTCGACGTCGAAGTCCGCGACCGACGCGCTCGCCGACGACCAGGACGGCGCATTCGAGGCGTGGGTGACTTCGCCGACCTCCGCCAGCTGCGGCTGGTCTCCGACGACAATTGACCATGACGCGACCGTCGCGCAGCACCGTGTTGCTTCGCACGGACCGACGTGGGGCGTATCAGCTCATCGATGCCCGACGCCGCCCCATTGCACAAGCCAATCGGTTCCTGACCGCCGTAGCCGTGCGGGGTTTGTCGCGTGCGACCGTAAGGGCGTATGGCTTCGACCTCGTCATCCTGTATCGCTGGTTGGATCGGAGCCAGCATTCGCTCGCGTCGCTGTCTGGACGCAAGCTGCTCCACTACATCGCCGCGCAGCGACGAGATGGAGCGCAGCCTGCGACCATCAATCGCCGACTGACGACGGCGCGACTGCTGTACCGATTCTGCCTGGGCCGCGAGATCGACGTGGGGCGGGGTGCCATCGCGCCGGCACCGTACTATCGCGGCCGAGGCAGGGACCGCCGCTTGGGGCTATACCTGCTGCCGCGGCAGCGTCAGCTCAAGCTGCGCGTCAAGGCTCCGCGTCGAGTCGTCGAGCCGCTCTCGGCCACCGAGGTTCGACAGTTTCTGCGCACGCTGCGCCGCTATCGCGACCTCGCGATCGTGCACTTGATGTTGTTGTGCGGTCTGCGCTCTGCCGAGGTGCTGCAGATCCAGCTGAGCGACATCCTCACCGAGGACAAGCAGCTACGCATCCGCGGTAAGGGCAACCGCGAGCGAGTCTTGCCTCTGCCTCCGTTGGTCGCGCGCTCGATCTCCGACTACGTGCGATGGGAGCGTCGCGCCGAGCGAACGGCTCGGCTGTTTGTCATCCTGCAAGGGCCCCGGCGCGGCGCGCCGATGAGCCTGAGCGGCCTGCGCAGCCTGTTCCGCCATCGTCGTCGTGACCACACCGTGGCACGCGCCAATCCGCACCGGTTTCGGCACACGTTCGGCGCGGACATGGCGCGGGCCGGCGTGCGGCTCCCGATCCTGCAACGCCTCATGGGCCACGCCGATCAGAGCACCACCCTCCGGTACATCGAGCTCTCGATGACCGATATCGCCGACGAGTACCGGCGGGCTGGTGAAGAGATCCAGCGTCGTTACCGGGTGCGTGAATGAAGCGACCGCCCGAGCTGCCGCGATGCGCACAGCGCTTCTTGCAGACTGGCGTGAATCGTCGGACGCGTTTGCTCGTCTGCTCGCTCCATCGCTGGCTCGACCGCCGACGGCTGACGCTGGCCGAGCTCACACCTGACCACTTCAGGCAGTTCCTCGCGCGGCCCCACCGTGTTCGCGTTGCCACGCACATTCGATTCCAGTATGGGAACCTGCTTCGGGGTTACCTGCAGTGGTCGTACGATCGCGGGCTCGCCAGCTTCATCCCTGAATCACGTCGCCGTCGCCCGCTGGAGCTCCCCGTCCTCGCTCGCGAGTTCCTCGCATCGCTGGCGCCGACCCACCGATCCAGCACCCGTCACCGCTACGTCTATTCGCTGCGCAAGCTCTACACGTGGCTCCTCGCGCGCAGGCTCGACCCAGAGCGCCTCACGCGCTCACAGATCACGCCGTGGTTCGAGGCGCTGCATGCCAGCGGCCTTCAGGTGGTGAGTCGCAGCCATATTCTCATCGACGTTCGGGCGTACCTGCACTGGTTGAGCGAGCAACGGCGTATGCGAACTACGCCCGACGAACTCATCCGCGGAAACGACCTCCCGAAGCTGCCGCAGTACTTGCCTCGTCCCTTGACGGTAGAGGCTGACCGCGAACTCCAACGCCGCCTCGCCAACACGAACGAGCCAGGTGCCTGGGCGCTGCTGCTCATGCGACGCACAGGTCTGCGCATTGGTGAGCTGCGCGATCTCGCGTACCACTGCATTCGAGCCGACCAGCGGCACCCCTTGCTCAAGGTCCCGCTTGGTAAGCTCAACAACGAGCGCCTCGTTCCCCTCGACACCGTCGCCGTCGAGCTGATTCGGCGACTGCAAGCGACAGGACCGCGCTCACGGTCGTGGCTCGTCCCCGGATTTGGCGGCGCTCGAACGAGCTACCACCGGCTCAGGCGCCTACTCAAGACCCACAGCGACGGCTTGGCTGATCCGGCTCGCATCACCAGCCACCGCCTCCGTCACACCTACGCCACCGAGATGCTCGGCGCTGGCATGAGCCTACCCGGCGTGATGCGACTCTTGGGACATCGCGATTACCACATGACGTTGCGGTACGCCGCCATCGTGCCCGAGACCGTCAGCAAAGAGTATGACGAGGCCCTTGCTCGGCTCGCGACCAAGTATCAGCTACCAACGCGCTCACCAACAGCGGAGTCCGCGCCGGAACCAGCACGAATCCTCGAGGATCTCTCTCGCTTGTTGCGTAAACACCTCTCGTCGCGCCCATCCACACGCGCCTTGCTGAAGCGCATCGCGCGATTGCGGCACGACCTACTGCTCGCGATCCCCCCGACAAGACGTCAGCCGTAGTCCGCGGCACTACTGGCCGGTTAATGATGACGTAGTTGAGCGCGTGCCGGGCCTGGGTCGGCGTCGTGATGATCTCGGCGTAGTAG
>JBOGYW010000132.1:0-5799 GCA_050696815.1 Solirubrobacterales bacterium | reverse complement strand
GGTTGGTCTTCGAGGCCGACAGGTCTGCGCTGAAGATGCCGCAGATGTCGAACGGCACGGTTTCGCTGTCCGACGCGACCGAGGCGCCGTCGACCGTGATGTACATCGTGTACTTCGCGCCGAATCCGAGCGCTGCCGAGAGGTCCTTGACGTACCCGCCGACGTCGACCAGGTAGCTACCGGTGAGGCCGTTCGGGTTCGCCGGCATCGCGATCACGAGATCGCTGTCGGGGCAGCCCAGGAGAGCGTTGAGGAAGTTCGACATCGTGCAGCCGAGGCCCCACTGGAAGCCGCCGCTCTTGCTGACGACGACCGGGTCCTTGAACACGCCGAAGCCCTGCGTCGTGACGGCACCGGTGTTGCCTGCGGCGTCAGTCGCCTTGCAGCTGATTACGTGTGCGCCGTTGCTGAGCACGCCCGTCGTGTAGCTCGCCGGAACCGCGTTGTATGCGCCGCCGTCGATGCTGCACTTGTAGGACGCGCCGGCCTCGTTGGCAGTCAGGTTGAAGTTGTGCGTGCCGTCCCACTTGATCGTGCCGTCGGCGATCGTCGTCGCCGGGCCGACCGTGTCGAGCGTGACGTTGACCGCACTCGCCGGGCCGGTGTTGCCGGCCGCGTCGATCGCACGGCAGGTGATCGTGTGAGCACCTTCGGTCAGCGTCGGCTTGTAGGGCGAGGTCGCCGCGGCGTAGCTGCCGCCGTCGAGCTTGCACTGGTAGCCGTCGCCGCCGGTCGCCCCTGCCAGCGTGTAGCTCGGCGAACCGTTGTTGGTGAGACCGCTCGGTCCGCTGATCGTGATGCCGCCCGGAGCGACCGTGTCCACGGAGACCGTCTTGCTGGTCGCCGGGCCGGTGTTGCCGGCGGCGTCGACCGCGCGGCAGCTGATCGTGTGCGAGCCGTCGCTCAGCGCAGCCGTGGTGTACGGCGTGGTGACGTTGGCGTAGCTACCGCCGTCGACCTTGCACTGGTAGGTCGCGCCGGCCTCGCCACCCGTGAGGATGTAGGTCGGCGTGTTGTCGTTGGTCGCGCCGGACGGACCGGTCATCGTGACCGCGCCCGGAGCGACGGTGTCGACCGTGACCGTGACGCTGGTGCCCGGGCCGGTGTTGCCGGCGCCGTCGACCGCACGGCAGGTGATCGTGTGAGTTCCATCGGAGAGCGTTGAAGTGGTGTACGCGGCCGGCACCGTGACGTACGCGCCGCCGTCGATCTTGCACTGGTACTCGACCGGCTCGCCGCCGCCGTTGATGGCGTAGCTCGGCGTGTTGTCGTTGGTCGCACCCGTCGGGCCGTTGACCGTGATGCCGCCCGGAGCGGTCGTGTCGATCACGACGGTGAACGTGGTGTCCGGGCCGGGGTTGCCGGCGCCGTCGACCCAGTGGCAGGTAACGGTGTAGGTGCCGTCGGCCAGCGGCTGGCCGTTGTTCAGCTGATCGAGCGTGAACGGCGAGGTGACCGTGACCCAGGCACCGTCGTTGAGCTTGCACTCGAGGTGGCCAGGGCCGTTCGGCGTGGTCACGTCGATCTCCGGCGTGTTGTCGTTGGTCGGGCCGCCCGGACCGGTGATGTCGACGCCGTCCGTGTTGGTCGTGTCGACCTCGAAGGTCTTGGTCGTGTCGTCGCCGACGTTGCCGGCGGCGTCGACCAGGTGGCAGGTGACCGAGTGTGCGCCTTCAGCCAGGCTGTCGGTCGTGAACGGTGAGGTGACGGTGGCGAAGTCGCCGTCGTCGACCTTGCACTCGTACCTGTCGCCCGGCTCCGCGCCGCTGAGCGTGAAGGTCGGGGTGGTGTCGTTGGTCGCGCCGCTCGGGCCGTCGATCGTGACGGTGCCCGGCTTGGTGGTGTCGACCGTCACCGTGACCGTCGTGCCCGGACCGGCGTTGCCGGCCTCGTCCACATAGCGGCAGGTGATCGTGTGAGTTCCATCGGAGAGTTCCGGCGTGGTGTACGGCGAGCTCACCGTGACGTACGCGCCGTTGTCGATCTTGCACTCGATGTGACCACCGCTCTCGCCGCTGGGCGGGGTGATCTCGTAAGTCGGAGTCGGGTCGTTCGTCGGGCTGCTCGGACCCGTCATCGTGACGCTGCCGGGGGGCGTGTTGTCGGCCGGCTGGTTGTTGCCACCGCCGCCGTTGCCGCCGCCGTTGCCACACGCGTGCTGGAACGCCGCCATGTCAGCCGCAGCCTTCGCGTTCAGCTTCTTCAACTGAGTGCGCATGACCTTCTTGCGCTTATTGGCCTTCTTGCCGTGGCCCTTGATCTTCTTGATCTGGAGCTTGCGCGTGTAGGCCAGCTGCAGCGACTTGCTGTAGCTGTTGATGCTCAGTGAGCACTGCGCGTCCTGCGCGTTGACGCCGCCGCTGCCGAGGCAGTACTGCTTGATCTTCGAACGGACTTGGTTGCCCTGCTTCTGGGCCGACTTCAAGGACTTCTTCGCCTTCTTGACCTTCTTCGCACCCTTCGCGGTGCGAACGGCAACGCGCTTCTTCGCGATCAGGATGAGCGTCTTGTTCATCGTGGTGATCGCGGTGTCGCAGCTGCTGATCTTTGCGACAGGGCTTGCCGCCTCGGCCGAGGGCGAGAAGGCGGCCACCTGGAAGATGGCGATGATCACGGCTACGAGGGCCATGAGGATGAGCTTCGACGCCGTGGCGTAACGGTGTCCGAGTTCGAAAGTCACTTCAGTACCAATCCTTTGGTTCAGTCGGTGTGAGGTTTTGGGCAAAAAAAAACGGGCTCAACGCCCGTAGCGATCACACTGCGGCCCGGACATCCTGTCCAGACTCGGTGATCAACATCAATTTAGGGAAAGATCGCCGGATGTCAAGAGCTCCGGCAAAAAGAAATTTCGAACTACCGAAATTCGCTTAAAGCGCTTGCTCAAGCTGTTTTTGACGGCAACAGCCGGGCAATCGAGCGGCGTGCCCGGTCGAAAACAGCCGGGTCGCCGAACAACTGGTACGACGAATTCGCCCCCTGTCCGAGGGCGTGCAGCTCAAACGCCAACTGGTCGGGATCGTCCGCGCCGGCGGCCTTCGCCTGCTCGCGCAGCACGTTCAGCCAGTGGCCGAGCTTCTCCTGAATCAAGTCGCGTACGGGGCCGGGCCGGTTATCGAACTCGGCCGATACTGAACCCCAAAAACAGCCGCCGTCGAAGGTCGACTTCTCGAGGTAGCCGATGAAGTTCTCGGCCAGCGCCGTCAAACGCTCATCGCCGGCCGGCTTCTTCAATGCCGGCACGATGATCGTGCGGGCAAAGATCTCGGAGCCGGCGTTGATCGTCGCCAGCTGCAGCTCCTCTTTTGAGCCGAAGTGTCCGAACAGGCCGCTCTTACTCATGCCGAGGTCGGTCGCCAGGCGGCCGATCGTCAGCGCCTCCAACCCCTCCGCGGAAGCGATCTGCACCGCGTGGGCGAGGATCCGCTCGCGGGTTCCGGGCGCCTGCTGGGTGGTCGTAGAACTGGCCATGTCAAACATAATAACTCCGCACGAACGTTCGTGTTTGTTGTATAGTGATTGAGCGCTACCGAACGATCGTTCGTTCTTAGCTTTTAATTTAGCGGAAATCCCCATCACAAGCGGCCAGGTAAGGCCCCGGCAAAAGGAATCGGTCTCATGTACTCCCCAGCTGAAATCACTCCAAAAACTGTTCCGCCCCCCGCGTCGACCCGTCAAAGCGCCGAATACCGCGACCCACAGGTGCTGTTCCCCGAGGAGTCGCGGGCGCTGCTCGCCGGCCACGACTGGCGGCGTTTCGCCGTGCTCGGCGACAGCCTCGCCGAAGGCGTCGGCGACCCCACGCTCGGCTACCTCACCCTCTCGTGGGCCGACCGCGTGGCCGCCGAACTCGCGGTGCCGAGCTATCTCAATCTTGGCGAGCGCGATCTGACCGCACCGCAGGTGCGCGACGCGCAGCTGGCGCACGCGCTCGACTGGCAGCCCGACCTGGTCGCGGTGATCGCCGGCGGCAACGACCTGTTCTACCCCGAGCCGGATCTCGACGCCACGGCCTTCGCGCTGGACGAGATCTACGCGTCGCTGCGCGCGACCGGCGCCGACGTGGTCGCTTTCACGCTGATGGACCCGAGCGCGTTGCTCGGCGACTCACTGTTCGGCCGGCGAATCGCCCAGCTCAACGCGATTGTGCGCGAGAGCGCGACGCGGCACGGCGTGCTGGTCGCTGACTTCGCGCACAAGCCGTACGCCCAGGACCGTTCGATCTACAGCGCCGACCTGATGCACGCGAACATGCGCGGCCACGCGATCCTCGCAAGCGGGACGGTGGAGTACGTCAGCGAGCTGATCCGTAACAAGGAGGGTGCGCTGTGAACCTCGCCGCGACCACCGACAACCCGACGTACGACGAGCGACACGCCCGGCGCGTACTGCTGGTCACCTGCATGGCGGCGTTCATCGCATTCATCGACGTGACGATCGTCAACACCGCGTTCCCCGACATCGCGCGCAGCTTTCCGGACGCGTCGCTGAGCTCGCTGTCGTGGGTCGTCAACGCCTACACGATCCTCTTCGCCGCGCTGCTGTTGCCGGCCGGGCGCATCGCCGACCTGGTCGGCCGCAAGCGCGTGTTCATCATCGGCATCGCCGTTTTCACGGTGGCCTCGGCGGTCGCGGCGGCGGCGCCGTCGCTCGAGTTCCTGGTTGCGGCCCGCCTCGTCCAGGGCTCGGCGGCTGCGCTGATGGTCCCGACCAGCATGGCGCTGCTGCTGCCGGCGTTTCCGCGCGAGCGGCAGCCGGTCGCGATCGGGCTGTGGGGCGCGACCAACTCGGTCGCTGCCGCAATCGGCCCGGCGCTCGGCGGCGCGCTCGTGTCGATCGCCGACTGGCGCCTCGTCTTCCTCGTCAACGTGCCGGTCGGCATCGCAGCCGTCTTCGCCGCGCAGCGCTTCCTGCGCGAGCAGCGCGGCGCCGCCGGTGGCAAACTGCCCGACCTCGCGGGCACCGCGGCGCTGGCAAGTGGCAGCGCGCTGGTCGTTCTGGCGATCGTCGAGGGCAACAGCTGGGGCTGGACTTCGGCGACGACGTTGGCGTGCATCGCCGGCGGCATCGCGCTCGCCGCGACCGCGATCCTGCGCTCCCGCACCCACGAGCGACCGGCGATCGAGATCTCACTGTGGCGCGTTCCCGGCATGTCGATCGTCAACCTCGGTTCGCTGCTGTCGGGTGTGACCTTCTTCTCGTTCTTCCTCGGCGGCACGCTGTTCGTGACCAGTGTCTGGCACTACAGCGTCTTCGAAGCAGGACTCTCGCTCACGCCGGGCGCGATCTCGTGCATGTTCGTCGCGCCGCTGGCCGGGGCGCTGGCGAGCCGCATCGGCGAGCGCTGGATCATCGTCGCCGGTTCGGCCGTGATGGCCGGCGCCAACTACTGGCTGGCGACCAACATCAGCGCGACGCCCGACTTCGTCGGCCTGTGGCTGCCCGCGGGCCTCGTCGCCGGCGTCGGCATCGGCCTGCTGTTCCCGGCGCTCGCGAGTGCCGCCGTGCGCGACATGCCGCCGCAGAAGCTGGGTTCGGTGATCGCTCTTAACATGACCGCACGGCAGCTCGGTGGCGCGCTGGGCGTCGCCGGCCTGATCGCATTGATCACGAGCAGCACCGGCTCGCCGGTCGACCTGTTCAGCGACGCGCTGACGATGGGCTCGATCGCCGTCGCTTTGATCGTTCCGTTCTTCCTGATGCCGAGCAGGCGCGAACGCACCGCCCCGTCCTCCGAGGCCACCGCGATTCGCCCCATGCTCACCGCCGAGCACCCGATCGGCACCGCAGCCCCGGCCGACG
>JBOGYW010000131.1:0-5927 GCA_050696815.1 Solirubrobacterales bacterium | reverse complement strand
CCAGTACCTGGTCGACGACGGCCAGAACGTCGAGCCGCACCTCGTCGACGGCTGGTGGAAGGACACCGGCCGGCTCGAGGACATGCTCGAAGCCAACCGCCTGGTGCTCGACGACATCGACGCGCGCACCGACGGCGAGGCGATCGACAGCACCCTCGAGGGCCGCGTCGTGATCGAAGCCGGCGCGCGGCTCGAGCGCTGCGTCGTGCGTGGCCCCGCCGTGATCGGCGCCGGCGCGCAGCTGACCGACGCCTACGTCGGCCCCTACACCTCGATCGACAGCAACGTGAAGATCGAGCGGGCGGAGATCGAGTACTCGATCGTGCTCGAGGGATCGACGATCAGCGACCTCGGCGCGCGACTCGAAGCGAGCCTGATCGGCAAGCACTCACAGATCACGCGCACCGATGGGATGCCGAAGACTTTCCGGCTGCTCGTCGGGGACAACTGCGAAATCAGCCTGGTCTAACCGTGAAGGTCCTGATCACAGGCGCCAAGGGCATGCTCGGCCAG
The DNA here is from genome assembly GCA_050696815.1 of Solirubrobacterales bacterium. GTDB lineage: Bacteria > Actinomycetota > Thermoleophilia > Solirubrobacterales > JACPNS01 > JACPNS01. The sequence continues at coordinate 5,414 of JBOGYW010000131.1, read as the reverse complement.
GATCTGATGGCGGCCGCCGACGCGGTGCACCATGACGTTGTCGGCGTCGACATCGACGAACTCGACATCACGAATGAGCGCTCCGTCAGCCGCTTCATCGAGCAGGAGATGCCGGCCGTCGTGATCAATGCCGCGGCCTACACCGCCGTCGACCTCGCCGAGACAAACGAGGACCAGGCCTTCGCCGTCAACGGCGAGGGCGCGGAGATCGTCTCGTCGGCGGCGCACGAGATCGGCGCCAAGGTCGTGTACTTCTCGACCGACTATGTATTCGACGGCACCAAGACCGAGCCGTACGAGGAGTCCGACGAGACCAACCCCCAGTCGGTCTACGGCAAGAGCAAGCTCGCGGGCGAGCTGGCGACCGCCGACGCCAACCCGCGCCACCTGATCGCGCGCACGTCTTGGCTGTTCGGCCTGGGCGGCAAGAACTTCGTCGAGACGATGCTGAACATCGCCGAGGAGCAGTCCGAGGTGCTGGTTGTGCGCGACCAGGTCGGCTGTCCCACCTACACGCGCGAACTGGCGACGGCGATCATCGACCTGATCGACTACGAGACGCTCGGCGTGATGCACATCGCCGGCCGCGACGAGTGCTCTTGGTACGACTTCGCGCGCGAGATCTTCCGCCAGGCCCAGGTCGACTGCAACGTGCTGTCGGGCACCAGCGACATGCTCGACCGCCCGGCACCGCGACCTGCGCTCTCCACGCTTGTTTCAATGCGTAACGACGCCCCGGAGCTGCAGCGCTGGGACCACGGCCTGCACAACTACCTGGTCGCGCGCGCCGAGCTGGAGCCCGCGCAATTCGAAACCACTTCAGCCGAAACCACACCAGGAGAGACTTTCTCATGAAACTGCTCGTGACCGGCGGCGCCGGCTTCATCGGCTCGAACTTTGCCCGCTACGTACTGGGCGCGCACCCGGACGACGAGGTCGTCGTACTCGACAAGCTCACCTACGCCGGCCGGCGCGAGAACCTCGCCGATCTCGAAGACGACCCTCGCTTCAGCTTCATCCACGCCGCGATCGAAGACCGCGAGGCGGTCGACGGCGCGATCGAGGGCGTCGACGCGATCGTCAACTTCGCCGCCGAGTCGCACGTTGACCGCTCGATCGAAGACCCCGAAGCGTTCATCAAGACCGACGTGATCGGCACCCACGTGTTGCTCGAGGCCGCGCGCGAGGCCGACATCGGCCGCTATCTGCAGATCTCGACCGACGAGGTCTACGGCTCGATCGAGGAAGGCACCTTCACCGAGCAGTCGCAGATCGATCCGTCGTCGCCGTACTCGGCGAGCAAGGCGGCCGGCGACATGCTGGTGATCGCCTATCACCGCACTTACGGGCTGCCGGCGCTGATCAGCCGCGCCTCGAACAACTACGGCCCGTTCCACTACCCGGAGAAGCTGATTCCGCTCTGCATCCTCAATGCCTTCGCCGGCGACAAGCTGCCGGTGTACGGAGACGGCATGCAGGTGCGCAACTGGCTCTACGTAGTCGACCACTGCAGCGGTATCGACACGGTGCTGCGCAAGGGCAACGAGGGCGAGGTCTACAACATCGGCGGCCCCGATGAGTGCCCGAACATCGACGTCGTCAAGCGGGTGCTGGAGCTGACCGATCGCGACGAATCGCTGATCGAGTACGTCAAGGACCGCCCCGGCCACGATCGCCGCTATTCACTGAGCAGCGACAAGGTGCGCGCGCTCGGCTGGGAGCCACAGACCGGTTTCGCCGAGGGACTCGAGCAGACGGTGCAGTGGTACCGCGACAACGAAGCGTGGTGGGGGCCGATCCGCTCGGGCGACTACCTCGAGTACTACCAGCGCCAGTACGGCCAGCAACTCAAGTAAGCGCTGCCGCGCTCACTACCTTTGGAACTGCGATGGATCGCACTCCACCCCCACAGCTCGCTACGGAACTCGTCGACCTGCTCGACGGATCGCTCGGCGTCGAGGACTTCGTCGCGACCGTCGTACACGAAGCGGCGCAGCCGCTGACGGCGATCCAGGTCTTGGCAACCGCCCTGCGCACCGCCGGCGACTCGCTCGACAGCGATCAGCGCACCGAGATGTTGATCGAGATCGAAAACCAGGCGCAGTTCCTGCGCGAGCTCTCGAACTGGATGCTGACGCCGTTCGGACGCGAGACGGTCTTGTTCGACGAGCTGGTCGAGCGCACGGTCGCCCGCGCCAGCTCGGTCGCGCCCGATCACGAGCTGGTCGTCAAGACGGACGCCGCGGAGGTTCTGGTCACCTGCGAGACGATCCGCCTCGAGGCGTCGATCCGCAACCTGATCAAGAACTCGGCGGCCAACGCGGCGCCGGGCAGCGAGATCGTCGTGCGCACCTTCGCGCGCGACGACTTGGCGCTTGTGACCGTCTGCGACTCCGGCACGGGAATCGCCGAGGACGATTGGGAGTCGATCTTTCAGCCGTACCATCAGCTCGGGTCCGACCGCGAGCTGGTCTCCGGGCTGGGCCTGTTCATCGTTCGCAGCTTCGCCGTGCGGCACGGCGGGCACGCGCGCGTCGCCGCGAGTAGCCCCGAGGGCACGACGATGGAAATTGCCTTGCGTGCACTCACGCCGACCGACGACGTTGCATAGAGTCCCGGCAGGGATGCGCCTGTGAGCGAGACAAGCGAACTGCTCGGCGGTCTGCCGCTGTTCGAAAGTTTGAATGCGCGCGAGCTCGAAGAGCTCGTCGCCGTCGCCGTGCCACGCACGTTCGAGCGCGGCGAGGTGATCTTTCAGGAGGGTTCGCAGGGCGACGTGCTCTACGTGATCCGCAACGGCCGCGTGCTGATCAAGCGCGAGCACACCGGCGGCCGCACGATCGCGCTGGCCGAGATGGGACCCGGAGACATGTTCGGCGAGCTGGCGGTGTTCGACAAAGAGGTGCGCTCGGCCACCGTGGAGTGCGTCGAGCCGACGCGCGCCGTGGCGTTGACGGCCGGCGACGTTTCGCGCGTGCTGATGCGCAACCCCGACATCGCCGTCAAGCTGATCCAGGCGCTTTCGCGCCGCCTGCGCGAGGCGAACTTGCGGATCGGCGACCAGTATTTCCAGTCGACCGAGGGCCGGATCGTGAACGTGGTGCTCGGACTCGCCGAGCAGCAGAACGGCCACGTGATGGCCGGCTCGTTCGTGCGCGCCAACCAGTCGGAGATCGCCCAGCTCGCCAGTACCTCGCGCGAGACGGTCAGCCGCTTCCTGGCCAACTGTCAGCGCGCCGATTTGCTGACGACGTACCGTGGTAGATTGCAGATCCGCGATCCCGAAGGCCTGCGGAGGATGGTTGTCTGAAGGGGTTGCCCACCGCGCGATGTACGTACTGAACTTTTACTCACCACTCTTCGCCGACCAGCTGCGCAATGGACGCAAGCAGGCGACGATCCGTCTCGGCGACAAGTCCCACAAGTACAAGAAGGGACACGTCGTGCTGGTCACGCTCGGCGCCGAGAACGCGCCGCGTGAGCGCATCTTCGAAGCGGTAATCGACTCGGTCGACGTGAAGAAGGTCTACGACCTGACGGCGCGCGAGATCGAGATGGACAACCCGGAGTTCCGGCTGCTCGAGGATGAGATCCGCTTCCTAAAGCAGATCTACAACCGCGAGATCTCCACCGAGGACCTCGTCACGGTCGTCCGCTTCAGCCATATCTACGAGAAGCACGCGGGCCTGGTCGAGACCTTCGGCGGGCCAGGCACGCAGAACTAGGCCGGAGCCTTCTTGAATCTGCACATCCTGCCACTCGCGATCGCGATGATGGCTGGGCCGCAGATCATCAGTTCGATCGTTCTCGTTACCGCTCCGAAGCCGGTCAAGCCTTCCGTTGCGTATGTCGCCGGAATCACGCTGGCGGTTTGTCTCGGGATCGGTGTCTCGATGCTGTTCTTCTTGTTGGTGGACAAGGGTGCATCGCTTCATGAAGGCGGGCAGAAGAGCTCGACCGCCAAGGTTCTGGAGCTTGCGTTCGTGGCGCTGCTCGTCGCACTCTCGATCCGCACTGTTCTGAATCGCCAGAACATCAAGCCGCCGAAGTGGATGAACTCGCTGCAGTCGATGCCTCCGTCGGGCACCTTCAAGTTGGGCATCGGGCTTGTCTATTTGATGCCGACCGATCTGGTGATCCTGGTCACCTGCGGGCTTGACCTCGTGAGCGACAAGCACAGCTATCTCGACGCCGCGCCGTTCATCGGGCTCGTAGCGCTGATCGCCTCGCTACCGCTGCTGGCGTTTGTTTTGTTCCATCGCCGCGCGGAACGCGCGATGCCGGCGGTCCGCGAATGGATTCAGCGCAACGCCTGGGCGGTCAATCTGTTCGTGTATGCGCTGTTCATCTATCTGATCCTCGGCTGAAACAGCTATCATTCGCCTCAACACCTTGGCACTCGCCGCTCGTGAGTGCCAAAATTCCCCGTAAAACCCCTTTGAATAGACGTTTTGACGTGGATCACCAACCCACGCCGAAAACGCGGAGGTTCAACAGATATGGCTCTCAAGCCTTTGGGCGATCGAGTGATCGTCAAAGCAGTTGAGGAAGAGGCAGTAACCGCCGGCGGCTTGGTCCTGCCGGACACCGCTCAGGAAAAGCAGCAGCGCGGCACCGTTGTGTCGGTCGGCGAAGGCGCCTGGGACGAGGACGGCGACAAGCGGATTCCGCTCGACGTCTCTGAGGGCGACGAGGTCCTCTACAGCAAGTACGGCGGCACGGAAGTGACCCTGGAAGGCGAGGACCTGCTGGTCCTTCGCGAGGCGGACATCCTGGCGAAGATCGTCTAGGTCCCCAGAGAGACGAGAGGTAAATAAGAAATGGCTAAAGAACTCAAGTACGGCCAGGAAGCGCGCGCGACGCTGGAGGCCGGCGTCGACGCAGTCGCAAACGCCGTCAAGGTAACCCTCGGCCCGAAGGGCCGTTACGTCGTGCTCGACAAGAAGTTCGGCGCGCCGACGATCACCAACGACGGTGTGACGATCGCCCGTGAGATCGAGGTCGACGACCCGTTCGAGAACCAGGGCGCCCAGCTGGTGCGCGAGGTCGCGACCGCGACCAACGACGTCGCCGGTGACGGCACGACGACCGCGACCGTGCTCGCCCAGGCGATCGTTCGCCAGGGTCTGCGCAACGTCGCGGCCGGCGCCAACCCGATCGCGCTGAAGCGCGGCATCGAGGTCGCAGTCGGCCAGGTCGTCGAGGCGATTCACGCCCGCGCGTCCGAGGTTTCCGGCAAGGACCAGATCGCACGCGTCGCGGCCATCAGCGCCGGTGACGACGAGATCGGCGACATCATCGCCGACGCGATCGACAAGGTCGGTAAGGACGGCGTCGTGAACGTCGAGGAGGGCCAGACCTTTGGCCTCGAGCTCGAGTTCACCGAGGGCATGCAGTTCGACAAGGGCTACGTC
>JBOGYW010000130.1:0-5963 GCA_050696815.1 Solirubrobacterales bacterium | reverse complement strand
CGATACCCGAGGGCTTCGTTCGCACCTACGGCGACGTCTCGCCGGGCGCGCCGCGGTTGGCCGGACGGATCCTCGCCGAGGTGATCGAGCCTGACTTGCCGTGGTGGCGAGTCGTGCGCGCCGACGGCTCGCTCACCCAGGGATCGCGCCAGCGCATGCGGCTGCGCGAAGAGGACGTGCCGTTCATGCCGGGCGGCAAGCGCGTCGACATGCGCGCGGCTCGAATCCCGGATCAGGCCTAGACAGGCGGCGAATACGCCGTCGCCACCGCGGGTAGTGTCCAGTGCATGCGAAGGATCGTGACTACAGCCGTCCTGGTGGCCGGCCTCCTTGCCGCGGCGGTAACCGATGCGAACGCTGCTGCGCTGGTGCCGCTGACGCCGAATGCGTCGTCGTGGGGCTCCGCCCCGATCTTCGCGACCTCGCCGCCGGGTGACCTCGACCGCGTGTTCGTCGCCGAGCGCGAAGGCGGCATCCGGATCGTCAAACACGGCACGCTGCTGCCGGCGCCGTTCCTGACCGTGCCGAACGTCGACACGAACGGCGAGCGCGGCCTCGAATCGATCGCGTTCGCGCCCGACTACGCGACCTCCCACCTGTTCTACGTCTTCGCGGTGATCGCGGGCTCGCCGGCACAGGTGCAGGTGATCGAGTACCAGGCGTCGGCCGACCCCGACGTCGCGAACCTCGGCTCGGCCCGCATCGTGCTTGCCCAGAACATGAGCTCGCCGTACCACAACGGCGGCCAGCTGGCGTTCGGGCCGGACGGGCTGCTGTACATCACGATCGGCGAGAACCAGGTCTCGTCGAACGCCCAAACGCTCTCGAACGTGCTCGGCAAGGTTCTGCGCATCGACCCGCGCAAACCGGCCGGCCCCGGCAGCTACACGATCCCGGCCGACAATCCCTTCGTCGGCGTCGGCGGCGCGCGCGGCGAGATCTGGGCGCTCGGCCTGCGCAACCCCTTCCGCGCGTCGTTCACGCGCGACGGCCGGCTGATCATCGCCGACGTCGGTGAAAGCTCCAAAGAAGAGCTGGACTTCGGCGCCAAGGGAGCCAACTACGGCTGGCCGACCTGCGAGGCCGATTCGTGCGGCGGTTCACATCCGGAGTTCGCGAGTCCGTTCTTCACGTATCCGCACGGCTCCGAGAGCTGCGCGGTGATCGGCGGCCACTACGTCTACGACTACACGCTCACCGGGCTCTACGGCCGCTACATCTACGGCGACCTCTGCGGCGCAGGACTGCGCAGCGTGTCGCTGGTTGCGCCGGGTGGCGATCCGCAGTCCACCGGCGTCGACCTCGGCGGCTCGGGCACACTCTTCTCGCTCGGCCAGGACGCGCGCGGCTGCAGCTACGTGCTCGCGAACGCCACGGCCTACCGGCTGGCGCCAAGTGCCGGGGACTCGCCGGCCTGTTCGATCGTTCCACTCGAGCAGGGAAGCGGCAGGGCGAAGCTGCGCACGACCCATCTGAAGGCCTCGCGATCCTGGCGGATTCGTGTGAAGGTCAGCTGCTCCGGGCCGACTGAGTGCGCGGGCAACTTGAGCATCGCTTCGGCGCGCAGCTACCGAATTGCCGGCAAGCGCCAGAAGGCGACGGTCGGCAGTCGCGGATTCACGCGCCTAGCCGTCGGCAAATCGAAGGTTCTCTCGCTGCGCGTGCCGCGCAAGTCCCGCAAGTTCTTGATGCATCACCGCAAGCTAAAGGTCTCGATCGGGCTGACGTCCTTCACCACCCCGATCGAGACCCTTGTTACGCGTCGCGGCACGCTGCGAACAGCGCGTCGGCGCTAGCCCAGCAGCTTCGCCTTCTGGGCGGCGAACTCTTCGTCGGTGAGGATCCCCTGCGTGTGCAGCTCGCCGAGCTTCTGCAGCTGCTCGATCGGGTCCTCAGCCGGAGCCGCCGCGACCGGCGCGGGCTCGGCGTACTGCTGCGGGTTCTGCTCCATCTCCTGGCGCTGCCAGCGATCTGCCTGACGGCGCGAGACGTTGTTACTGACGTGCGTCGCCGTTCCGGCGATCACTGCTGTGCGGGCAACCCCGCGAAGTAGTCCTGGCATGGTTCCTCCTCGAAAGTTGATTGATTACGCGCCGGCGGTTGCTTCGGTCGCCTCGAGCGAGGCGAGCAGCGCCTGCACCGGGATGCGTCCGCTGGCGACCAGCTGGCCACCGTTCTTGCGCAGTGCGGTCGCGAACGGAGCCGCCCAGGTGTTTTCCCAGATCAGGACCGCTGCGGCCGTGCCCGGCTCGATCGCGGATCCGGCCTCTGCGATGTCATCGTCGCCGAGAATTCCAGTCGCGGCGCCCTCGAAGACGGCGAGGTCCGCGCCGGCCTCGTCGAGATTGAGCACAGCAATGTTGCCGTCCTCGTCCTTCGCGATGAAGGCGAGATCGATGATGTGCACGATGCCGCGTTCGACCAAGTCGATCAAGTGCGGGAGCGCCTCACCATTCGGGAGGTTCCCAGGCCATTCGATCACGATGTAATCGATCGGGCCCATCGTGTCGAGCGAGTCTTCGGTCATAACTGCCCCTTCTGGATGGAAGTTCTAAGGATTCGGGTGATACCGGCAATCTTGCCACACGACCGAAAATATTCGCGCGCCACCCTTGCATTTTTTGGCTTCTCGTCCTACGTTGATTGAAGATTGTTGCGGGGCTGGGGGGTCCCACGACGATCGCCTTCTAACGGATCGGAAGGCATGCCTGGAGTGCATCACGGAGGATGGGGGACTATGGAGCCTGAACTGCTCATCGAGCCTGCACGTGCTCGCATGAAGATTCTTGTGCCGCTACTCAGCGCGACCGTCAGCGTCTGGTCGCTGGTCGCGTTCTCAGTCGCTCAAGCGATGATTCTCTAAGGGATCGATCAGTAGCGGAACGCGGCGATCTGCGTTTCGAGATCGGCAGCCGTCGAGCGCAGGTTGTCGGCCGAGCTGGTGATCTCTTCCGATGACGCCGAGGCCTCCTGAGTGCTGGCGGACGTCTGCTCGGCCAGTGCGGCCACCGACTCGGTGACCGCGAGGATCTCCTCGACCGCCGCGCCGACCGCGTTGGTCGCGTCCGCGACATCGCCCGTCCTGGCGCCGACCTCGCGCACGTGCTCGTCGATTGAAGTAAGTGACATGGCGATATCGCCGAAGCGCTCGCCCGCCGCGTCGACGACGACAGCGCTGCGCAGGACTTCGGAGTTGCCCTCGCCGACCGCGTCCACGGTCTGCGCCACGGTGCGCTGAATCTTGCGGATCAGTTCGGTGATCTCAGCGGCCGCATCGCTGGACTCCGAGGCGAGCTGGCGCACCTCCTCGGCGACGACCGCGAAGCCGCGGCCCTGTTCGCCGGCACGCGCGGCCTCGATCGCCGCGTTGAGCGCCAAAAGATTGGTCTGTGCCGCGATCGCGACGATCGTTTCCACGATCGTGCCGATGTCTTCGGTGTCGCCACCGAGTCGATCGACGGCCGCGGTTGCGTCGGTGATCGTCAGCTGCGTCTTCTCCATCGCTGAGCGCGCCTCGGCGGCGGTCTGTGCTCCTTGCTCGGCCAGCTCGCGGGCGCCGGATGAAACCTCAGCCGCGCGGACCGTCTCGGCTGTGGCGGCCTCGATCGCCGATCCGAGATCGTCGGTGGCCTTGCGAGCAACCGCGATCTGGTCGAACTGCACCTGCGCGCCGGTGACGACCTCCTGCATCGAGTGTGCGATCTCCCCCACGCCAACCGCCGACTGCTCGCTGCCGTCAGCGACTGCGCTCGCGCTCAGCGTGACCTCGCGTGCAACATCGGCCGAGGCGCGAATCAAGGCCGCCTGGTTGGCGACCATGCGATCAACGTCGATCATCAGCGCGCCGAGCTCATCGGTCGTCGTGACCGCGCCGGTGCGTCGCAGGTCGCCGTCGGCCGCGGCGCGAACGGAGCGCACGACCTCGTCGATCGAGCCGCGCAGGCTCACTACGACGGCGGCGCCGACGATCGCGGTCATCAAAACGAATACGGGTAACTGGGCGAGGAAGATCTTCGTCTCGTCGTTGTACGGCACGTGCGCGCCAAAGGCGTTGGCGACGACCTTGCCTTCGAGAAACATCGTCGTCGCGAGCACGAGCGAACCCATCGCCAGGCTCACGCGCAGTGGAATGTTGAAGCGGTTCGGCATCACGTGCTTGCTACCGCCGGCTTCGGCGGTCTGCTCGAAAAGCGTGCGTAACAGTGGCCGCGACTGGCTCTCGATCACGGCGTAGACGGGAAAGCCGACCACCGGCACCATGCCGATGAAGTCGGTGAAAAACGATGTGATCTCCTCGACCCGGAGCGGCGTGATCATGCGCGTGATCACCAGGGCGAGCGGCTGGCCGATGCACCAGGCGATCACGTAGGCCACGGTGCCGCGGACCGGCAGCGCGAGCGCGGTCGTGATCGCGGCTTCTTTTTCGGCGACGTCGGGGTTGTGGATCGCGTTCTGCGCGCGACGGAAGCCCTTGCTGACTTTGCGGTAGGCCATGTAGATCAGCGGAGGTGCAATCAGCAGCGCCGCGATCGTGTTGGCGGAAGAAACTTGCGGGCGCGAGAGGTCAACGACGGTGCCGCGTCCAATCATCAAAACGACGGTCGCGACGATGCTGCCGACGTAGAGAAATGCGAGCTTGTGCCGCGCCTTTGCTTCGGCGGCGGCATCCTTGAGCGGGGCGGATTCCTTATACATACGGCCCATTTGATCGGCGTATGCAGCTTCCAGCTTGACGCACGCACCTCGCTCTGCGATCGGCCAATACCGACTACTGGCGGCGAGCCGACACCGTGCAGCCAAACATGCACCAAACGGATGACCTACAGTCGCCGCCGCGAACGGCCGACAGCCATCTGAAGCAACCGTTCGTGCGTTCAGATTCTCTTTCGTCGCGCGATCGGCAGCAGACACCCCCCGAAACACAAGCAATTCCATGCGTGCGCGATCGATCGGTCTTTGGGCCTTGGATCCGCCATATGGGCATCCAAGGTCGCTGACAGGAGAACTTACGTGACGAAATCGAAGAACAAGAAATTGATCAGCCTGGCGCTCTGCGCCGGAATGCTGACCGCCGCCATGCTCGGTGCAACTGCAGGCAGTGCTTCCGCTGCCAAGCTCACCGTCTGTGCCGGCAAGAAGGGCACGAACGTGCGCGTCGTAGACGGCGTTCGCCGCTGCGGTCGCAAGCGAACCCGCACGATCATCGATACGACCAGTACCCCCGGCCCGCAAGGCGCGGCCGGCGCTCAGGGCGCAGCCGGATCGCAAGGTCCGGTCGGCGCTCAGGGCGCGCTCGGCCCGATCGGCCTGACCGGCGCCACCGGCGCGGCCGGCGACATGGGTGACACCGGAGCTACCGGTGACGCGGGTGCCAAGGGCGACATTGGAGCCACTGGCGACACGGGTGACACTGGCGCGCAGGGTGACACCGGCGCAACTGGTGAGACCGGCGACAAGGGTGACCAGGGCGACGTCGGCGCCACCGGAGAAACCGGTGCAAAGGGCGACCAGGGTGACCAAGGCGTCCAGGGCGACATGGGCCCGACCGGTGCTACCGGTGACAAGGGTGACCAGGGCGACCAGGGTGACCAAGGTGACCAGGGCATCCAGGGCGCAATGGGTCCGACCGGTGACACCGGCGCGACCGGAGTAACCGGTATCCAGGGGAACCAGGGCAACCAAGGCAACCAGGGATTCCAGGGCATCCAGGGCGTGATGGGTCCGACCGGCGCGGCCGGCGCAACTGGAGCCACCGGCGCTGCGGGCGCAAAGGGCGCGACCGGCACCACCGGAGCGACCGGAACCCAGGGCGCAACTGGAGCCACCGGCGCGGCCGGCACCGGCGTGACGGGTTACGTGCGCGTCCCCGGCACTGCCAGTGCCAGCAACGAGACGAGCCCCAAGTCCGCGACGGCCACCTGCACAGGCGGCAAGGTCGTGCTCGGAGGTGGCTATCTAGTAGC
>JBOGYW010000129.1:0-6001 GCA_050696815.1 Solirubrobacterales bacterium | reverse complement strand
CCACGTACCTCTACTCGCTCGCCTACCTCGCGATCCTCTTCGTGATGATGGTCATCGACACCTCACTCTGAGGCCGTCACGGCGATCTGCTAAAAATCTCCTCCGCAATGAACCGCACACTCGTACAGCGCAACCTTCGTGCAGCGATCATCGTCGGCGGCGTCGCCGCGGCGGCCTTCGCGGCAGCTTTCGTCTTCACCGCGCTGTGGGTCGGCTAGCCGATGAGCGACGAGTTCATCGACGAAGCCGGTAGCGCCCCTCAGACCGAGGTCGAATCGATCTGGCTCACGCGTACGTCGGTCAAGCCCGTCTGGCTCGCAGTCGCAATCGCCTGCACGCTGCTCGGCCTTTTCTCGTTCTGGCCGTTGATGGTCGGTGGCGCGGTCGCTGCGGTCGTCATCGCTCTCGCATGGCTCTCAGAGTCGCGCGAGGAGTCGGACGAGCTGCCGCTTACCTAGCGGGCCGTCTCAGGCCGGCATTTCGCTCGTGGCGCCGTCACGGGCCCATGAGCTGACGATGTCGCGCATCGAGAGGATGCCGACGATCTGACCGCCGTCCACGACGATCAGGTGGCGAAAATTGCCGCGCACCATCTCGTCGGCCGCGCGTTCCAGCGACCAGTCGGGCGCGGCGAACACAGCGCGCTCGGTCGAATGCTCGCTGACCGGCTCATCGCCGGTGGTGCGATCGGCGGCGTAGGCACGCAGAATGTCCCGTTCGGTGACGATTCCCGGTCCCGGCGCATCGGGGTCAACGACGACCGCGGCGCCGACAGAGCGCTCCATCATCGACTTCGCAACCTCACGCAGAGCCTGTGTCGGACCGACCGTCAGGACTACCGTCGACATGCCTTCGCTGACCAGCAATTCACCACCGCCTTCGTGCTTGTTTGCAACGATTGGCTCAAGACTAACGGAGCATTCTCGTTCGCGCCTCCCGCACTTGAGCCGCCCGGGTTGGCTCGTGGCTGCACGCACAAATCACCGCCCGGCGACCGGATAACATCTGCGCCGGTTCGACACGGTTGAACCGCTGCCTGGTCGGTGCTGGAGCGCCGGCGGCATGTCCCCGTCAAGGAGTTTGATGAAAGCTTCACATCGCATCGTTGGCATCGTGATCTCGCTGGCAGTTACGGCCGGATTGATCGCATTCACCTTTGCCTACGACTGGTTCGGACCGCTGATCTCCGAGAACGACGGCAAGATCGACAGCGTCTACCGCTGGCTGCTCGTCGCCTCGATCCCGTTTTTCGTGATCATCTGCGCGATGATCGCCTTCTGTGTCATCGAGTTCCGCGTCAAGTCGGACGATCCGAACGAAGAGGACGGCGCGCCGTTCCACGGCTCGACCCGCATCGAGATCATCTGGACCGTGATTCCGACGATCGTCGTGCTCGCACTCGGTGTCTACGCCTGGATGGTGCTCGACGACGTCGAGGCGCGCGAGCCAAACGAGCTGAAGATCCAGGTCGTTGGCCAGCAGTTCGCCTGGAACTTCAAGTACCCGTCGCTCGGCATCGAGACAAACGGCGACCTGATCGTGCCGAAGGACCGCGCACTGTTCTTCGAGATGACGTCGGCCGACGTGATCCACTCTTTTTATGTGCCGAACGCGCGCATGAAGCGCGACGTCGCCGACGGCTTCACGTCGCGCCTCAACTTCCGCCCGGACAAGCTCGGCGCGTACCCGATCGTCTGCACGGAGCTGTGCGGCATCGGCCACGCGACGATGCGCTCCACCCTCCGCGTCGTCACGCCAGCGGCCTTCGCGCACTGGGTGGCCGCCAAGAAGGCGGCCGGCGACTCGAAGTCGACAGGCGCGATCTCAAGCACCGTCGAAGGCAGTTCAGCATCCAGCTCGACCACGGGCGCCAAGTAAGCGAAAGGTAATCTAGGAACCGATGGCCGCATCACTTCGCTCCCCGGGTTGGTACCGCGCAGCACTCTGGACCGTTCTGGGCTTCGTCTTCAGCTTTGTCCTCGTCGTCGGCATCCGCGCTCTGGCCGACTTCGGCCCGACCGTCGACTGGACCGCGATCACGTCGGTCACGTTGATCGTCTCACCCGTCTTCTTCCTCTACGGAATCGGCTGTTTCGACTACTGGATCTACTGGGCCTCCGGCCGTCCGACGAAGGTCGACGACCACGCCGATCACGGTGCCTACACCTGGAAGGACTACTTCAAGGTCAACACCGACCACAAGGTCATCGGCATCCAGTACATCTGCACGACCTTCTTCTTCTTCTTCATCGGCGGCATGCTCGCCATGGTCTTCCGCGCCGAGCTGCTCGAGCCGGGCATGCAGTTCGTCGACGCGCAGACCTTCAACGGCCTGTTTTCCGCCCACGCGGCACTGATGATCTTCACGTTCATGGTGCCGATCTTCGCCGGCATCGCGAACTACGTACTGCCGCTGATGCTGGGCGCACCAGACATGGCGTTCCCGCGCCTGAACGCGCTCTCCTTCTGGTTCCTGCCACTTGCCGGCGTCCTGATGTGCGCGTCGTTCCTGGCGCCGGGTGGCGCCTTCGCGACCGGTTGGACGGCCTACGCGCCGCTCTCTGACCAGGCGCCGATCGGCCAGACCTTCTTCTGCGTCGCCGTGCAGTTCGCCGGCGCCTCCTCGATCGCCACCGCGATCAACTTCCTGGTCACGATCATCACAATGCGCGCGCCCGGCATGACGATGTGGCGCATGCCGCTGCTCGGCTGGGCCAACTTCGCGACCTCACTGCTGGTCGTGCTCGCGACTCCGTTCATCGCCGGCTCGCAGTTCATGATTCTGTTCGACCGCGCGCTCGGCATGAACTTCTTCGACGCGGCCCAGGGCGGCGACAGCGTCATGTACCAGCACGTCTTCTGGTTCTACTCGCATCCAGCGGTCTACATCATGGTGCTGCCCGGCTTCGGAATCATCTCCGAAGTCATATCGACGCATGCCCGAAAACCCGTGTTCGGATATCGCATGATGGCGTTCTCGCTGCTTGCGATCGTCGTGCTCGGCTTCGCCGTGTGGGCGCACCACATGTTCGTCGCGCCGATGCAGAACTGGATCCGCATCCCGATGATGTTCACGACGATGCTGATCGCCGTGCCGACCGGCGTCAAGGTTTTCTCCTGGCTGGGCACGATGTGGGCCGGCCGCATCCACCTGCGAACGCCGATGCTCTGGGCACTCGGCTTCATAACGATGTTCGTGCTCGGCGGCATCTCCGGCGTGATGCTGGCGGTCGTACCGTTCGACATCGCGGTTTCCGACACGTACTTCATCGTCGCCCACTTCCACTACGTGCTGTTCGGCGGATCGTTGTTCACGATCTTTGCCGGCATCTACCACTGGTTCCCGAAGATGACCGGGCGCATGTACAACGAAACGCTCGGCAAGTGGCACTTCTGGACGACGTTCGTGTCGTTCAACGCCACGTTTGGGCCGATGCACTTGATCGGCCTCGAGGGCATGCCGCGACGCGTCGCCGACTACGCCGACCAGTTCGCCGCCTGGAACCTCTTCATCTCGATCTCGTCGTTCGTACTCGGCGCTTCGATGCTGATCTTCCTTTACAACATGGTCTACTCGTGGCGCAACGGCCCGATCGCTCCGGCGAACCCGTGGAAGGCGCACACGCTCGAGTGGCAGGTGTCCAGCCCGCCGCCGATCTTCAACTTCGACGAGGTCCCGACCGTGGTCGGCCACCCGTACGAGTTCGGCGTCCCGGGCGCCCGTCACGGCATCTTCAAGGAGCCGGCTCCGGTCGCGGTGGCCGTCGGTGGCGGCGATGAGCCGGCCGAGGCCGAAGCAGAACCTTCCGAATCACCTGACGACACTGAAGGGACTTCATAGCGATGGAAGCTGCAACGGCGGCACACGCAGAAGATCACGGTCACGACGACCACGGCCACATGCCGGTCGCGAACGCGTCGGCGAAGATCAACCGCGAGCTCTTCGGAATGATGCTGTTCATCGGCTCCGAGCTGATGCTCTTCGGTTCGTTCTTCACCGCCTACTTCTTCATCCGCGTCGTCCAGGGTGAGCCGTGGCTGCCCAAGGGCCAGGAGCTGCCGGTCTACGTCGCGCTCGCCAACTCGGCGATCCTGCTGTCGTCTTCGGCCACCATGCACTGGGCGCTCGAGGGCGTCAAGCACAACAACCGCAAGGCATTGAAGCTCGGCATGGTTCTAACGATCTTCCTCGGGGCGACGTTCCTCGGGATTCAGATCAGCGAGTACTGGCACCTCGGATTCCTGCCGAAGGCCAGCGCCCAGGCGTCCGTCTTCTTCAGCCTCACCGGCCTGCACGGCGCTCACGTCGCCGTCGGTCTGATCATCCTCTCTGTCGTCGCCAGGCGCGCCTTCAAAGGCCACTACGGCCCGAAGAAAGAAGATCACTGGGGCGTCGAGATCCCCGGCCTCTACTGGCACTTCGTCGACGTGATGTGGATCTTCGTCTTCACGTCGCTGTACGTGCTCTAGGCCTCCGGGTCTCTGGATCACGCGATGCCTGACCGCGACCCAGACGACGGTCGCTTCAACCCGTTTCTCAACGAAGCGGACATGTTCAAGGTGCTGCTCTACGTAGCCGCCGGCTGCGCAGTCTTGATCCTCCTGGTCGTCCTCGGCCGGGCGATCTTCTAACCCGCAACCTCGCGCCGCCCTTAGGAGCGCAAAAAAGCCCTGCAAGAACTGTTCTTGCAGGGCGGGCGGCGACCGAAGAGCCGGAGGCTTACTTGCCCGCGGCGCCTGAGACGTACTTGGCGATCAGTTTGATCTGGGCCGGGGTGAGCGTGCCCTTGAACGAGGGCATCGCACCGACCGGGTTGGTGACCTGCTTGATCACCAGCGCCTCGCTCGGCTTCAGACCGTCGAGGTTCGGACCCTGAGTGCCGGCCGTGCCGGCTTCGGCGAGCGTGTGGCAGCTGCCGCAGTTGGTCTTGAAGAGACCCTTGCCATCGGTGCCGCCACCGGCGGCCTCGAGGTCACCGGTGTCCTTGCCCGGAAGCCCCGCTGCGTACGCCACGTAGGCGGCGACGTCGTGCGCGTCCATGCCTTCGACCAGCTTGGCCGGCATGTTCATGCTCTGCGGGTAGAGATGCTGCGACGGGTAGAGAATCTGCGAGTAGACCACGCCTGCGATCGTGTCGCCCATGCCGTCCTTGCGGGCGCGGCGGAAGGCGTCGTCGAGGTTCGGACCCTGCGTACCGGCAGTTCCGGCGCGCGCCAGCTGGTGACAGCCACCGCACTTGGCGACGAACAGCGTCTTGCCGTTGGCGACGTCGGTCGAGCTGTCGTTGCCGCAACCCGACGCCGCGATGCTGATCGCGAGTAGGCCGATGGCGGCGAAAGCTTTCGTTGAAGTGCTGCGCAAAGCGCGCTTCCGTGGGGGTCTGGTCTGCATATCGGCGGGAATCCTAGCCGACGCACGGGCGGCATATTCGGAGCTTGTGGCAATCGCAACGGCACCGCCGCCGGCCGCCGTTCAGGGCTTATGCAACGGCTTGTGGTCGCCGCTCGCGGCAGCGACCATGTCGCGCGCCACGCCGGCCCACGAGAACTTCTCACGCGCCGTATCGACCAGTCGCGCGGACACTTCGTTGCGCTCGTGGTAGCCCATCCCCAGCACTCCGGTGATGCGCCCGCCGAGCTGCGGCACGGCACGTGGACCGAGATTGAAGCTGAACAGCGCGCTGGCCACGCCGGACATCCCGACCTGCAGCTGCGACGTCACCTCGGCCAGCCCGGAGTGGTCGGCGGAGATCGGCGGCACGCCGCAGGCCGCCGCCTCGGCGGCGACCATGCCGAACGCCTCCGGGAAGGTGCTCGGAACGATCTGACAGTTGGCGGCGGGCGTCAGCCGGCTGAGGATGTCGTGCTCGAAGCGGCCGAACCAGTGGACCGAATCGCGCATGCCGCGCGCGGCCTCCAGATAGGCATCCAGCTCGTCGCCCGCCAATGAGTCGAAGAACGCCTGTAGATAGTCGAGCGAGTCGGCCGGGCCGCCTTCGAA
>JBOGYW010000128.1:0-6023 GCA_050696815.1 Solirubrobacterales bacterium | reverse complement strand
AGCCCGGCCGGCGCGTATCCAACCAGCGCATCGGAGAACGCGAGGCTGTCGTGCAGCGGCCAGAACTGGTTGGCCTGGAAGAAGTGCAGCGGCTGATGCGCGAGCGCGTGCCCGCCCCACGCCACCTGCCATGCCTGCACGATCGGGTCGCCGAGATCGCGCGCGACGTGGTCGCTCAGATGCAGCGGCAACGGCCAGTGCATCACCAGCGCCAGCGCGATCGCGCCGGCCGCGAGCAGCCAGAGCTCGCGTGCGCTCAGCCGCGGACTGTCGGCCACCGCCGCCTGCCGCTCGCTCGCCCACGCATGGGCGGGAAACTAGCGCTTCTATGCGGCCGGCGCGGGTGCGGCGTTGAGCTCCTGGTCCAGGTACGGGCCGAGCAACTCGCCGACGCCGCGCGCGGCGTCCTCGATCGAGCCGGTCGGCAGACCGACGTGGCTGATCGCGAGGCGCACGAGGCTTTCCGCCACGAGGCGTGCGCTTTCGGGGTCGGCCTGCGGCCAAAGCTCGATCATCTGCTCGCTGAGGTTGTACTTCGCGAACTCGACGACCGGACCACCGCGCGTCGTGAACAGCGCGAGCAGGTCATCGGCGCCGGGATCGCGCACGACGATCTGGCGCACCATCGGGTTGCCGGCCGCCTCGCGCATGAACACGGTGAAGCCGTTGTACAGCGCCTTGCGGTGGTCGTCCGGGTGCGCGGCGATCGCCGCCTGCACCGTCTCGAGGAAGCGCGCCGCTTCGCGCAGCGCATAGGCCTGCGCGAACTCGTCGCGTGTGCCGAATTCGTTGTAGAGCGTCTGGCGGCTGACCCCGGCCTGCGTCGCGATCGCGGCCATGTTGATGTCGCTCCAGGTGTACTCGCGCAGCAGCTCGCCGGCGGCGTCGAGCAGGCTGTCGCGCAGCAACTCGCGCGCCGCCTGCTGGTACCGCTTGCGGGTGGGCGCGTCGCTCACGCGCTCACCGCTTCGAAGTCGACCTTGTCGCGCACGCCGCAGTCCGGGCAGTGCCAGTCGTCGGGCACGTCGGCCCACGCCGTACCCGCGGGAAAGCCCTCACGCGGGTCGCCGTCGGTCTCGTCGAACTGGTAGCCGCACTCCGGACACTGAAACTTCGCCATCGCTACACCCCTGCCGTCTGATACTTCGCGATCACCTTCTCGCGCTTGCTCGGCAGAATATTTGCGCGGCTGATGTCGCCGCCGTAGTGCTCGACGACGCGGTGGTCCATCACGCGGCGCCAGATCGGCGGCACCAGCGCGATCACGATCATCGTCGCGTAGCCGCTCGGCAGGTTCGGCGCCTCTTCGAAGTTGCGCAGCGCCTGGTAGCGGCGGGTCGGATGCGCGTGGTGGTCGCTGTGCCGCTGCAGGTGGTACAGAAAGACGTTCGAGGCGATGTTGTTGCTGTTCCAGCTGTGCGACGGCTGGCAACGCTCGAAGCGGCCGTCGTCCTTCGTCTCGCGCAGCAGCCCGTAGTGCTCGAGGTAGTTCACGACTTCGAGCAGCGAGAAGCCCATGATCGCCTGCAGGATCAGGTAGGGCAGCACGACCCAGCCGAACACCGCGGTCAGCACGACGAACAGCACGATGCTCATCAGCCACGCGTTCAGCAGATCGTTCTTGATCGTCCAGAAGCCGTCGCCGGTGCGGTCGAGCCGCTGCCGCTCGATGTGGATCGCCGACTTCAGGCTGCCGCTGACCGTGCGCGGCCAGAAGCGGTAGAAGCTCTCGCCGAAGCGCGAGCTCGCGGGATCATCGGGCGTGGAGACACGCACGTGGTGGCCGCGGTTGTGTTCGATGAAGAAGTGGCCGTAAAAGGTCTGCGCCAGCGCGATCTTGCTCAGCCAGCGTTCGAGCTTGTCGCGCTTGTGGCCCAGCTCGTGCGCGGTGTTGATCGCGATGCCGCTGATCGTGCCGATCGTCAGCGCCAGGCCGACGCTCTCGAACGTGGTGAGGTCGCCGTAGGCCCAGAGGTAACAGGCGAAGATCAGACCGCCGTACTGCAGCGGCAGATACAGATAGGTGCACCAGCGGTAGTACTTGTCGGCCTCGAGCCAGGCAAGCACGCTGTCGGGCGGATTCTCGGAGTCGGTGCCGATCAGGGTGTCGAAGACCGGGAAGATGCCGAACACGATCAGCGGGCCGGCGTAGTAGAGCGCGCTCCAACCGGTCAGCTGAACCAACGCGTAGGCGATGAACGGCGAGGCCGGCACGATCAGCCCGAGCAGCCAGGCGTAGCGCTTCGGGTCGTGCCAGGTCTCCGGCGGGTTGAGTTCGACCGGATTGTCGAGATCTACTGCGGTGTCGTGCACTGGAACTGCCCCCTAGGTGGATCGATGATGCTGCGGGCGGAGAGCAGCCTTTACATGGAGCTACTCCCCGTAAGCCTGCTTTACAAGATAACGCATTTTGTAAACCGTGTCAAGTTATCCCCACTCAGCCCATTCCCAAGGGCTTTTTCACCCCAACGCCCGGCGTTGGATCGTCCTACGCCGGGCGTTGGGGTCAGATTTGGCTTGCGCAGGCTGTGCACGTTCAGCGCGTCTGTTGCGTCGGGCGGATCAGCAGCTCGTTGATCGCCACGTGGCGCGGGCGGGTGACGATGTAGGCGACGGCATCGGCGATGTCATCGGCGCCGAGCGTCTCGATCGACTGCAGCCATTTTGCGGCGCCTTCGCGGATCTCCTCGCGCAGGTGGTCCGTCAGCTCGGTGGCGACGGCGCCCGGCTCCACGGTCGACACTCGTAGGTAGCGGCCGGTGAACTCCTGGCGCATCGACTCGGTCACGGCATTGACGCCCCACTTCGTGAGGTTGTAGACGCCCGATCCGACCCGCGCGACGCGGCCCGCGACCGAACTGGTGTTGACCAGATCGGCGACGCGGCGCGGCTCGCTCTCGGCGGCGACGAGCAGGTGCGGCAGGGCGGCGTGGGCTGTGTAGAGCAGTCCCTTCAAGTTCAGGTCGACCATGCGGTCCCACTCTTCTACCGGCGCGTCCTCGATCGGCCCGAGCAGCATCACGCCCGCGTTGTTGAACAAGGTGTCGAGACGCCCGAGCTCGCCGACCGTCTGCTCGACCGCCGCGGTCGCCTGCGCGCGGTCGGTCACGTCGGTCTCGATCGCCAGCGCCTTGCCGCCGGCGGCTTCGATCCGCTCGACCAACGAGTCCAGCCGGTCTTTGCGGCGTGCGGCCAGCGCCACCGCGGCGCCGTGCTCAACCAGCGCGAGCGCCGTCGCTTCGCCGATCCCACTGCTCGCGCCGGTTACCAGCGCGACCGTGCCGTCAAGTCGCTCGCCCATCCAGCAATAACTATCAACTCTCGCGCGCGACGCGGCGCAGTCGGGGCAAACGACTAGCCTTGCGTGACCGTCAAGGCGGCGCTCTCGGGGGGCGAACGCCTGGCAACGAAAGACGCGTGCGCATGTCGACGATTGAATCCCCGAACAGCTGGTCCGATCATGTGATCGTCTGCGGTCTGCACGCCGTCTCACTGCGCACGATCGAGCTGTTGATCACCACCGGCACGAAGGTCGTCGTGCTGGACGACGACCCCGAGCCGAACCTCGCGCCGATCATCGCCGACTGGGGCGTGCCGCTGATGCGCCGCGGCGGACACGGCGGCGAGCAGCTCGTAGAAGCCGGTCTCGCCGGCGCGGCGGCCGTGATCTGCGCCGAATCTTCCGACCTTCTGACGCTCGAGACCTCGCTGTTGGTGCGCGATCTGCGCGACGACGTGCGCGTCGTCGTTCACCTCGACAATCCGGCTGTCGGCCGCGCGATCGAGGACGTCACGGGCGAGGGCAGCGTGCTGGACGTCGCCGGACTGTTCGCTCCGTCGGTCGTCGTCGCCTGCATGGGGCACCACGCGCACGACCTTGACATCGGCGGCGAGCGTTTTGTTGCCGCCGAGGTGCAGGTGGAGACCGCCGGCACGCTGCGCGCCCAGTTCGGCGACCTCGCGCCGGTCGGCGTGATCCGGGCCGAGACCGAAGAGGTGATCGTGTCGCCCGGACGCGACGAGATGCTGCAGCCCGGCGACCGTGCTTCGGTAATCGGCACGCCCGAAGCGCTGGCCGCGGCGAAGATCACGATCGACGGCGGCGAGACCGACGACCGCGGAGCCGTCACCAAGCTCTGGCACAGCGCCGACCGCGGCTGGCGCGGAATCCTCGACCACACCGACACGGCGCTGAAGGTCACGCTGTGGGTCGGTCTGCTGATGATCGTGGTCTCGGCGCTCACCCTCGGCCTCTTCTACCGCAACGAGGACGGCAGCCACCTCTCGATCCTCGAGGCGATCTACTTCACGTTCGAGACCGGCGCGACGGTCGGCTTCGGCGACTTTTCGTTCGCCCACCAGTCCGACGGGATGCAGATCTTCGGCATCTGCCTGATCGTCGTCAGCACGGTGATCGTCAGCTTGATCTTCGCCTTCATCACGAACCTGTTGGTCAGCCGGCGCATCGAGCAGTCGCTCGGCCAGGGCAAGGTGCATGAGTTCCGCGGCCACACCGTGCTGATCGGTCTGGGCTCGGTCGGCATGCGGGTGATCGAGGGGCTACGTGACCAGGGCCGCGAGGTCGCGGTGATCGAGCGCGACGCCGACAACCGCTACATCCCGCTCGCGCGCTCGCTCGGCGTGCCAGTGATCCTCGGCGACGCGACGCTCGGCACGACGCTCGACTCGGTGAACATGTCGGCGGCGTCGTCGGTCGCGGTGATGACTAGTGACGACCTGACGAACATCGAGACCAGCCTCACGGTGCGCAGCCGCCTCGGCGAACGCTGGACCAACGTGCCGGTCGTGGTGCGCGTCTTCGATCGCGCGCTCGCCGGCCGGCTGGCGCGCAGCTTCGGCTTCCAGCACGTTTGGGCGTCGGCTTCGATCGCGGCGCCGTGGTTTGTCGGCGCGGCGATCGGCCTGGAGGTGCTCTCGACTTTCTACGTCGGCAACGAGCCGTTCCTCGTCGCGCGGCTCGAGGTGACTGCCGGCGGCGGACTCGACGGCCTCGACATGCTCGCGCTCGGCGCCGACCTACGCGTGATCGCGCTCGACCGCGGCGACCATCTCGAGTACCCGCCGCGCCGCGACACGCGCTTTGCGGCCGGCGACAAGGCCTACCTCGCCGGTCCGTACGAGGAGCTGCTGCATGTGTTGCGCCACGACCGCGCCAGAGCTTGATTTCCGATACAAATTGAGACTGGATTTCACGCCATGAGCAGCTTCACCCGAATCCGCCGCGCAGGTTTCGTCAACTGCTACCTCGTAGAAGAGAACGACGGCCTGACCGCAATCGATACCAACCTCGGCGGCAGCGCCAAGCGCATCGTCCGCGCTGCCGGCGTCATCGGCAAGCCGATCACCCGCATCATCCTCACCCACGGCCACGCCGACCACGTCGGCTCGCTGGACGCGTTGGCCGAGGCCGTGCCGGACGCCGAGATCTTCATCACCGCGCGCGACGCACGCTTCGTCGCCGGCGACAAATCCCTCGACGACGACGAGCAGCCGCAGAAGCTCGCCGGCAGCTGGAAGCAGTGCGACGCCAAGCCGGACCGACTCGTCAATGATGGTGAGCTGATCGGCTCACTGCAGGTGGTCTTCGCGCCCGGGCACACGCCGGGGCACATCGCGCTGCTCGACACGCGCGACAAAACGCTGTTCTGCGGCGACGTCTACTCGACCTGGGGCGGGCTGGCGACCAGCTCGCTGCTGAATCCGTTGTTCCCGCTGGTCGCGCCCGGGACCTGGAACAAGCAGGTCAATCTCGACAGTGCGCGCAAACTCGTCGCGCTCGAGCCGGCCCGGCTGGCGCCCGGTCACGGCCGCGTGATCGAGAACCCGGTCAACGACATGGAGCTGGTGATCGAGAAGGCCGCGCGCAAAATCGAAGGCCACGGCTCGCCGGCCGAACGCACGGCGCGGGCGCAGAACGACGCCCCCGCCCCGGCCGAAGAGGCCGCGGAACAAACAGCGACAGAGACGCAGAAAAGCTGACGCGCCGCCGGCAGAGCCGGCGG
>JBOGYW010000127.1:0-6024 GCA_050696815.1 Solirubrobacterales bacterium | reverse complement strand
GGCCACGCGACCGCGATGACCGACGACATTGCCGACCAGCTCGAGTGGCTGGCCGACAATGGCGGGGTCTTGAAGCGCTAGATCCCGCTACGCGGGATCAGACTTGCTCGATCATTCTGTGCTTATTGAATGATCGAAATTCTTTCGATCATTATTGGCTCGACCGGCGCGTCGCGCCCGTCGGTGTCCGTGCCCTCGATCTTGTCGACGACTTCCATGCCGGAAGTGATCTCGCCGAACACGGTGTGCTTGCCGTCGAGCCACGGCGCGGCATCCGTCGTGACGATGAAGAACTGTGAGCCGTTGGTGTTCGGCCCGGCGTTCGCCATCGCGAGCGCACCGCGCACGATCTTGTGCTGGTTGAACTCGTCTTCGAACGTGTAGCCGGGTCCACCGGTGCCGGTGCCCTGCGGACAGCCGCCCTGAATCATGAAGTCCTTGATCACGCGGTGGAAGACCAGACCGTCGTAGAAACCGTCGCCCGCGAGCTTCTGGAAGTTCTCGACCGTCTTCGGTGCGTCGGCGTCGAAGAACTCGATCTCGATCGCACCTTCTGATGTATTCATAGTTGCTTTTGACATGGCGGGGACCTTAGCCCGACTGGCTGGCGGCAAACGCCTCTGCGTTCTCGGCCGAAACCACGTTGACCATCCAGTTGATGCCGAACTTGTCGGTCAGCATGCCGAACGTGTCGCCCCAGAACTGCTTCTCGAGCGGCAACGACACCTGGCCGCCGGCGCCGAGCGCGTCGAACCAGCTCTTCAGCTCGGCCTCGTCCTCACCGACCAGCGACAGGTTGACGCTGTTGCCGAAGTTGACCTGCATGCCGTGCTGCGCATCGGCCGCCATGATCGTGATCGCGCCGGCGCTCAGCTGCGCGTGCATCACGCTGTCGGCGGCCTCCGGCGGGCTTTCCATCGGCGACTCGCCGACCGTCTGCACGTTCAGGTCTCCGCCGAAGATCGAGTGGTAGAACTCCATCGCTTCGCGCGTGTTGCCCTGGAACGACAGGTAAGGGTTGAGCGTTGAACCGGCCACTGCGGACCTCCCAAGTTTCGATTTAAGTGCGGGGCAATCTTTTCACAGCGGCCCGCGATAAGTGCCGGACGAGCTACTTGTCCCTGCGCTCTTCCGCGACCGGCTTGCCGCCCTCGTCGATCAGCTGCGTCGGCGGCCACGGGCCGAGCCAGTTGTCGCGGGCGCCGTCCATCGTCAGTACGGAGCCGCTGTAGAAATCTCCAGCCGGTGAGGCCAGGTAGGCGATCTGCCAGGCGACCTCTTCGGGTCGGCCGAGCCGGCCCGCCGGAATCGAGTGCGAGAGGTTCTGCACGACGACTTCGGGGTACTTGGTCAACAGCGTCTCGGTACCGATCTGACCGACCGCGAGTGCGTTGAGCTTGATGTTGAAGCGCGCCCACTCAATCGACAGCGTGCGCGTCATGTTCTCGACCGCGGCGCGGGCGGCACCGCTGTGCACCATGCCCGGCATGCCGTTGTGCGGCGAAAGCGTGACGTTGAGGATCTTGCCGCCACGCGGCTCCCCGTTTTCAGCATTGGGGATCATCGCCTTCGTCGCCACCGTGTGGCTCATCAGCCAGGTGCCGTGAACGTTCAGACGGATCACCGTGTCGAAGCCCTTTTCGCTGATGTCCTCCGCCGGCGCCAGGAACTGGCCGCCGGCGTTGTTGACCAGCGTGTCGATCTTGCCGTGCACCTCGAGCGTCGCGTCGACCAGCGCCGCGACGGCGTCGGCCTCGCGGATGTCGCACTCCATCGCGCTGCAGCTGCCGGTCGCCTCGGCGGCTACGCAGAGGTCGGCCGTCTCGCGCAGCGGCTCGATGGCGCGGCCGCAGATCACCACGTCGGCGCCGAGCGCAGTCAGCTCGAGCGCCGCCGCGCGGCCGAGGCCGCTGCCGCCGCCGCTGACCAGAATCACCTGCCCGTCGAGCAGGCCGTCCTTGAAGACGCTCGATGCCACGGCGGCAGCGTAGCCCGCCTCCACGCAAGGCCACGTCCAGTCGCAAACTTACGATGGACCGATCGTGGAAGCGACGCCCTGGTACCACCCGCCCGCAGACCAGTCGTGGGACCGCAAGATGCTGCGCACGATCGCGACGGTCGTGCTGGCGGTGCTGTCGCTGCTGCTGATCTACAAGCTCCGCACCCCGCTGTTGTGGCTGACGATCGCGCTGTTCGTGGCGATCGCCGCTTCGGGTCCCGTCAACGTGCTCGGGCGCCACATGAAGCGCGGGCTTGCGATCGCAACCGTCTACGCGCTGATGGTGTTGATCCCCGTCGGCATCGGCGCGATCCTCCTGCCGCCGCTGGTCAAATCAGGAGTGCAGTTGGTCGAGGATCTGCCCACCTACGTGGACGACTTCCGAAACACGCTGCAGAAAGACCCGCGGTTCGAGAAGGTCGACGCCAACTTCAACGTCAACGAGAAACTCAGCACGCTTGCCGGCGATCTCTCGCAGCAGATCGGCACCGCCGGTACCGCGCTCGCATCGATCGGCGCCGGCTTGATCAGCTCGATCTTCGCCGGCTTCACGATCTTCATCCTCAGCATGTTCATGGTCGCGCGCGGCCGCGGCTGGCTGGACATCGCGATCCGTCGCCGGCCGCCCCCAGAGGCCGAGGCGCTCAGCAGAACCGTAGATCGCATCGGCGGCGCCGTCGGCGGCTACATCGGTGGGGCGTTGCTGCAGGCGCTGATCGCGGGCATCTTCGCCTTCATCGTGCTTTCGATCCTCGGCGTCACGTCGCCTTTGATCCTCGCCGCGATCGTTGCGGTGTTCGACGTCATCCCGATGGTCGGCTCGACAATCGCCGGAGTCTTCGTCGGCATCGTCACGCTGTTCGCGAGCTTCCCGCTCGACACGATCGTCTGGGGCGTCTTCGTGATCGGCTACCAGCAGTTCGAGAACTACGTGATCCAGCCGCGGATCCAGAGCCGCGCCGTCGAGCTCGAGCCGTTCGTGATCCTCGTCGCCGTGTTGTTCGGCGGCACGCTGATGGGCATCGTCGGCGCGATCCTCGCGATCCCGGTGGCCGCGACAATTCAGATCACCGTGCAGGAGTGGGGTCAGTTCAGGAAGGACATTGCCGACGACGATCAGTCGGTCGGCACATCTTCGGAGTCGCCGGCGCCTTCCTGATCGCGCCGGCGCCCCGGCCGAACCGGACCGGCGTCGACCGCCGCCTTGCCGATCGCGTTGATCACCGCCAGCAGCATGCCGACGCCGCTGAGCACGAAGACGGTCGTGAAAAGCTTGCCGAGGTCGGTCGTCGGCGACGGGTTGCCGAAGCCCACGGTCGTCAGCGTCGTGACCGTGAAATAAAGCGAATCCACGAAGTCCCACTTCTCGACGATCATGTAGAAGATCGTGCCGGTGACGATCAGGCCGCCGGCGGCGATCAGCGGCCCGCGAGCCTCGGGCTCGCGCATCACCTTGCTGAAGGTCAGGAACCAGCGGTACACGAGGGCCAGCGTAAGCGAGGGCGCGGACTGCGAAGATGCCGCCCCGATGGCACGCGCGCTGATGATCCAAGGCACCTCTAGCTGGGCGGGCAAGAGCCTGCTCACGACCGCCCTGGCGCGGATCCTCGCGCGCCGCGGCTACGACGTCGCGCCGTTCAAGAGCGTGAACATGTCGAACAACGCGCGCGCGGTCGCCGGCGGCGAGATCGGCGTCGCGCAGTACCTGCAGGCGCACGCCGCACGGCTACCGCCCGACGTTCGCATGAACCCGGTGCTGATCAAGCCGGAGGCCGACACCCGCAGCCAGGTCGTGCTGCTCGGCAAGCCCGATCACGAACTTTCGCGTACCGACTGGCGCGAGCGCGCGGAACATCTGCGGCCGGCGATCGACGAATCGCTGCGCGCCCTGATGCGCGAACACGAGCTGGTGATCGCCGAAGGCGCCGGCAGCCCGGCCGAGATCAATCTCTACGACATCGACCTCGCGAACATGCACGTCGCCCGGCTGGCCGACGCGCGCGTGCTGCTGGTCGCCGACATCAACCGCGGCGGCGCCTTCGCCCACCTCTTCGGCACCTGGTCGCTGCTTGAACCGGCCGATCGCGAGCGCGTGGCCGGCTTCGTGCTCAACCGCTTCCGCGGCGACGCGGCGCTGCTGGAACCGGGGCCGTCGCAGCTGGAGAAGGTGACGGGCGTGCCGGTGCTCGGCGTCGTGCCGTGGCTGCGCCACTCGCTGCCCGACGAGGACGGCGTCGCGCCGCCCGCCGCCGCCCCGAGCGAAGACGCACCGCGCGTCGCAATCATCCGCTATCCCGCGGCCTCGAACCTCGACGAGTTCAAGCCGCTCGAATCCGTCGCCAATGTGACCTGGGCGACGCAGGCCGCCGATCTCGACGGCGCCGACCTCATCGTGCTGCCGGGCTCCAAGCACGTCGCAAACGACCTCGAGTGGCTACGCGCGAATCGCCTGGACTACGCGGTCGCCAAGCGCGTCGCGTCCGGCGGGCGCGTGCTCGCGATCTGCGGCGGGCTGCAGATGCTCGGTGGAACGATCGATGACCCGACGGGCGTAGAAGGAGCGGCCGAAGGGCTCGGCTTCCTACCGCTCGCGACTTCGCTCGATCCCGAGAAGCGTGTGGGCACGGCGACGGCGCAGTTCGCCGCGCTTGAGGCGCCCTGGGCCGAACTCGCCGGCGTGGAGGTGAGCGGCTACGAGATCCGCCACGGGGAGTCCGACGGCGGCGAGCTGACAGCTGCGCTACCCGACGGCCTCGGCTACGCGTCCGGCCCGATCCTCGCGGTCTACCTGCACGGCCTGTTCGAGAACCCCGCGTTCAGCGAGGCCGTGCTCGGCGCGGCGCCGGAGCAAGACCTCGATGCCGTGCTCGAAGAGCTCGCCGATCTCGTCGAGCCGCATCTCGAGATCGACGCGATCCTCGAGCTGATCTCCGCCGGTTGAGGCAAGATTGGCTGATGGCCAATAGCGAGGAGAAACGCCGCGGCGCCGAGGAGAAACCGTCGCGCACCTGGTTCGGCGTCGTCTACAAGCAGCTCGACATCGCCGCCTCACGCTTCGGCGAACATCGCCTGACGGACTGGGCGGCCGCGCTGACCTACTACTCGATGCTCTCGATCTTCCCCGGCCTGCTGGTGCTGGTCTCGGTGCTCGGCCTGCTCGGGCGATCGGCGTCGGATTCGATCGTCGGCAACATCGAAGGCGTCGCGCCCAGCCAGGTTCGCGACATCTTCGTCAGCGCGATCCACGGATTGCAGACCAGCGGCACGACGGCCGGCGTGCTGCTGGCGGTCGGCCTGGTGACCGCGCTGTACTCGTCGTCGAGCTACATCGGCGCGTTCATCCGCGCCGCCGGAATCGTGCTCGACGTACCCGAGGACCGACGTTTCTACAAGACGATCCCGCTGCGGATCGGCATCACCGCCCTGATGATGCTGCTGATCCTGCTCGTCGGCATGGTCGTCGTTCTGACCGGCCCGATCGCGCGCGAGGTCGCCCGCGCGACCGGCGTCAGCGCCAATGGAATCGGCAGTTGGGACACCTTCAAGTGGCCGGTCGTGATCGCACTTGCCGTGCTCGTGCTGGCGATCCTCTACAACCTCGGCCCGAACTTCGACCGCACGGACCGCCGCTGGTTCTCGATCACGCCCGGAGTGCTGCTCGCGGTCAGCCTGTGGCTGATCCTGTCATTTGCTTTCAGCCTGTATGTGGGCAACTTCGCGCGCTACAACAAGGTCTACGGCAGCCTCGCGGGCGTCGTGATCTTCCTCGTCTGGCTGTGGCTGTCGAACGTCGCGGTGTTGCTCGGCCTCGAGTACGACGCCGAGCTCAAGCGCTACCGCAGCAAGCACGGGCACTCGGCGTTCAGCCGCAGGCGCCTCAAGGCTGCGCGGGAGCCGGCTGCTTAGCCCGCTCCGGATCGATCATCGTCCAGGCGATCGCCGCGCCCGTCAGCGACAGGGCGGCGGTCACCAGCATCGCGACGTGGAAAGCGTCGGTGATCGCAGCCGGGTTCTCGTACTGATCG
>JBOGYW010000126.1:0-6117 GCA_050696815.1 Solirubrobacterales bacterium | reverse complement strand
GCCCTGGGTCATCCGGACGTACTCCGGTCACAGCTCGGCCCGGGCTTCCAACGCGCTCTACCGCGGCAACCTCGCGAAGGGCCAGACCGGCCTTTCGATCGCATTCGACCTTCCGACCCAGACTGGTTACGACCCCGACCACGAGCTTTCGAAGGGCGAGGTCGGCAAGGTCGGCGTGTCGATCGCCCACAAGAAGGACATGCACACGCTGCTCGACGGCATCCCGCTCGGCGAGATGAACACGTCGATGACGATCAACGCGACCGCGATGTGGCTGCTTTCGCTGTACATCGCGACGGCGGATGAGAACAACGTCGACCAGCGCGAGCTGTCGGGCACGACTCAGAACGACATCTTGAAGGAGTACCTCTCGCGCGGAACCTACGCGTTCCCGCCCGGCCCGTCGATGCGGCTGATCGCCGACATGGTCAGCTACACGGTCAACAACGTGCCGAAGTGGAACCCGATCAACATCTGCAGCTACCACCTGCAGGAGGCCGGCGCCACGCCGGTGCAGGAGATCGCCTACTCGATGAGCAACGCGATCGCCGTGCTCGACGCTGTGAAGGAGCGCGGGCAGGTCTCTGAAGAGGACTTCCCGAAGGTCTTCGGCCGCATTTCCTTTTTCGTCAACGCCGGCATCCGCTTCGTTGAGGAGCACGCCAAGCTGCGCGCGATGAGCAAGCTGTGGCAAGAACTCGCCGACAAGTACAGCGTCGAGGACGAGAAGCTGCGCCGCTTCCGCTACGGCGTGCAGGTCAACTCGCTGGGCCTGACCGAGGCGCAGCCCGAGAACAACATTCAGCGCATCGTGCTCGAGGCACTTGCCGTGACGATCGGCCGCGACGCGCGCGCCCGTGCACTGCAGCTGCCGGCCTGGAACGAGGCGCTCGGACTGCCGCGCGCCTGGGACCAGCAGTGGGCCCTGCGCATCCAGCAGGTGCTGGCTTTCGAGACCGACATCCTCGACTACCCGGACATCTTCGAAGGTTCGGTCGTGATGGACGGACTCGTGGACGAGCTAGTCGAGGGCGCGAAGGCCGAGATGGCGATCGTCGAGGAACACGGCGGCGCCGTGGAGGCCGTGCCGTACATGAAGGCGCAGCTGGTCGAGAGCCACAGCCGCCGCGTGTCGGCGATCGAGGCCGGTGACATGACGGTCGTCGGCCAGAACAAATTCACCACCACCGAGGAGTCGCCGTTGACGGCCGACGCCGAGGGCGGAATCATGGTCGTGGACCAGGCCGTGGAGCAGGAGATCATCGGCGAAGTCCAGAGGTGGCGCAGCGAGCGCGACCAGGCCGCCGTCGATGCCGCGCTGGCCGATCTGGCGAACGCCGCGCTGGACGAGAAAACCAACCTGATGCCGTTTTCGATCGCCGCCGCGAAGGCCGGCGCGACTGTCGGCGAGTGGTCCGAGACGCTGCGCGACACGTTCGGGCAGTACCGCGGCCCGACGGGCATCGGCGACGCCGCGATGCACAAGGACGACGCCGCTATCGCGGAGATCCGCGAACGCGTGGAAGACGTCTCCGAGAAGCTCGGCCGCCGCCTGAAGATCCTGATCGGCAAGCCGGGTCTCGACGGCCATTCGAACGGCGCCGAGCAGATCGCCGTGCGTGCGCGTGACTGCGGCATGGACGTGGTCTACGAGGGAATCCGCCTGACGCCGTCGCAGATCGCCGCCAGCGCCGTCCAGGAGGGCGTGCACGTGGTCGGCCTGTCGATCCTGAGCGGTTCGCACCGCGAGTTGATTCCGAGCGTGATCGAGAACCTGCGTGAGTCCGGCGTTGATGTGCCCGTCGTCTGCGGCGGAATCATCCCCGAGCACGACGTGAAGCCGCTGCTCGACGCGGGCGTTGCGCGTGTCTACACGCCAAAGGACTTCGAACTCAACCGCATCATGAGTGACATCGTGGACCTCGTCGCCGAGCGCGCCGAGGCCGCGGTCGCGGCCTAAAAAAGGTCCGGCGCACGTGTCTGACCTTTTCGCGCGAACCCGCATTCCTAGGCGTTACAACTTGGCACGGCCCGAAAAGGTCAGACAACTCCGCCGGACCTTTTTAAGAAATAGCCCACGCAAGGTATGGGCTTAGGCCAGGATCGCCGCGACGGCGATCAGCCAGGCGAACATCGTTACGTAGAGCAGTCGCTCGACGAGGCCGAAGTACTGCTTGAGCACGACGCGGCGCGTTAGGCCAGTGGCGATCACAGCGACGATCACCGCCGCGGCCAGCGCCGTCAACAACCCTCGGTGTGGGTTCCAGAAGGGATCGTCGCTCACTGCGGGCCAGAAGAATCCCGCGGCGACGGCGATCGAGCTGAAGGCGATCGCCGCCAGCGTTTCGTGGGCCTTGCCGACCGAGGTCTCGTCCTCCCCGGGTAGATCCGTCGGGAAGATCGTGATCGACCAGCGCACGGCGGCAAACACCAGAAGCGCGAGGATCGTCAGTGTCGGCTTCGGGAAGATCGCGCGGGCCAGGGCAATCGCGACCAGCAGCCCGGCGGCGCCCAGCCAGAAAGCCGCCAGGCGGTAGAAGTTCTTGTACTTGCCGACGCCGTAGTCCGACACGGCCTCGCTGACGGGATTGACCCCCGTCGGCAAGAAGTGCACGATCACCAGCGAGAGCGCGGAAAGCACTGCGGCAAGGACCGCGAAGAAGCAGAGAATCGACGTGGTGTCGGAAGTCGTGGTGATGTGATTCATAGCCGCGCGCGAGCGTATCTGCCCGCGCGCCTAGACTGCCGCCTCGTGAACAGCTCCGATGCAACCGAACTCGGCGCTCGCCTCGCCGCACGCGACCGCACCGCCGCGCCGCCTGCCCTGAACCTGCTCGAGGAGCGCGGGCCCGGCAGCGCAGAGCGCTCCAACGCGCTGCTCAACGAACTCTCGCCGGCGAAGCTCGGCCACGAGGCGCCGGGGATGATCGTCGGCATCACCGGGCCGCCCGGCGCCGGCAAGTCCACCCTGCTTTCCGAACTGATCAACCGCTGGCGCAAGCGCGACAAGTCGGTCGCGGTGCTGGCGATCGATCCGTCGTCGAAGCGCTCCGGCGGCTCGCTGCTGGGCGACCGCGCGCGGATGGCCGTCGACTCGCGCGACGCCGACGTGCTCGTGCGTTCAAGTGCCACCGCTACACGGCTCGGCGGCCTCGCCCCCACTACCCGCGAAGCGGCGATCGCGCTGGCCTCTGCGTTCGACGTCGTGATCGTGGAGACAGTTGGCGTCGGCCAGTCCGAGACCGACATCGGCGAGCTGGCCGACACCGTCGTCGTAATCGTTCAGCCGGCCAGTGGCGATGTGCTGCAGTTCATCAAGTCGGGTGTGATGGAGATTCCCGATCTACTCGTCGTCACCAAAGCCGACCTCGGCGTACCGGCAAAGCGCGCCGCACGCGACCTCGAGGCTGCCGTCAAGTCGCTCGGTTCGCATGCCGCCGTGCTGCAGGTCTCCTCGATCTCACCGGTGACCGGCGTCGACGAGCTGATTGACGCAGTCGAAACGCACTTCCAGACGATCGACCTGACCGCCCGACGTGCGGATTCGCGGCGCCTTGCCGCGCTCGACGCCTACGCGCACGAGCACGGCGAAAAGGGACTGCGCGCGCTCGGCGGCCGTCGCGCCGCAGAAAAAGCGATGGCCGAGCAGGATCCCCTACTCGGCCACCGTGAGCTGCTCAAGTTGCTCGAAGCCCGCGCCGCGGGCCAGCGCGACTAGTTGCCCAGAATCTGAATCTTCCACTCGCCGCCTTCTTTGGCGAGTGAGATGTTCTGCGTCTGCGCCTTCGGGTTGGAGTTCGAAGTCACCGCGACGCTGGCCTTGGCGGTCTTACCGTCAGGCGCGACGTCTACCGACTTGATCGACAGCTTGAAGTCGGTGATCGCTGCGCCGGTCTTCTCGAACGTCTTTACGCAGTCGCCGCCGATCTTCTGAGCGTCGGTCGAAAGCAGACCGCAGAGCTTCTTGTAGTTCTTTGACGCGGTCGCGTCGCCGAACGCCGTGATCTGGTCGACGACCTGCTGTTGCTGCGCGTCGAACGACTTGTCGGAGTCGACGACGACCTTCTTCGAGTCGCCGAGGCCCTGGTCGGACGAGTAGGTCTTGTTGCCGTTCGAGTCCGATCCGCCGTTGTCGCTGCCGCAGCCGGTCACGACCAACGCTGCGAACGCCAAAACTGCGGCAATCGCCAACAAACGCACGGCGCTACCAAACTGCTTCATCAAAACTTCCTTTCGAAATTTCACTGCGATGTCTGTGAACACTTCGGCACGGAAACGCCCGACCATGATGCGATCCAGACCCCCTTAATCAAGGTTTCATACCGTATTGCATCCTCGGATCCTTCAATCCACAATCCACATGGAGTGTTTGCCCGGGGCTTAGACTCTCCCTGCGATGGAAGCATTCGGTCAACCTGAAGAAGTCGGCGCCTGGTTGCGCTGTTACCGCTGCTGGTCGCGCAACCTGGAAGTGCAACTGCACGTGGAGGGGATCTACAAGATCGACCCGGACACGGCGGAGCGCTCCGAAACCGTCGACGAGCTGCACGAAGCAGTGATCCAGTGCGTGGACTGCCTGCACGACCAGCCGCATCTGACGTTGGTGGACGGCCGCATTGCGCCGGTCGAGGACCGCTGGGAGCGGATGGTCACCGGCACCCCGTGGGTCGCTTCGGCGATCGTCGCGGTACCTGAGGACGCCGTCGAGGTCTGCGCCGGTCCGGAAGCTGCAGAGTCGCTGACCCACGCTGCGTTCGGCGATTCGGGGATCCGCGAGTTCTTCGCCCACGTGCGTTTTCACAAACACGAGGACGGCCAGATCGTGATCCACATGCTCGTCGAACTCTACGCGCGCAACGCCGACGAAGCCGCCGACGTGCTGGAAGATGCCTCGCGCGGCAACCTCACGATCGCGTCGCTCGCAGAGGAGTCGCGCCCGCCGGCGACCACGCCGCACGGACCGCACTGATGGTCGTCGAGCATGCGGTTGTCGTAGATCGGCCGCTGGATGAAGTTTGGGCGGTGTTCGATGACCCCAAGCTGCAGCTCGAGTGGGACGACAACCTGCTCACCTACGAGCAGATCGAGGGCAAAGGTAACTCCGAAGGCGCCGTGCAACAGCTGACTTACAAGCGCGGTGACGGCGAGACCGTGTTGACCGCGACGGTGCTGGAGCGCAGCACGAAAAAGCTGATGGTCACCCGCTACGAAGGCATGCAACTGCCGTTCACGATCACCAGCACGTTTCGTGCGATCGACGACGACAGCTCCGAGTGGCACGCCGAGATTGAGGTCAAGCTTTCGCTGCTCACGAAGGCGCTCGGCGCGGTGCTGAAGGGCCCGATGACCGAGATGGCCCAGAACATGGGCGACGGCTTCAAGAAGTACGTCGAGAGCCGCTAGCTAAGCGACCGACTGCAGTGCGCGCAGCGCAGGCTGGCCGCCGCGGTGGCTCTGTTTGACCAGCTTCTCGCGGGCGTCGGCGCGCTCGATCAGCTCGGCGACGGAGTCGCCGGCCTCGCTCGTGACGTAACCGATGCTGGCGTTCGAGTTGAGATCGGGGCAGATCTCTTCGCGCGCAGCGCGGATCTCGGCGAGCAGGCGCTCGGCGATCAGTTCGGGCTGCAGGTCGCCGTCGTGCGGCAGCACGGCCACGAACTCGTCGCCGCCGCGCCGCGCGGCGAGATCCTGCGGGCCCACGACGCGCTCGATCGCCCGCGCGACGGCCGCCAACGTGCGGTCGCCGTGCTTGTGGCTGTAGCGGTCGTTGACCTGCTTGAAGTCGTCGAGGTCGATCATCATCACCGTTACGTAGCCGCCGACGGTGCGCGTGCGTGCGAGTTCGTCCTCGAGCCGCAGGGTGAGCCGGCGGACGTTGGCGATCGTCGTCACGGGGTCGATGCCGGAGAGCCGCTCGTTGGCGACGTCGGCCTCGCGAGCGCGAGCGAGCACGCGTGGCACAAGGAAGCCGGCGATCAGTACGACGGCGGAAGTCTGGATCACGCGCATCGCGGCGAGGTCGTAGTGAGTCGACGCTGTGGTCCACCAGTAGAAGCCGACGGCCGGGATCGACCAGAGCAGGCCGCCGCGCACGCCGTCGATGTAGAACGCGAGCAT
>JBOGYW010000125.1:0-6233 GCA_050696815.1 Solirubrobacterales bacterium | reverse complement strand
GGTCGCGCGGGCGCCCGCGCGCGGTGCTCGCTTCCGGGTTCATGCGGGCGTCGCCTCCGGGGCCGGAGCAGCGGCTTTCGGCTCGTGTTCGGGGCCGCCCGGCCGGTCGGTGCCGGTCAGCACGAAGTCCTTCGGGCGCACGAGGATCGCCGAGCAGATCGCGCCGACCAGCGCGATACCCGCGCCGACGACGAAGATCCGGTCGAAGCCCGATACGAACGCCTCGCGCGAAGCGTGCAGCACGGCGTCACGCGACTCCGGCGGCAGCGATCGGGCGATCGATTCGACGTTGCCCGACGAGATGCCTTCGGCGATCTCCTTCGAGCGGCTCGCGACCGGCGTACCCGCAAGCAGATCCCCGACCTTGCCGTTGACCTGCGCCTGGAAGATCGCGCCCAGGCCGGCGATGCCCGTCGCGATACCCACCTGCCTGAACGTGGAGTTGATGCCCGAGCCCATTCCGGCGCGATTCGGTGGCACGACGGCGATCGCGGTTGAGGCGAGCGGCGGGTTGGTCAAACCGATGCCGACGCCGGCGATGATGAAGCCCGGCAGCAGCACAGTCCACTTCGACGACGCGTCGATCCCGCTCATCAACAGAATCCCGATCGAGATCAGCAGCAGGCCGGAAGCCAAGAAGATGCGTGGCTGGATCTTTGCCGTCAGCTTGCCGGCGATCGGCGCGACGAAGAACGACACCAGCGTCACCGGCAGGAAGCGCAGGCCGGCCTCGAGCGGCGTGAAGCCGAGGATGTTCTGGACGTAGAGCGTGATGTAGAGGAACAGCGCGAACATCGACGCCGACAGGGTGAAGGCGGCGATCGAGGCGCCGCTGAAGGCCGGCTTTCTGAACAGCGAGAGGTCGAACAGCGGGTGTGACCTGCGCGCCTCGATCACGAGGAAGGTGATCAGCAGCGCGAGCGAGCCGGCCAGCTGGGCGACGATCCGGGTGGAGCCCCAGCCGTACTCGTTGCCCTTGATCAGCGACAGCACGAGCAGCAACAGCGAGCCGCTGAACGTCGCGACGCCGCCCCAGTCGATCCCGTAGTCGTGTGGGTCGCGGGATTCGCTGACCTTTGCGTAGGTCATCGCGATCGCGCCGATGCCGATCGGCACGTTGACGAAGAAGATCCACTCCCAGCCGATGCCGTCGGTGATAACGCCGCCGATCAGGGGGCCGACGGCGACTGCGCCGCCGGTGACCGCGCCGAACACGCCGAACGCGGTCGCGCGGTCGGGGCCGTGGAAGGCGTTGGCGATCAACGCCAGAGAGGTCGAGAACATCATCGCGCCGC
The DNA here is from genome assembly GCA_050696815.1 of Solirubrobacterales bacterium. Lineage (GTDB taxonomy): Bacteria > Actinomycetota > Thermoleophilia > Solirubrobacterales > JACPNS01 > JACPNS01. Next base: position 4,938 of record JBOGYW010000125.1, on the reverse strand, counting down.
CGACGCCCTGTACGGCGCGGGCGATGTTCAGCGTCGTCGGGTCGTTCGAGAGGCCGCAGGCGAACGACGCCGCGATGAAGACGCCGAGCCCGCCGATGAAGATCATCCGCCGGCCGATCTGGTCCGCGATCGAGCCGAAGGCCAGGAGCGATGCCGCGAGCGTCAGCGCGTAGGCGTCGACGACCCACTGCAGGTCGGTGAACGAGGCGTTGAGGTCACGCCGGATGTCGGGCAACGCGACGTTGACCACGGTGATGTCGAGCAGCAGCATGAAGATCGCGATCGAGACCGCGCCGAGTGTCCACCACTTGTTGTTGCTGTTGGGTTCGCTCATGGGAGTTCCTGACGTTGCGAGGGGCTGGGGGTGAAGGCGAGTTTTAAATACGAGGCGGTATCGTATCGTAAGTCAAAGGGCCATGCGTTGTGCGCGCCGCGCGGGCTGTAGCCTGCCAGCCATGAACGATCTCGACGCCGTCGAAATTCGCATTCTCGGCTGCCTGCTGGAGAAGCAGCGCACTACGCCTGACACCTACCCGCTGACGCTCAACGCCTTGCGGTTGGCGTGCAATCAGTCGACGAATCGTGACCCGGTGGTCGACTACGACGAGGAGCTGATCCAGGAGACGCTGCAGCGCCTGCACCGCCGCGAACTGACGCGCGTCGCCAGCGGGCACGGCAGCCGCAGCTCGAAGTACCGGCACCTGATGGCCGAGACACTCGATCTCGATGACGCGCTGCTGTCGCTGCTCTGCGTGCTGATGCTGCGCGGCGACCAGACGCCGGGCGAGCTGAAGCAGCGCACCGAGCGGCTGCACCACTTCGAAGACCTGCAGGCGATCGAAGATCAACTCGACCGGTTGATCGACCGCGGCCTCGCGGAACGGCTCGCCCGCCGTCCCGGCGAGAAGCAGGTGCGCTATCGCCAGCTGCTGGGCAGCGAAGCGTCGAACGACGGCGAGGTGATCACCACCGAAAGCGGATTCGTGCCGCCGAAGTCACCGATCATCGAGCGCCTGACGACGCCGCTCAGCAACGGCGTCGGTGCCGAGATCGCCGCGCTGCGCGATGCGGTGCAGCGGCTCAGCGAGGAAGTCGCCGAGCTGCGCTCGAAGGTCGACCACGAGGAAGACCCCGTCGACTGATCAAGAGAAGTTCGCCGCGGCCAGCACGTCGCTGGTCGGCTGAGGACTGCCGCCTGCCGGCTCGCGCGTGATCATCACGGCGTCGGCGTCGGTGATGTCCTCAGGCACAATCGAAGAGCCGTCGCCGTTCTCGTCGACCGTGAACAGTGATGAGCGCGTGACCTTGTCGCCGCGCGCGACCCACAGCTCGTACACGTCTGTGCCGATCTGGTGGTTCAAGTTGCTGACGTGCACGACCGCTCCGTCGGAGCCGTCCCCGATCGGCACGACCTTGCCGCTGACATTTTTGTCGGCTGCCGGGGCGAACTCTGCCGAAGCGACGGTCGGCGCCGGCGTCTCGTTCCCGCCGTTGTTGCCGATCGCGTAGCCGCCCACGACCAGCAGGGCGGCGGTAACCAGCCCGAGCGCCGGACGCAGCACCCACTTGCGGAAACCACTCTTTTTGTCGGCCGCCGCGGTGGCGCGCGGTGAGGCGATGATCTCGGCGACCTCCTGGTCGCGGCGAGCTTCGGCGATGATCGCGGCGCCGAGCGCGTCGGGCACCTCGACCGGCGCGGACGCGGCGAGCATCATGTCGCCGACCGCTTCGAGGCCCTCGACGTAGCGGCCGAGTTCGCAGTCGCGCATCATCTCGCGACGGAACGCCTGGATCTCGATCTCGGGCAGCGCGCCCAGCACGTAGGCCGCCGCTGTGTCTTGAAGTTGTTCGCTGTTCTGGTTCATCATTGGCTCCCGCGATCAGCTACCCCGACGCAGCAATCTCGCCCGACTCCTCCAGAGTCGTTCGCATTTTTTCGAGGCCCAAACGCATGCGGCCTTTGATCGTTCCGAGCGGTACGTCGAGCATTTCGGCGATCTCCGAATGGGTGAATCCATTGAAATACGCCAACTCGATCACTTTTCTTTGGTCTCCCGGCAAATCCTCGAGCACTCCGTGCACAACCGACGACTCGTCGTGTTGCACCGCGACCGCATCCGGCGTCGGCTCCTTGGCCTCGACGCCTTCGGCGAGCCCTTCGCCGTCGGCGCGGCGTTTCAGGTGCACCATCTGCGACCGCAACGCGTCGATCGCGCGGCGGTGGACGATGCGCATCAACCAAGTGCGCACGCTGGCGCGCTTCGGGTCATAGCGTTCGATCGAGCGCCACACGGAGATGAACGTCTCCTGGACGACGTCGTCGGCGTTCCCGTCGCCGCCGACGATTCGCCGCGCGAGCGAATACGCGGCCCGTTTGTGGCGCTCGTAAAGCTGTTCGAAGGCATCCAGCTCGCCGCGCTGTGCGAGCGCGATCAGGTCCTCGTCAGCGAGTGCCTGAAGGGTCGAGCTTGCGGGAGAGACACTTGTCATGGTGAAGATGCCCATCACGGCTAATACGTGCCGTGAGGCCGGGCGGATCAGTTATGCCCTTCGCCCAGCCCGGCGCAAACCCCTGCAAGCTTGTGTGAATCAACTCACTCGCGCTGCATGCCTGACGGATGTAACATCGATCGGTGTAAAGATCAGACATGTTTGACCGGCGCAAAGAATCCACCCACGTAAACATCGCGATCATCGGCAGCGGCTTTTCCGGTGTCGGTATGGCTGTGCGTCTCAAACAGGCCGGCCGTAGCGACTTCCTGATCTTCGAGAAGGCGAACGACGTCGGCGGCACCTGGCGTGACAACACCTACCCGGGGATCGCCTGCGATGTGCCGTCGAACCTCTACTCGTTCTCGTTCAATCTCAACCCCGAGTGGAGCAAGAGCTACTCGCCGGGCGAGGAGATCTGGAACTACATTCGCGCCACCGCGAAGAAGTTCGGGGTGCTGCAGTTCATCAAGTTCAACCATGAGATCAGCGAAGCGCGCTGGGACGACGAGGCGCAGCTCTGGCACCTGCAGACCAGCGAGGGCCCGTACTCCGCGAACTTCGTGATCGGCGCGATGGGCCCGCTGTCCGAGCCGCAGATTCCCGAGCTTCCCGGCATCGAGTCGTTCAAGGGCGAGGCGTTCCATTCGCAGCAGTGGGACCACAGCTACGACCTAAAGGGCAAACGCGTCGCGGTTGTCGGCACCGGCGCCTCGGCGATCCAGTTCGTGCCGCAGATCGTCGACGAGGTCAGCGAGCTGCATCTATACCAGCGCACCGCCCCCTGGGTGATGCCGCGTTCAGAGCGCTCGCTCACGAAGTTTGAGCACAAGCTCTACAAGTACCTGCCGTTCACGCAGAAGCTCGTGCGAGCGTCGGTCTACTCGTTCCTCGAGCTGCGCGTGATCGGCTTCGTCAAGCAGCAGCGATTGATGCGCCTGATCCAGCACGTCGCCAAGGCGCAGATCGCGCGGCAGATTCCGGACAAGGCGCTGCGCAGGCAGGTCACGCCGGACTACACGATCGGCTGCAAGCGCGTGCTGATGGCGAACAACTACTACCCGGCGCTGAACAACCCGAACCTCGAGGTCGTCACCGACGCCGTCACCGAGGTGCGCGAGCAGTCAGTGGTGTCGGCCGACGGCCGCGAGCGTGAGGTCGACGCGATCATCTGGGGCACCGGCTTCTACGTCACCTCGAACCCGGCGTGGGACCACCTCTACGGCCGCGACGGCCGCTCGCTCACCGAGACGTGGTCAAAGACAGGCATGGAGTCGCACCTCGGCATCGAGATCGCCAACTTCCCAAATCTCTTCATGATCATCGGGCCGAACACCGGCCTCGGCCACAGCTCGATGGTCTACATGATCGAGTCGTGCATCGACTACGTGATGAGCGCGCTGAAGTTCGCCGACCACAACGACGCCGGTTCGCTGGAGATCAGCCGCCAGGCGGTCGACGACTTCGAGCGCACGATCCAGCAGCACATGGAGGGCACCGTCTGGACCGTCGGCGGCTGCGCCAGCTGGTACCTCGACGACCGCGGCCGCAACACCACGTTGTGGCCGGGTTTCACCTTCGAGTTCCGTCGCGAGTGCCGCAACTTCGACCCGTCGAAGCTGATCGTGCGTGAGCGGCAGGCGACACCGGTTACCGCAGCGGGCTAGCGCGACGCTCCGCCGGGAGCTGTAGAACAGAGGTTCCACGAATCGCGAGGAGTCTCCATGAACGACAGCTCACCCCCGGAACCGCCTTCACAGCCGCCGCCCGGCGTCGAACCGCCACCACCGCCCCCCGGCGAGGGCGGGCAGACCTTCGTCGCGCCACAGCCGCGCGGCGCGTATCCGACACGGCTGACCGTTGACTACCCCGATCGTGAGCTCGACAAGCCGACGACTTTCTTCCGGATTATCTGGGCGATCCCGATCGTCGCCGTGCTCGCCGCGATCGGCGGATATTTTGGCGAGAGTCACTTCGGCGCGCACTGGCACTCCGGCGCCGCCGGCGGGCTGCTGTTCATTCCGGTCGCGATGATGATCGTGTTCCGCGAGAAGTACCCGCGCTGGTGGTTCGACTTCAACGTCGAGCTGGCGCGGTTTGCAACCCGCGTCGGCGTATACGCGCTAGCGCTCACCGACGAATACCCCGCGACCGACGCGGAGCAGTACGTGCACCTCGAGATCGACTACCCCGATGTTCAGCAGGACCTCAACCGCTTCATGCCGATCATCAAGTGGCTCGCGGCGATCCCGCACTACATCGTGCTGTTCTTCTTGTTCATCGGCGCGCTGGTCGCGGCGATCTACGGCTGGTTCGTCGTGCTCTTCACCGGCCGCTATCCGCACGACGTCTTCGACTTCATCGTCGGCGTGATGCGCTGGCATCTACGCGTGATCAGCTACGCGGTGCTGCTGACGACCGACGAGTACCCGCCGTTCAGCTTCGACG
>JBOGYW010000124.1:0-6264 GCA_050696815.1 Solirubrobacterales bacterium | reverse complement strand
ATTGTGCCGACCGGCAGTGCGTAGCCGGTCATCTCAACCGTCGCCTCGAGCGTCGGGAAGTGCTTGACCGAGAGGTTGAAGTTGTTGATCTGCAGCAGGCGGCCGGTCACCTGAATGCGACCGTCGTGCCCCTTGACCATGCCGAGCAGGCCGTCGAACACGTTGTGCAGGCTGTAGAAGCTGCCCTGGAAGGTGAAGTTGTAGGTGAACAGGCGCAGGCCGGAACTCACCGCGGTCAGGTCGGTCAGCGTCGGCGCCGACGCACACTTGGTCGCGATGTCGGCGTTCGCGCCGGCGGCGCGGTTGGCGTCGTTGCTGGCAGTTTCCTCGCCGGCCTTCGCCTTGTTGATCTGCTGGCCGACGCCGCTCTGGGCCGGTGCCGGCGTGACGACCGCTGAGGTCGCGCCGCTCGGGCCGGTGGTTGAGGAGGCGCCGCCGCCGTTGACAGTGACGTCACAAGTTGTCTGACCGGTCGGCCCGCCCGGCGCGGAAGTCGCCGCGGCGCCGTCCGTGATCGCAAGGTTCGTGAAGTTGACTCCTGCGTCCGCGGAGATGTCGTTGACCTGCACGAGCAGGCTCGCGAGGTCGTCGTCGACCGGGATCGCCTTGCCCATCCGCAACACGCGGGAATACTTGACCGGGTAGGTCTTCTTCGCGGTCTGTCCCTGGGTCTCGGACGCCTTGGCAGCGTCGAGCTGCTGCTGCGCCGAGGCCTTCGCCTGTTCGGCGTCGGTCACCGCAGCGCGCTTCTTGCCAAGCACGAGGAACCAGTAGCCCCCGAGGAAGACCACCGCGGCGAAAATCGCCAAAAGCTTCTTGTCGCGATCTGTCATTCCCATGATTACTGAGCCGGCTGTGCGGTGGTAGATGCTGCCGGTGAACCCGCCGGTGCCGGGGCTGCGCCAGTGGCGCCAGAGGCACCGCCGGCCGCACCGCTGTCAACCTTCGGAAGACCGATCAGGTTGACCTCACGCGGCGCGTAGAAAATCTTTGTCGTGAACTTCAGCGGCGCCGGACCACAGTTCAGCGTGCGCTTGCCGTTGTCGTCGCTGCCAGTAGCGGCGGGACCCGGCGTGTTGCTCTGCGTCGTGCGCACGTCTTGCACGCCCGGCATCGCCTTGAGCCAGACGGTCAGACGCGAGTAGCCGATCCAGTCCGAAGTGCAGCCGGCGATTTCGAGTGTCGGCAGCTGAGTCGATGCGACGCCTGCGGCACCGGTCGACTGATTCGCCGCGGCGACGGTCGAGTCGGCGGTCAGCGCCTTCATCGTGTCGAGCGTCACGTCGCCCGGCAGCGAACGGCTGAGGTTGTACATCGCCTGGCCCCACGGGAAGCGGCTGGCGGCGAGACCACCAACCAGCAGCGTGCGGCTGTGGGCAACGCCTGCAAAGTCGTTGAACGCCTGCACCGGCTTGGCCTTCACCTGGTGACGCTCGGCCTCGGCGCGCAGCGCGGCAGCCTCGTCGTTCAGCGTCGTCGCCTTGTTCGAGGCCGACACAGCAAGAAGAACCATCAGCAGCAGGACGACGAGTCCGCCGAAGACGCCGTAGGCAACGCGCGGGTCGCCCTCGCCGGGGACGCGCGAACGTAGCTCGGGCGGGATTAGGTTGACTGCCCTCACAGCGCCGCCACCTCGTCGAGTGCGAGCCCGGCGGCGAGCGTCAGACGACGCTCATCGACGCCCGAGCCCTGCAGGCTGCTGTTGTCAAGAGATCCGAGCGCGGCCGGTGTTTCGACCGCCAATCCAGCGCGGGCGGAGATCGCCTCGGCAAGGCCCGGGATGCCGGAACCAGGCCCGGCGATCAGCACGCGCGAGACCTGCGCGGTCGAGTCCTGCACGCTGTGAAAATCGATTGCCGCCGTAACGTCCATGCTCATCTGGTCGACGGCGGCGCCAAGCTCCTCGCGGGTCGCCTGGATGATGTCGGGCTCGCCCTGGATCGACTGCAGCGGCGCGCTCAAGCCGACGTGCTCGATCCACATGCGCGCGTGCTCCGGCGTGATGTTCACGCGCTGGCAGAGGCGCTCGATCATCGCGGCGTGGCCGTTCGGCGTCGCACGCGTGAACTTACAGATCTTGCCCTGCGCGAGCGTCACGTTAACCATGTCGCCGTAGTGCAGGTAAGCGATCGTCTCGTTGACGAACATGTCGCCCGGGTACATCACGCGGATCAGCCCGAAAGCGGAAAGGTCGATGCCCTGAAGCTTCACTCCGGCCTTCTTCGAAGCCTCGAGGTAGCCGTCGATCAGGCCGCGGCTGGCGGCAACCAGCAGCACCTGGAACTTCGGCGGGTCGCCGGCCTCAACGCCGGGAATCGTCTTGACGATCTGGTGGTCCAGCACCGCCTCGTCGAGCGGCATCGGAATGTGGTCGGCCGCCTGAAAGCGGATCGCAGCTTCTAGCTGCTTGCGGTCGGTGATCGCCGGCACCTCGATGGTGCGGATCACGACGCGCGGGCTGGCGACGCCCATGCGCACCTTCTTCGGCATGCCGTTGGCGCCGAAGAACTCGGCGATCGCGCCGCCGAGGGCGTCGGCGTCGGCGATTTCGCCGTCGACGATCAAGCCAGAGTCCAAAGTGGTGAGTGAAGCGGTACGCACGCGGTTGTCACCTGCCTTGACGGCGGCGAGCGTCGTTGCGGACACGTCAAGACCGACGAGACCTTCGGTCTTGGCCTTCGTCTGCATCGACTCGGCTGAAATCTCGGCCGGCTGAGCGTCCTTCTCGGAGGACCGGGTGGGAAGTTTGAGCTGCATAGATATGTGGTAAAGCGCGGAGGGCGTCCTTGCGGACAAATCTTGCTAATCCCCTATCGGCGGCGGAGCCGACAGGCTTTATACGAATGCGAAATTTGCAATCGGCGAGCGGCGGCCTACGTACACGTGCAGGACGGAACCTGCTCGCGGTAACGGCTGATGCGCCAAGTGGACAGGGTCGGCACCAGGAAGTGCGGCGGCGTCAGGTACTTGTAGCGGTAGTCGTACCGGTAGTCCTTCAGGTATCCGGTCGTTCCGTTTCCGGTGCCGACGGTTCCGCGGTATTCCTGTGCGAGCACACCGCTGATGTGCAGCGTGCCGAGTGAACTTCCGCACGCGTACTGGTCAACGATGAACGAGTGTTTGAGGGTCAGGATCGCGCCATCGATGTAGTTGACGCGCGGGTTGCCCGACGTGTTCGTGGTGTTGCCGCACGTCGTGTTGGCGTAGTGGCGCACGCGCACGAAGTTCTCGCCGATCATTCCCAGCACCGCCGTGTCGGACGAGGCGTCCTTGCGCACGTCGCCGGTGATCACGATGTCGGCCGCGGACGTCACTGTCAGCGGCGTGTCGTACGTGCCCTTGAGTTCAAGCAGCGCGCAGCCGGCCGGCAGCGACGGGTAGTTAGAAGACGGGTTGTAGTCGCAAGACGCAACTGAGTCCTCGTTGTCCACGAAGATGACGCCCGATGGCGGATAGTCCATCGGCGTCGCCGTGCCGCCGTTGACGTTGGCGTTGGTCACGGTGATCTGGCCGGCTGCCATGGTGATCTTCGTCGTTCCGTAGAACGTGTAGCCCTGGCTCTCCGTATCGACGTTGGTCGGATCGGCGTAGATCTTCAGGTCCTCATTCGTCTCGGGCAGCGGCAGAAAGCCGGCGGCGGCGCCGATCAGCAGCGGTCCATTCAGCACAGGCCGCGTCGAGCCGGCGCCCGACGAGTTTGTCGGGCAGTTGCCGGACGTCGTATTGCCGCTATCGGTAAGCGTCTTCGGGATGTTGTGGTCGCTGGTGTCGTCAACACGGAACGGACAGCGGTCATCGAACACCTCTGTGACGTCGTTCTTACCTGCGTTTCCGAACTCCGGTCCGCCGTTCGTCGCCATCAGCACGGCGTCGTTTGTATGGAACGGGCCGCCCAAGAAGTCGCTGTCGGCGAAGCGGATCTCGGTGCATTCAGGGCGCAACGTGCCGCCGATCGTCTTGTTGTTCCAGTAAAAGCGGCCAAGGCTGTTGGCGGCGTTGACCGGCGGCGAGTAGTAGGTCGCACAGTTGGTCTTCTGTGCGGTTCCCTGCAGCACCGGGTCGGCGCCTTCCTTGTCGGTGAAGTACGCGTAGTCGAGGAAGCCCTTGCGGCGAAACTCGATCACGACGGAGCGGCGCTTCCACTTCGTGTTACGCCAAGTCGCGATGTTCGCGCTGGCCGGCGGCGGCGGGCCGGCGCGACCGGTTACGCGGATGCGGATCACGCCGGTGGTCTTGTCGACCATCGTCTCGGCGCGGTTGCTTTTGTCCTTACAACGCGAGAAGCCGTTGGTCGGAATCAAGTCGATCGAGTATTGCGCCTTGACGGCGAGGTCCTGCGTAGAGCCGGCGGTCGGCTGCGGCAGCCAGCGCCGCACGTTGCCGCTCGAGCCACCCCGGTCGGTGTCGTTGACCGCCGTTTGGCCAACGCCATCGCCGCTGATGCCCGGCGGGTCGTCGCAGTACTGCCAGAAGCCGGCGTCTTCCGCCATGTGCTGCACGTAGTCCGTCACTCCACTCTCGGCTTGGGAGTAGGCGGTCTTGCTGTAGCGGTCGGTGTTCTGAAGGCCAAGGTCTGCCTGTGCGGCTGTCCACGCGCCCAGCGAGATCAGGCTGCCGACGAAGACGGCGGTGATCGCCGGAATCATCGTGAATCCCTGATCGCCGGAGAGCGCCGAGAGTCGCTCCTTGATCCAGCGGTTGGTTGGGCGTACGAATTTCACCTTGGTCCTCATTTCAAGGTCAAGCGCAGGCGTTTTGCGACGTGCGCAGATAGATCTGGTCGTTGAATGAAGCTGTGCGGTCGTCGATCGACGCCGTTGAACCGCTCGGCGCGGTGGCGCTGTCCTTGCCGCTCTGGCCGAGGATCCTGAAGCGCACGCCCACCGAGTCGATCTGGTCCAGGCCGGTCCAGGCGATGCTGCCGTCGGCCGCCGTCGGGACCGCCGCGCCCAGCGAGTCGTAGTAGTTGAAGATCGGCAACGTCGCCGCTCCGGAGACATCGTTGGTGACACCCTCGGCGAAGGCGCGCTGGGTGGTCGGCACAAGCGTGTTCATGCCGGTGACCGGAGCCAATCCGGTCACGGCGCTCACGCCGAGCGCGAACTTGAAGGGGATCGCGCTGGTGCTCGGCGGCACCGCGCCTTCGACGAACTTGCCGAGGCGGTAGGCGCCCGTACCGGTCGTCGCGCCGGTGTCGAAAGTCAGGTAGCGGATGATCGGCGAGAAGCCGACCGACCCGGTCGCCGCGGTCGAGCCGCCGGTGTTGCCGAGGTCAGAGAAGAAGACCATGCGCGTCGGGCTGGCGTGCAGGAACGCGATCGTGCCGCCGCTCGCCTGGGTCGCGCCGTTCAGCAGGTACTCCGACTGATAGAGGCAGGTCTGCGAGCGCAGGCGCTGCTGGATCTCCTCCATCGCGATTCGTCCCTGCTGGGCGGAGTTGATGCGGTCGGTCGTACGCGCCGAGGAGTTGAAGGCGATCATCACCATCGAGATCGCCGCAGCAATGACGAAACCGCCGATGATCTGGGCGGACAGGAGCTCTGAAAGTGTGAAACCATCTTCTTGCTTGAGGCGTTCGCCGATGCGGCGGGCGAACCCATGGATACGCGTCAGCCCGTCCATAGCGAAGACGCACCTGTATTGCAATCGGTGGTAGAAGAACTCGCTCCGAAAAAGTCGAGCTGCTGGGCCTTGGTCGTGTTCAGGTCAACAGTCGCAATCGACACCCACTTAGTCGCTGTCCGCGACGTCCAGGTGGAGGAAAGGATCGACGGGCGATCCTGCCACGTCGCGGTCGCGCGCGCACAGACCGCGTAGCGGCCGTAGGGCAGTGACATCTGGTCGTCGGTCAGGTAGCCGGTGCCGTCAGCGGCACCCGGTGTGCGCTCCCAGTTGTTGAATAGGTCGGGGCGCCAGCCGCATCGCGTCGAAGTGGCAGTTGATCCGCTCGCTCCGATCAACTTGATCAGAAGCTTGCCCGTTCCAGAGGTAACTGCGCGGTTGCGGATCAGCGACGCTGTCGCGGGGTCGGCATAGAACTGCGTGCGCAACTGCGGCACGATCAGCCGCGGGTTTGCACCGGCTTCCTTGTAGGTGCCGCCCGGCGCCCAAGTCGAGTTGCCCGTGGTCGGGATGTGCACTATCGACGCCGGCTTGTTGATGTCGCAGGGGCCCGCGAAGAGGTCGTATCCTCCCGCGTCCGGATACATGAGGTCCTGGTTGGACGCACCCAGGAACGTGTGCGGGTTGTATGAGGATCCCGGC
>JBOGYW010000123.1:0-6336 GCA_050696815.1 Solirubrobacterales bacterium | reverse complement strand
GATCGTCCCCGCTCGTCGTGGACGCCACGCAGATCTCGTTGTCGTAGCTGTAAGCGCAGGGATACGCCGGAGTCACGCCGACGTCGGTGGCGTCGTTTCCGGCGGCAAATACATACAGCGTGTTCGGGTGTTGCGCGATCGCCGCCGCTTCGGCCTGCGAAGCCGCGGGCGAGCCGTAGCTGCCGTTCACGACGCGCGCTCCGTTGTTGCCGGCGTACGCCAAAGCGGCTGCCGAATCCGCCGACGTTCCGTAACCGCTCACGTCGAGAAAGCGGAGCGGCATGATCGCCGCGTTTGGATCGACGCCGGAAATGCCGACACCGTTATTCGCTCGAGCACCGATTATTCCCGACACGTGCGTGCCGTGGTAGTGCTGGTCGTTCGGATCGTTGTCCGGTGTCGCCGCGGACGGATAGTTCGCGTTGCCGCGGAAATCCCAGCCCTGCCAGTCGTCAACGAATCCGTTGCTGTCGTCGTCGATCCCGTTTGACTTTTTGGGGTTGCCCCCGCCGTCGGTTCCGTTCTCGCCGGGATTGCGCCAGATGCCGCCGGCCAGATCTTCGTGTTGATACTCGACGCCGGTATCCACGACCGCGATCGTCGTGGCAGGCAGACCGGTCGAGAGATCCCAGGCTTCGGGCGCATCGATGTCGGCATCGGGCATGCCATTGAAGCTCTGGTTCGGACCTTGGCCGGGAACGTCCTGTCCAACGTTGTGGAGTGCCCACTGGCGGTCGAAGAGCGGGTCAGTCGGGATCGATACTGCCTTGCGTAGGTAGTTCGGTTCAGCGAAGTCGGTTGCCGGCCCCGCGCCAAAGCGTTTTGCCGCCGCATGCACATCGGCGCCGCGTCGCAGCGCGAGCAGCTCCACACGCTTCACCGGTAGGGGCTTCACACTGATCGCTCCGGCTCTGCGGCGCGCCGCGCGGCGTTGAGCTGTGGTCGCGCCCTTTTCGTAGCCGACCAGCAGCTGATCGGGCACATACGCCACGGGGGCACCGTGGTCGGAGACCGTGGAAGTCTTCGGCGGCGCCGAAACGCCGGGTCCTGCATCGACGCGCAAGATTGAATCGCCGATCTGCGCCTCGAGCACAGCGAGCACCGCCACACATGCCGCCACAATCGCGGCTCCGCGAACCCAGACCTTCATTGCAACCCCCGAAACAATTTCGTGCCGTCAGTGGCAGGTGAGCGAATCCGTCTCCGAACTGGCTGGACACCAGCGGGCAACATATTACGGGTTAGCTGATCGGATTACAAGTGTTGGTTATTCCCAGTTACGTCTCGGCTCGTTGAAACGATGCCCATGTGCCCGACGACATTGACCAGTTGAAGCCGGCATTTGGCAAAGCGGTCCTTGCCAGAGACCACGAGGCGCTCGACGTGATCCTCGCTCCGTGGATCACCGTCGCGACCGCGCTCGAGAAGTTCCAGGTCTGCATCCGAGAGATGCTCGATGAATGGGAGATCGCGGAAGACGCCTGGCCGACTGACTTCGACGCAGGCGGCGGCCTGATGTCGTACGAAGACCTGCGTCAGGAGAGCGACTTTCCGCCCGGCGTAGACATTCCCGAGCAGGTGACGGCCGACAACTACGTCGGCTGGCACAACCTCACTTTCTACCCCGACGAGGAAGCCGAGTTCGACGCCTACTGCGACGCTTGGTTCGCGGTCGTCAAGCTACCTGACGGGCTGCACGTCGGCTCGCTCGAGCTGGTTGACCCGGACTGAGTTACTTCGTGTTGACGCAGATTGCCGTGACGCAGGCCGAGATGTCCTGGCCCTTGACGTTCACATTGATCGGGCCGGCTTCAACCTGCACCTGAGGATCGACGGGCAGCTGCAGGTCGGGGAGGTCGACGTTCACGTCGACCGGTGGCACTGCGGGCGGTGAAGCTGCCGGCGGGTCCTTTGCGGCATGATCCGAACCAGAGTTGCTGGCGCTCCCATTCTGCTGGGATCCGCCGCCGCCCGAAGATGGCGCCTTCGATTGAGACTTGGTGTGGGCACGCCGCGCATGCGCCTTCGCGCGCGCCTTGGTCGCGGAGTGCTTCGCCGCGCGCGCCTTCGTCGTAGTCGCGGCCGGCGCCGCCGGCGCGGCCTGCTTCGCCGATCTGTCGTGTCCGCCGCCGCCGAAGATCCTTGGCAACGGGTAGCCACCGGCGACGAACAGGTCGATCATCAAAACCATCATCACCGCGAGCACCGCGGCTTTGCCAAACGGCAATTTGTCGCGCCAGGAAAGCGCCAGGCCCTTGCCGTTGTCGGCGTCAGGGTGCAGCGCCGCGATCCGCTCGCGCAGATCGTCGATGTCGAAGTCCTCGGGCCGCGACCCGCCGTCCCCCGCCACCGCGGCGGAGATCTCGTCGTAACAACGCACGCGCGCTTCCACTAACAGCGTTGAGCGGAACTGTTGCGCATTCATCGGGCGCGCAGCAAGCCGTTCGACGGCAAACGCGAAAGCGCCATCCGCGGCGCGGCGTGCGCCGACCACGTCGCCTACCAACGAGCCACAAAATCTCCGGAGCGGTACCGAAGAGCGTTCGTAAAGGGGGGCGAGCGCTTCCACGTCGCCGGCGCGCAGCCTGCGCACCAGCAAGATCTCGGCTGAATCAAGCATTACTACTCAGTTGAGGGTATCGGCAGTTTCCATATTCCGCAAGTGTCTCGCCCACTAAATGTCCAGAAACCCCTTTCCTAAGGCGGTTGCGCAGCGAATGCTTAGAGAGCCGTCGTGACGGGGCCGCTGCGCTCGCGGTCGCCCTCGTAGGCGGTGATCGCCTGCTCTTCCTGGAGCGTGATCGAGATGTCGTCGAGTCCGTTGAGCAGACGGTGACGGATCTCTTCGTCGATCTCGAACGGATACTCCTTGCCGCTGGCCTCCACGACCTTGCGCTCGAGATCGATCGTGGCATCGCCGGCCGCGCCGATCTCGTGCACCTGCTCCTCGGGCAGGGCCACCAGGACCATGCCGTTCTTCGAACAGTTGTTGTAGAAGATGTCGGCGAAGCTCGGCGCGACGATCGCGTCGAAGCCGTAGTCGTTCAGCGCCCACGGCGCGTGTTCGCGCGAGCTGCCACAACCGAAGTTGCGCCCGGTCACGAGGATCGGGTTGACGGGCAGGTCGAAGTCCGGCTCTTTGCGCCAGTCGTAGAACAGGAACTCGCCAAAGCCGGTGCGCTCAACACGCTTGAGGAACTGCTTGGGGATGATCTGATCGGTGTCGACGTCGGAGCGGTCCAACACCGTTACGCCACCGGTCACCTTCGTTACCTCTTTCATGCTGCCTCCCACTCTCGGATATCGACGAAGTGGCCGGCGATCGCCGCCGCGGCGGCCATCTGCGGGCTGACCAGGTGCGTACGTCCGCCCCTGCCCTGCCGGCCTTCGAAATTGCGGTTTGACGTGCTTGCGCAGCGCTCACCGGGGTCGAGCGTGTCCGGGTTCATGCCCAGGCACATCGAGCAGCCGGCGCTGCGCCAGTCGAAGCCGGCGTCGATGAAGACCTGGTCCAGGCCCTCTTCTTCGGCCTGCTTCTTGATCTTTGCGCTGCCAGGCACGACCATCGCGCTGAGTGTGCCCGCGACCTTGTGGCCCTTGACCACCGCGGCCGCGGCCCGCAGGTCGCCGATGCGGCTGTTCGTGCAGCTGCCGATGAAGATCCGGTCCAGCTGGATCTCCTGCATCGGCGTGCCGGCTGTGAGGCCCATGTAGTCGAGCGCGCGCTGCGCCGCCTCGCGGTCGGTTGCGTTCTCGTAGGTGTCGGGGCTCGGCACCTCGGCGGTCACCTGAGTGACCATGCCCGGCGTCGTGCCCCAGCTGACCTGAGGCGAGATCGCGCTCGCGTCGATCGTGATCTCCTTGTCGAAGGTCGCTCCCTCGTCGGTCTTGAGCCGCTTCCAAGCTTCGACGGCCGTGTTGAACTCGTCGCCTTGCGGCGCGGCGTCGCGGCCCTTTACCCATTCGAAGGTCGTCTCGTCGGGAGCGATCAGACCGGCGCGGCCGCCGCCTTCGATCGTCATGTTGCAGACGGTCAGGCGACCTTCCATCGACATGCTCTCGATCGCAGGCCCGGCGTACTCGATGACGTAGCCGACGCCGCCGTCTACTCCCATCTGGCCGATTGTGGCGAGGATCAGGTCCTTCGGCGTGACGCCGAAGCTCAGCTCGCCGGTGTAGTTGATGCGCATCGACTTGGGCTTGCGCTGGCCCAGCGTCTGCGTGGCCAGCACGTGCTCGACCTCACTTGTGCCGATGCCGAACGCCAGCGCGCCGAACGCGCCGTGCGTGGCGGTGTGGCTGTCGCCGCAGACGATCGTCATGCCCGGCTGCGTGATGCCCAGCTCCGGACCGATCACGTGCACGATGCCTTGGTGGTCCGAGCCGATCGAGTAGACCGGCACGCCGAACTCTTCGCAGTTCTGCTCCAGGATCTCGATCTGTTTGCGGCTGAGCGCGTCCTTGATCTGCGCCAGCGTGCTGGCGCCGTCGGTCGGGACGTTGTGGTCGGCCGTCGCCAGCGTGCGGTCCGGGCGGCGGACCTTGCGGCCGGCGAGGCGTAGGCCGTCGAACGCCTGTGGCGAGGTGACTTCGTGAACGAGGTGCAGATCGATGTAGATGAGCCCTTCGCTCACCTCGTGTTGCTGCCAGATCTTGTCGAACATGGTCTGGGCCATGGTCACCTCTCCTTTCGGGTTGGGGGTCAGCCGCGGCGCAGGCCGGCGGCGGTAACGGCCAGGAACGTTGCTGCGCTCCGGCCTGGGTTCTCAAAATGGTGCGGCAGATCGGCGTCAAAGGTGACGCTGTCGCCTTGTTGCAGCTGGTGACGCTTGCCGTCGATGACCAAGTGGAGTTGGCCGGTGGCGACCGTGACGGTTTCGCGCGTCCCGGGCTCATGGATCGGCGGGTCGCCCTCGCCCCCAGTAGAGGCGCCGGGCTGCAGCGTGTGCTCGGTCAGCTCGACCCTCTGCCCGGGCAGCG
Source organism: Solirubrobacterales bacterium (assembly GCA_050696815.1). Classification (GTDB taxonomy): domain Bacteria; phylum Actinomycetota; class Thermoleophilia; order Solirubrobacterales; family JACPNS01; genus JACPNS01. Next base: position 1,356 of record JBOGYW010000123.1, on the reverse strand, counting down.
GCGGAGTCAAGAGCTCGTACGAGTGGCCTTTGCCGTGGCTCTTGCCCTGGCGACGGTCCTGTTTTGCGACTACGACGACGTGCCTCGACTCGTCGAGCCTCAGCAGCTGGCTGAGCGAGAGATCGAGCCCGGCCGCGATACGTGCGGCGATCGCCAGCGTCGGGCTGGTCTCCCCTCGCTCAACTTGGCTGAGCATCGGCGCGGAAACACCCGAGCGATCTGCCAGATCCCTGAGCGAAAACTGCATCGCCTCGCGCAACGCCTTGATGCGCTGCCCAACGGCAACGGCGTCGAACTCGGTCGCGTCGGCGTTCTCAACGGCCTTGAGCTGTGGCTTCGCAGGCGTCATTACGCTTGTACGTTATCACATACAGCCGATAGCTATGCGGTTCTTTCACCCTAAGCCCGTTCTTGGAAGCGTTCCAAGAACGGGCTTAGGGTGTCAAAACGGCTTCAGAATGCTGAGTCGACCAGGGAGCGGATGTCGTCGGCGGTGGCTCCGCCTGGGGTGAGGCGTAGTTCTGGGCGCTCTGCGGCTGCACCGACGATCGTGTCGACGCGTTCCGGGGCGACGCCGAGATCGGAGAGGCTGGTCGGGTTGCCGGACGCCGCGCAGACCCGCGCGATATCGAGCGACGGATCGACCGAGCCCATCGCCTCGGCGATCAGCGTCCAGGTGAGGTCGTCCCGTACCTTGAGGAACTCGAGCGTGTACGGCAGCATCACTCCATAGGTCGGCGCGTGCGGTACCTCGCCGACGCGCACGATCGTCTGGCAGAGCACGTGGTGCAGCGCGTAGCCGCTGGCGCCGACGGCGTATCCCGCCTCGATCGCGCCTAACGCGAGGCGCCGCTCGTACTCGGCGCCGATGTACGCGCCGCTCGCCAAGGTCTGAAAGAGCAGCTCGATCCCCCGTGCGGCGGCCAATCGCGGCACCGCGCTGGCAGTCGTCACGAACATCGACTCGACGGCGTGTGACAGAGCGTTCATCGCACTGCCTGTCAACAAATTCTCCGGCTGCGAAGCCATCAGCCCTGGCACCGCGATCACGATCGCCGGCCGCACGCGCCGCGTCGGCCCGTCGTAGTGAGCCGCCGGTCGATGCGAGCCCGTCATCGGTGCGCCGGACAATGTGGTCGGGATCGCCGCGACCTTCTGCTCCCCCGTGCCCGCGATCGACTTAGCCGTGTCAATCACATTGCCACCGCCAAGCGCAACGATCGGCAGGCCGCCAATCTCCTCGCGGTGGGCGGCCGCGAGCTCGTCGACCCGACCGTCGGAGATCGTCACCACCTTCGCCGCACCGGCAGCGACTTCGGGCAACGAACCGAGCGCCCGCTCCGTGGCGAGCACCGC
>JBOGYW010000122.1:0-6342 GCA_050696815.1 Solirubrobacterales bacterium | reverse complement strand
CCCTTGAACGGTGGCATGCCACCGCCGCCGTTGATCACCTGCTTCTCGACCACAGCCTCGTTCGGCTTCAGGTCGTCGAGGTTCGGTCCAACGGTGCCGGAGGTTCCGGCCGCGGACAGCGTGTGGCAGCCGGCGCAGTTGGCGACGAACAGCGCCTTGCCGTCGGGACCGGCCGCTGCCGGCGCCCCGGTCGTCTCCGGCTTGGTCGCAGCCGCGCGCTTCTGCGCGGTCTGCTTCTGAATCTTCGGAGCGGCAGCGCCGCCGACCTCGCCGAGGCCGCCGATCTTGAAGGCGACGACCTGGGCCTTCTGGCCGGGCTCGGTCACAAGGCTGGCCGGCACGACCAGCGTGTCGTCGTATGCCGCGATCGGCGCGACGGCGCCGGCCGGCAGCTCGGACGACCAGACCTCGTCGCCGCCATCGGTGTTGAAGCCGTAGACGTGGCCGTCGAGCGTGCTGGTGAAAACGATGTCGTTGACGACCGTGGCGGCGCCCAGCGGCACCGAGGCGAGCTTCTTGGTCCAGTTGACCTTGCCGTTCTCGGGATTGATCGAGACGAGCTGGCCCGACGCCTTGCCGAGCGTCTCGAGCTTCGTCATCGCGCTCGCGGCGTCGTCGCCCTTCGGCAGGTTGACGACCGGCACAAAGATCTGCTCCTTCGCCGCCGCCATGTTCGAGACGACGTGGGGCGTGGTGTCGCCCTCGGCCTCGAGCGTGCGCGACCAGGCCTGGCTGCTGTCGGAAAGGTTGAGCGCCTGCACGGTGCCGTCACCGGCGCCGACGACGATTTCGGCGTCGTCCTTGCCGGTCGTGCTGATCGGCGAGATGTTGGCCGCGAGCTTGGCGAACGCCTTCGGCTTCAGCCGGTCGATGAACTTCGGTCGCTGGTTGAGGTTCGCCGCGATCGTCGCGGCGGCGGACGGCTGGCCGGTGAAGAGGTCCAGCGCCACGGTCCCGCCACTGCGCGCGGACACGAAGACATCGTTCGCGTCGATGAACGGCGACGGCGCGTCGGTGCCGACACCGGCCGCGGTCTTCACATCGGCCGTCCAGCCGACCGCGACGTTCTCGATCGTGCTGGTGGAGATGCGACCGCCGATGTAGCGCGTGTTCTCGATGTTCTGGTTCGGCAGCTCCCAGGTGTCGGCCGGCGTCGCCGTGGTGCACGCGCTCAGCACGATCGCCGAGAAGACGATCAGCGCGAGGGCTGCGACAGTGATGAAAGCGTTTGAGGTCCGGCCGTTGTTCGAGTGCATTCGAAAGGTGCGCTATTCCTGATCGGGGGTCAGAATCGCGGTAAATCTAGCCGAACCTATAGACAGCGGCTTTCCTGCGAAGATTCGCGGATGGCGGCAGAGCAGAACTCGGAGCTGATCACGCGCTTCTACAGCGCCTTCGCCGCACACGACGGAGCGGGAATGGCCGACTGCTACGCGCCCGGTGCACGCTTCTCCGATCCGGTCTTCGAGGGCCTGAAGGGCGACGAGCCCGGTGCGATGTGGCGGATGCTCACTTCGCGCGCCGACGACCTTGAGCTCGAGCTGCTCAGCCACGACGCCGGCGAGGATGCCGGCACCGCCCGCTGGCGCGCGACCTACACCTTCACGCAGACCGGACGCCACGTGATCAACGAGGTGCAGTCGCACTTCCGCTTCGCCGATGGGCTGATCGTCGACCAGCTCGACGAGTTCAGCTTCTACAAGTGGTCGCGTCAGGCGCTGGGCACTTCGGGGCTACTGCTCGGCTGGACGCCGATCATCCGTGGCGCCGTGCAGAAGAAGGCACGCGCCGGGCTGGACGAGTACATCGCCGGCGGCTGACCGCAACGCGGGAAGCCGTATGCTGGCCCCATGTGCCGCAACATCAAAACACTCCACAACTATGAGCCTCCGGCCACGGAAGATGAGGTCCACGCCTCAGCGCTTCAATACGTGCGCAAGATCAGTGGCTCCACCAAGCCGTCGAAGGCGAACGAAGAGGCCTTCGCTCAGGCCGTCGAGAAAGTGCGCGCCGCGACCGCGGAGCTGCTCGACCATCTCGTGACTTCGGCCCCGCCGAAGGACCGCGAGGTCGAGGCCGCCAAGGCGCGTGCGCGCGCCGAGGCGCGGTTCGCCGCCTAAATCAATCGATCGCCCGTGGTCGATGGTGGTCCGGTCGTCGCGATCGTCTGCCTCAGCGCGGCGATCGCCTGGCGAGACCGTGCCCAACCAACCACTTTGTAATCACGCGACTCCAGTGGATTGTCGACGTTGACGGCGTTGATCGTCCATGGACGCCGCAGCACGACGCGGCCGAAGATGCCCGAGCTGACAAGGCCGACCAGCACCGCGACCTCGATCACGACGCCGAGCAACGGCATCAGCACGATCACGACGAACAGGAAAAACAGAAAGATCGCAATCGCGGCGATGACTCCGAAGATCAATCCGCTGAATGAATCGGCAAACCCGAGGTCCGCGAAGTCGAGCGGCGAGACACCGTCCAGCGGCCAGTTGTCCCGCTTGAAGAATCCGTAGCGCGGCCGCTTCGCCCAGTGGCGCTTGACGCGCCAGCGGTCTCCGTTCGGTGCGCGCAGTTCGTTTCTGTCGTCCATCGGGAGAAATCGTTGCAAATGGCGCGAGCTTTGCTAAGTTGAAAGGACCGTCGCGGGGTGGAGCAGTCTGGTAGCTCGTCGGGCTCATAACCCGAAGGTCGCAGGTTCGAATCCTGCCCCCGCTATCTAGAAAAAGCCAGCAATCGCTGGGCTTTTTCACTACGAGGCAATGTCGCGCCCGGTGATCCGGTAGAAACCGACCGCCAGCGGAAGCACCATCCAGATCGCAAGTGAACTTCCCGCGTGCGCCCACTCGGTTCCGTTCATCACGTGCAGACCGAGCGGATCGAGCGCCGCACCCATGTCAACCCAATGAGCGATGCCGCGCAGAACATCGATGTGGCCGATCGCGACAACCGCCAGCGGCAGCGTGAGGTACGACACAATCGCCGGCGCAGAAGCGAGAAACAGCGCTCCAAAACCAATTCCCACCGTCGTCGTCGCGACGACCAAGACGAGTGCCTGACCGACGACCGTGAGCGGCAGCGCCCACTCGTTGGGGACACCGCCCGCCGAAACTGCCGTTGCGATCGCGCTCACGCCCAGGCACAGCGCCACCGCGACCAGCGAGACTGCGGATCCTGCCAGCACCTTCGCGAGGATCACGCGCGAACGCTGCGGCACCAGCGAAAAAGTCGTCAGGGTGGTGCGCTGCGTCCATTCGGAACTGATCAACAGGATGCCGACGATCGGCAACAACACCGTGACCGGCTGCAGCGAGTTGTAGAAAAGCACATCAATGGCGTGCTTGTTGTCAGGAGTCGTCAGGCAGCTGAGTACGACGGTTGCGACGACGCTGCCGGCGACGAACAACAACATCCAGAAGCCGGCGACGGTGTCGGACATCTTGCGCAGTTCGACGCTGGTGAGCGTGCCGATCGAGGGGCGGCCGCTGTGGCCGATCGCGTTGGGGGTTGCGGTTGCGGTGTTCATTTGCCGGCCTCCTGAAGATGCCTCGTTTCACGAGCTTCGTCGCTCGCCGTTGTAAGTTCGAAAAACAGCTGCTCAAGTCCGGCCGAGCCTTCTGACTCACCGAGCGCGGTCAGGACGATGCCCGACGCCAGCGCGGCGCGTCCGACGGCCTCGGGTTTCGCGTCGACGACGAATCCGCTGTCGCTGTCATCTCGCCACGAGAAGCCGGCTCTGCGTAGTGCTTCGCCGAGCGCCTCGGCGTCCGCGGCCCTCACCAGCGTGCCGCGCCCGCCGAGTAGTTCTTCGCGCGTTCCCTGCGCGACGATCCGCCCGTTGCCGATAATCACCAGCCGATCGGCGACGGCGTCAACCTCGCTCAACAGGTGGGACGAGAGCAGCACGGTGCCGCCGCGATCGGCGAAGTCGCGTAGCGACTCGCGAATCCAGCGGATCCCCTCCGGGTCCAGCCCATTGGCCGGCTCGTCGAGGATCAATACCTGCGGGTCGCCGAGCAGTGCGTGAGCCAGCCCGAGCCGCTGGCGCATCCCCAGCGAGTACTGCCGCACGCGTTTGCGTGCGGCGGAGCCGTCGAGCCCTACGCGTTCAAGCATTTCGGCGGCGCGCTGCGGCGGCGCGCCGATCAATCGCGCCGACAACGCGAGCACTTCGCCGCCGCGCCGACCGGCGTGCTGAGCGGAGGCGTCGAGCAGCACGCCCACGCGCGTTCCCGGGTTCGCAATCTCAGCGAAGTTGCCGCCGAGCACGGTGGCGCTGCCGGAATCAGGCCGCGCCAGGCCACAGAGCATGCGCATCGTCGTTGTCTTGCCGGCCCCGTTCGGGCCGAGGAATCCAGTTATCGTCCCGGGTTCACAGCGAAACGTGACAGCGTCGACGGCGATCTGTTCGCCGAAGGTTTTGGTGAGTGCGTTTGATTCGATCATGCCACCAAGCTAAGGCTGTCCCGCTTCGGCGACGTCGGCTTGATGGTTAGATCTGCGACCACTTTGGTCGCCATTCGAATCGACTTTGGTAGGGGGCGGGCGACCGCTTTCGGACATAGCCTGTCGACGTCGTGAACGAATCCGCACAGCAGGTATCACCAGCCCCACGCTGGCGCCAGCAGCTGCTGCCCAGCGAGCTGGCGGCGAGCGGCGGCGGCCGGCGCTCGGCACGCGACTGGATCGTCGACTTGGTCATGTTCGGCTTCGCGGCCGGCATCGGCACGGCTGCCTACGGCGTGACTGCCAAGGACCACTCGACCCTGATGACGGTGATCGATGTCGTGGTCGGAGTCGGGGCGATCGCCTCGTTGTGGCTGCGCCGCTCGCGTCCAGTCGCGGTAGGGGTCTTCGCGCTGGTCGCCTCGGCGTTTTCGACTGCAGCTTTCGGCGCAGCGTTCGTGGCACTCTTTAACGCCGCTATCCGAGTTTCGCCGCGCACGCTCGCGCGGCTGATCTTGCTCGCGATGGCATCCAATGCTCTCTCACCACTGGTCTATCCCACCACCGATCCGTATTGGTTGAGCCTGTTTGTCGGAACGCTGTTGACCGCGATCGCCGTTGGCTGGGGCCTTTTCGCGCGCGTGCAGCGAGACCTTGTCGTCTCGCTGCACGAACGCACCGACCGCGCCGAGTCGGAGCAACAGCTACGCGTTGCACAAGCGCGCGAAGGCGAGCGACTGCGGATCGCCCGCGAGATGCACGACGCGCTCGCCCACCGCATCTCGCTGCTGAGCCTGCACGCCGGCGCACTCGAGTTCCGGCCTGACGCGACCCGCGAAGAGATCACGCAGGCTAGCGGCGTGATCCGCGCCGAGGCCCGCGATGCGCTTCAGGAACTAAGCGACATACTCGGCGTGCTGCGCGACGGTGCACCTGGCGAATCGCCGGAGCCGCCGCAACCGACATTCTCAGACATTCCAGCGCTGATCGAGCAGTCTCGCGCGGCCGGAATGAACGTCGAATGGCAGTCGGATTTCGACGCGGGCGGCGCGCTGCCGGAGGCTGTCGGGCGCGCTGCATACAGGATCGTCCAAGAAGGATTGACCAACGCGCGCAAGCACGCGCCTTCGGCGGCGGTCGAGGTTTCGATCGCCGGAAGCGGCAGCGACGTGATCGTCGAAGTCGTCAGCCGCCGCAGCTTAAGCACAATCGACGGCGGCGCGTCGAGCCCCTTGCCGGGTGCCGGCAGCGGTTTGATCGGACTGACGGAACGTGCCGAACTCGCAGGTGGGCAGCTGGAATATGGCCCCGGGCGGCGCGGAGATTTCACACTGCGAGCAACGCTGCCGAGCGGCGCATGAACGATCGCAAACGAATCCGCGTGTTGCTCGTCGACGACGATGCGCTTGTGCGCTCTGGGCTGACGATGATCCTGCGAGGAGCAGAGGGGATCGAAGTCGTCGGCGAAGCCGACGACGGCGACGCGGTGCTCGCCTCGGTCGACCTTCACCACCCCGACGTCGTACTGATGGACATCCGTATGCCGAATCTCGACGGCATCGCGGCGACGACGCTGTTGACCCAGCAACCGAGTCCACCGAAGGTGCTGGTGCTCACAACCTTCGACGCCGATGACCTGGTGCTGCGCGCGCTGCGGGCTGGAGCCGATGGCTTCCTGCTCAAGCACACCCCGCCCGCCGAGATCGTCAGCGCAATAGAGATGGTCGATGCCGGCGACAGCATGCTCTCGCCCACGATCACGCGCCAACTGATCTCACTGGTGATTGGCGAGGGCGGAGCTGCGGAACGCAGAGACCGCGCATGCGAAAGCCTCGCAATCCTCAGCGAGCGCGAGCGCGAAGTCGCGCTGGCCGTCGGCCGTGGCCAGTCGAATGC
>JBOGYW010000121.1:0-6408 GCA_050696815.1 Solirubrobacterales bacterium | reverse complement strand
CATCTGGACAGCGCACCGAAGTGCCACTTGCGGCACGATGCTGAGAAAGCTCACTAACTCCTCTTGGAAGGAAACGCCATGGCTGCCCCCGACACAATCGTCCTGGTCCACGGATTCTGGGTCACCCCGCTCAGCTGGGAAGACTGGATCGCTCACTACGAAGTGAAGGGCTTCAAGGTTCTCGCGCCGGCGTATCCCGGCCTGGAAGGGACCGTCGAGTCGCTCAACGAAGACCCGACGCCGATCACCGAGCTCGAGTTGCCCGCGATCGTCGACAGCTTCAAGCAGGTGATCGACGACCTCGACTCCCCGCCGATCATCATCGGCCACTCCGCCGGCGGCCTGATCACCCAACTACTGCTCGCTGATGGCCGTGGCGCGGCCGGCGTGGCGATTAACTCTGTGGCGCCGGAGGGCATTCGAGTGGCCCCACCCAGCCAGGCCAAGGCGACGAAGAAGATCCTGCTTCACCCGTCGACCCGCCACGAAGCCGTCGGGTTCACCGAAGAAGAGTGGAAGTACTCCTTCGGGACGTCGTTCACCGAAGAAAGGTCAAAGGAGACGTACGAGCGATACGCAATTCCCGCGTCGGGCCAGCTGACTTGGGAGGGCGTGCTGGCGAACTTCAAGCCGGGGCATCAAGAGACCTGGCTCGATTTCAAGAAGGATCGTCCGCCGCTGCTGCTGATCTCCGGCGCGGACGACACGATCATGCCGACAGCCGTTCAAAAGTCGAACGCCAAGCACTACGCCGACGATCTGGTCACCGAACACATCGAATTCCCGGGACCGCACCTGCTCCCCGCAGCCGACAACTGGCAGGAAGTGGCTGACTACGCGCTCACCTGGGCGCTCGAAAACGCGGACACGCCGGTCGCGGCCGGCTAGCGGCTACATCACCCGTCTGAAGACCCCTACGACCGATCCGATCACAGCCGCATCCGGGCTGCGAATCGGTTCGTAGGCGTCGTTCTCCGGCTGCAACCGGATGTGGTCCGACTCGCGGTAGAAGCGTTTGACCGTCGCCTCGTTCTCGATCAGCGCGACGACGATCTCTCCGTCACGCGCCGTCTGCTGAGACTTCACGACGACGAAGTCGCCGTCGAGGATGCCGGCCTTCTGCATCGAGTCGCCGCGCACGGACAGCACGAAGTCGGCGTCGCCGCCGCCCGCGATCCGCGGCACGTCGATGTACTCCTCGATGTTCTGCTCGGCGAGGATCGGCCCACCGGCCGCGACCGCGCCGATCAGCGGCAGACCGCTGCCGACGGCATCCGAAACACGTTGACCCATCGCGCGGGTCGCGTTCCTAACGCCGCCGACGAGCACTTCAAGAGCACGTGGCTTGGTCGGGTCACGACGAATCGCCCCGGCCTTCTCGAGGTTCGCAAGATGCGCATGAACGGTCGAAGAGGAGGTGAGTCCGACAGCGCCGCCGATGTCGCGGACGGTCGGCGGGTACCCGTTGTCATCCAGATAGACCTGGATGAAATCGAGAATCTCGCGTTGACGCTGGGTCAGATCTTGATCCATCTGCGCCGGGTCCTGCATCTGTTCGATCATCGGACCTCACCTTTCTCCTCGCCGTTCTAATTGGACGTGTGCACGGCATGCCTCCCGAAACTGCCATGACGCGAACACGTGTTCGGAATATAAACCGATCCTCCGGACGGAACATTTGTTCGCCTGTGTAATCTCGCCGCCGTGACCATCCCCACCCCCGCGGCGACAAAGCTGCACATCGAGATCGACCCCGAGTACGCGTTCGATCCCGAGATCACCAAACGCTTCACCAAGAGCACCTTCCCGGGCTGGCTCGGCTTCGAGATCCTCGAGATCGGTCCGGAGCGCGCCGTCGGCCGCATGGAGGTGAGCGAACGCCACCTGCACAACGTCAACTACATGCACGCCGGCGCCTGGACGGCGTTCGCCGACAGCATCGCCGGCTGGGGCGCGGCGCGCCTGCTGCCGGTGGGCTGGAACTTCACGACCGCCGAGATGAAGATGAACATCTTCCACAAGGCGCAGGTCGGCGATGACCTCTGGGCTGTCGCGCTGCCGCTGCACATCGGCAAGCGCACGCACGTGTGGGAGGTGCGGATCGCAAAGGACGGCGCGCTGGTCGGCAACTTCCTCTGCACGCAGGTACTGCTCGAGCCGAAGGACGGCGGCGCGCCGAAGGTCTCGACGTCAGATGTTCCTCCGGAGGCGGTAGGCGTCGAGGGCGCCGAGCGCACCCCGGAGACGCCGGCGCTCAACATCCCGCAGGGTCACTACGCCACCCACCTCGGCATCGAGGCGCTGGAGGTCGGCAAGGACCGCTGCGTCGCGCGCATGGCGATCGACGAGCGACACCTGCACAGCGGCAAGTTCATGCACGGCGGCGTCTGGGCGACGCTGGGTGACACGGTCGCCGGCTGGGGCACGCGCGAGAACCTGCGCGACGGCCAGGTGTTCAGCAGCTCAGATCTGAAGGTCAACGTGATCGGCGCCGGCCGCGCCGGCATGACGCTCGACGCCGAGGCGACGCCACTGCACGTCGGCCGCCGCACGCAGGTGTGGATGGTGATGATTCGCAGCGAGGGCAAGCTCGTCGCGCAGTTCACCAACACGCAGATGATTCTCAGCGACAAGGCCTAGCGCCCGACGCGCATTTTGCGCCAAACTTCGTGGCATCCAGCACGCCAAGGTGAACCTTGGTGCGAGTTTGGAGTGGCATTTGACACTTGATGCAGACGGCGCGTCGCCCCACCTATACTTCGCGCCGATTCACGCGCCAGTGGCGGAATTGGTAGACGCGCAAGGTTGAGGGCCTTGTGGGCCATTTGGCCCGTGGTGGTTCGAGTCCACTCTGGCGCATTGAGGTCGAGCGAGTGCGAGGTCGAAGTTGACGCGAAGCCAAGAACGACTCCTGCTGTATGCCGTCCTCATCCTGGCGGCTGTGGCGATCCTTGCCGAGCTTTTCGTCGCGTCCGTGCGAGATTGGTTTTCCGATCACTCGCTGACGACGAACCTGTTCGCGTCGGTCGTATTTGCGGTAATCGTCTACGTCGCCATTGAGCGTTCGGCGCGACGACGCGAAGCTGCTCGGTGGTCCGCGCCGGCAAGAGAGGCTCTCGCATCGTTGGCGAACGAAGCCGGTCGGGCGTGGGACCGCCTCCACAAGTCACTCGACGAGCGCTTCGACGAGCTGTCGGAATCCGAACACGAAGTTGGCAAGCACGACTGGTCGGCGTTGCCGTCCTTCCGCTGGCTTTACGGCGACGTCGAAAAGCGTCTGGCGACACTGGCGGCTGACCAGCTGTACTCGATCGTGCAGGCCGAGCCGACGTGGCCATCGGAGGTGCTCGCGCCACTGGCCACGGAACTCGCTCAGGAGATCTCAAGCAAGGTGATCGATGCGGCACAGATCTTTGTGGAAGCAGACACCATTCTCGTCACGGAGCAGTACGGCTTGCAGGCCCAGTCGCTGCGAGCGGTCTCCGACGCCGCGGGGATGGTGTCCAAATTCGTCCCGCCACCGGAGTCCGAACCCAGCCCCGAAATATTGCGACTGGACGCCGCGATGCAAGAACTTGCGCCGGAGTTGGAGGGCCGTCTCGGCGAGTTCGTACGCGAGGCCGTAGCGCTCAACAAGACGGCGCCGCAGCTTCTCGCGGATCGGTTCGAGGAGATGCAACTGGATTCGATCAGCGGACTCGCCGCTCTTTTGGTGCGCGGAGAGATCGGTGCACAACGGCCAGAACACCCTTGACCACCGCCACATCGTTTCCCGGTAGATTGGCCCTCCAGGCCAACCGAGGGGGAGAACAATGGCGACAGTCCTTTGCGTGCTCTACGACGACCCGGCTTCCGGGCACCCGTCCAGCTATCCGCGTGACACGATCCCGCGGATCGAGTCGTACTTTGACGGCCAGACCGCGCCGACGCCGCAGGCGATCGACTTCACGCCCGGCGAGCTGCTGGGCAGCGTCTCAGGCGAGCTCGGGCTGCGCAAGTTCCTGGAAGACGCTGGCCACACGCTGATCGTCACGGCCGACAAAGATGGGCCCGACTGCGAGTTCGAGCGGCGCCTGCCGGAGGCCGACGTCGTGATCTCGCAGCCGTTCTGGCCCGCCTACCTGACCGCCGAGCGCATCGCGAAGGCGCCGAACCTCAAGCTCGCAGTGACGGCCGGAATCGGCTCAGACCACGTCGACCTGCAGGCCGCGATCGACGCCGGCATCACGGTCGCCGAGGTGACCTACTGCAACAGCATCAGCGTCGCTGAGCACGTCGTGATGATGATCCTCGGGCTGGTCCGCAACTACATCCCGTCGTACAAGGTGGTCGTGGACGGCGGCTGGGACATCGCCGACTGCGCAGCGCGCTCGTACGACCTCGAGGGCATGCAGGTCGGCACCGTCGCCGCCGGTCGCATCGGCACCGCCGTATTGCGCCGACTCAAGCCGTTCGAAGTCGGGCTGCACTACACCGATCGCCACCGCCTTCCGGACGACGTCGAGCAGGAGCTCCGGGTCACGTTCCACGAAGACGTCGAGTCGCTCGTCGCTGCGTGCGACGTGGTCACGATCAACGCTCCGCTGCACCCCGAGACCGAGCACATGTTCAACGACGAGCTGATCGCGAAGATGCGCCGCGGCGCCTACCTGATCAACACCGCCCGCGGCAAGATCTGCGACCGCGACGCGGTCGTGCGCGCGCTCGAGAGCGGCCAGCTCGCCGGCTACGCCGGTGACGTGTGGTTCCCGCAGCCGGCGCCGCAGGACCACCCGTGGCGGACGATGCCGCACCACGGCATGACGCCGCACATCTCGGGCACCACCCTTTCGGCCCAGGCGCGCTACGCGGCCGGCACGCGCGAGATCCTCGAGTGCTGGTTCGACGAGCAGCCGCTGCGCGACGAGTATCTGATCGTGCAGGGCGGTGCGCTCGCGGGCGCAGGTGCGCATTCGTACAGCGAGGGCGACGCGACGGGCGGCTCCGAGGAGGCGGAGCGGTTTAACGCGTGACGGCTGCAGTCGGCCCCGCAGCGCCGACTCGGACGATCCGCGGAATATCGGGCACCGGAATCTGCACCGCCAGCAGCACCGGCCATGTCGCCGCGTCGAGCTGGCCGGTGACGGTCAGCCCCTTCGACGACTGGAAGTTCTGCAGCGCCGTCGTCATCACAGCGTCGAAAGTGTTGTTCAACTCCAGTGTTGCCCCCGAAGCGTTCAGCTTCATCTTCGCGAAGCGGATGATGTCGCCTTTCGCCCCCTGCTTGTAGACCGGATACGCCGGCGCAGCCGCGCGGGCGCGTGACGGGCGCAACTTGCGGCGCAGCGCCTTCCAGGCGTCCTTGCGCGTGAAGTGCCACTCCCACCAGCTGTAGCCGCGCGAGCGGTAGAAGCGCGCGTACTTGCGGAACTCGATCACTTGCTTGGCACGCACACCTTCGTAGGTCTGCCCAAGCGGCGAGATCGGTCGGCCGTAGATCTGGTTGTACTGCCAGGTGTGCGCGAAGACCTTCGGGATCGGCGAGCCGAACGCCTTGAAGTACATCTGCGGCATGTTCCACTGCGCGCCGCCGGGACCGAGAAAGACGCTGTACGGCACCGATGGGTGGAAGTCCGGGTAGGCGAAGCTGGTCAGCGCCACCGGGTAGTCGAGCCCGATCCGCCCGCGCAGTCGCGTGATGTACTGGCTCGCCGCGGTGTACTTGTTCTCGTACTGGCCCTCGGCATCGATCACGAAGCAGTCGGCGCCGGCCTGCACCGCCCGCGCCGCCACGTCGGCCTCGGCCTGCGGCTTACTGCCGTAGACGAACTGCCAGGCGCAGACGCGCAGACCGAGCTGCTTGAGCGGGCCGACGATGCTGTCGAACTGGCTCCAGTAGTTCGGGCCGTCGCCGCTCTTGATGAACACGGTCTTCACCTTGTATCGCGCTGCGCGCGTCGCGATCTTCACCGGATCGCCGCCCTCGGTCTGGCTGACGTACCAGACCCACATACCCGGCTGCTTGTACGGCGAGGTCGCTGCCCCGGCGTTCGTGGCGGTCAGCGCGAGCGCCGCCACAAGCACCAAAAAGGCGCGCAAAAGCTTGCTTCGGGCTGTCGGTTCAGAGCGGAGCATCTCCTCAAAGTAATTCCAACACCCCGATCAGCTGCCAGTAGCGATGTAACCGAACAAAATGCTCTTGAACACGACGTTGAATAATGGTATGTTGCAAAAGTCGATTGGAGGTCGGCTTTTAGGTGACGGCTGAAGATCGACTTCGCTGGGGAGTCAAAATCTGCGTGCGATTGGGGCGTTGCCGTTCAGCTCACCAACGGGAAGGTGCCTGGCTGACGGCTCTGACTAGGGCGTCACCCCGCAACCGCAGGGGAGCCGGACGCTCCGCTTGAAAACGCCGCCGAGTCTCCCAAC
>JBOGYW010000120.1:0-6434 GCA_050696815.1 Solirubrobacterales bacterium | reverse complement strand
TCTCCGAAGACGATGCAGGGCCAGCCGATAGTGGCTGCGCCGAAGATGAGCGCGGCCAAGCTCAACGAGATGAACGACCGGCTTGCGCTTGTCGCCGGCCGGCGCGCGCCGCTCGCGCGCGCGGTGATCGTTGTCGGCGGACTCACACTGATTCTCCTACTCGGTCTCGGCCGGCTGACCGGTCGGTTTGACGAGCTCGCGCGGCTCAGCCTGCGGCTGGTCGGCCTGGCGATGCTCTGGCTGCCGGCGCTACTGCTCGCCGCCGCTGCGCTGCGGCCGTCGCGTGCCAATGAGGCGGACCTGACCGTTCTCGGCTCTCTGTTGCTGGCGTTTGCGACCGACCGAATAGTCAGGTGGCCACGTGCGCCATGGGTGCCGGTCGCCGTCGTATTGATCGCGCATGGCTTCGACTTCGCGTTCCTCGACTCGAGACTGACCGGCGAGTCGTTGCTGGGACCCAACCCGGTGTACGGCGCGCGCTTCTTCGGAGTTGGCAACGAACTCGAGGCGGTGCTGTCGATCAGCGCGTTGATCGGCGTCGGCGCGTGGCTCTGTGACCGCCGAAGCATCAAACGGCCCGCCCGCTGGTTCGCCGCCGCCGGGGTGCTGCTTGCGCTCTACCTCGGCGCGGGTCGGCTGGGCGCCGACGTCGGTGGAGTGATCACTGTGGCCGCCGGCTTCGGCACCGCCGCCTTTTACGCCGCGAAGCTGAAGCTCACGCCGGCGCGGATCGCGCTGCTGATCGTCATTCCGATCGTCGGCCTCGCGCTGATCGCCGGTCTCGATGCCGTCAGCGGCGGCGAGTCGCACCTCACACGCACCGTCGTTGACGCGCAAGGCCCCGGCGATCTCGTGACCGTCGCCAGTCGCCGTTTCCAGGCGAGCATCGAAGGCGCAAAGACCGACCGCATCTGGGTTCTGCTGCTGATCGCGATCGGCTTGCTGATCTGGGGTTGGGTGCGCCGCGACCGCCTGATGTCGCGTCTTGTCGCGGACGGCGAAGACCCGGAGCCGCGGCGTCCCTACCGCGCGGCGCTGGTCGGCGGCGTCGCAGCGACAGTGATCGGCGCGCTGGCCAACGACTCGGGTCCGGCGATCCTGCTGATCGGCACGATCTATCTGACGATGGGCGTGCTGTATTTGCGCGGCCGGCCGATCTAGGGGATACTGAAGGCAGCAGGTTTGACTCCAATGCGCGCAGCCCAAGCAACATCCGCTCCGCGGGTACACGCGGAGGGCGAACATACGAGTTCCGGTATCTACTGGTTCCTGGGCGGCGGCATGCTCGCCATCGTCGGAGTCTTTTTCGTGGCGATGATCGACGCTGTAGCGATCGCGGTGACGCAGAAGCTGCTTGCGCGAGAGGCCTGCGCGGTTGGGCTGCCGACCTACGCGATCATCGGGCTGATGGTCCTGGTCATCGGGCTGACGGTGACCGTCGGGCTCTGGCTGCTGCACATGCGCAGATACGTCGGCGCCAAGGCCGACCACGACGACCCGGAGTGGGGCGCGCACATCCGTGTTCGCTACACCCAGGGCGCGATCGGCGTGCTGTGCGTCGCTGCGCCGGTGCAGTGGGCGCTGATGCTTGGTGCCACGTACTGTTTCGGCACACAGTGATCCGCACCCCCGAAGCGCGTAAGCGAATCATCCCGAAGACCGAGAACGGCTACAAGCTGCGGGCGGCGATGATCGCCGTGGTCGGGGGAGTGATCTGCGGCATCGCCATGGCCCTCTTCGTCTTCGCGTTCTCCGCGCTGTTCCACGGCTTCCATCGCGACAGTTCCGACCACGACGGCTTTCTCGGGGCGATCTGGATCTTCTTCCAGTGCGTAACGGCTTTCGCGCACGCTGCGAGCTTCGTCGCGGGTGGCGTGCTGCTCGTGGTCTTGCGTCGCTCGATTGTGCATCGTTTTCGGCCGCGATACGAGGAGTTCGCCGACGACATCGGCAGCTGGTATGTGTTCGGCTCGATGCTTTCGTACGTCGTCTGCGCGCTGCCGCTGTTCGTGCTGCTGCTGACCTATACGTTCTAGTCGAACGGTGCATTTTGCACTATGATGTGGAGATGGCCGAGCTACGCACTTCCAGCGTCGTCGTCGACGGGCTCAACTCGCCGCTGATCGAGAGTGGCCCTGAAGGCGTCGGCGAGGCCGTGGTCTACATCCACGGCAGCCCGGGTTCATGTGCCGACTTCCGCGAGTTGGTCGCGCACACCGGCGAGTTCGCGCGCGCGATCGCGATCGACCTGCCCGGCTTCGGCCAGGCCGACAAGCCGCACCCGCGCGACTTCGAGTACAGCGTGCCGAGCATCGGCGTGCACCTTGCCAAGCAACTCGAGTTGCTTGGCGTCGAGCGTGCCCATCTCGTGGGCCACGACTTCGGCGGCGGCTTCGCGCAGTTCGCCGCGAGCTACTCGCCGGCGCGCACGGCGTCGCTGGCGATGGTCAACAGCGGCCTGCTGCGCGGCTACCGCTGGCACGCATGGGCGCGGATCTGGCGCACGCGCGGGATCGGCGAACTGACGATGGCGGTCACCAACAAGCAGGGCTTCGATCGCGCGATGCGCGGGCTGCCACAAGACTTCATCGACGAGATGTGGGGCAACTTCGATCGCCGCACGCGCCGCGCGGTGATCGCGCTCTACCGCGCGACCAACCACCGGGAGTTCACGGCCTCGATCCCGATGCTGCGGCTGATGGACTGGCCGTCGATCGTGATCTGGGGCGCAAGCGATCCCTACATCGGCCCGCAGTGGGCGGAGCGCAATCTTGAGGCATTTCCGTCGGCGGAGGTCCACGTTCTGGAGGGCGCCGGCCACTGGCCTTTCATCGACCGCCCAGAGGCGTTCGAGGCCGCGCTGTTCCCGTTTCTGCGAGCGCGCATCGCCGCCGCAGACGAATCGCACGAGCTTTCAGCTTCGTACCGATAAATTGTTACCTGGAAGCGACTCGGATTGGCCAATCTGCCGACAGGCGATTTATACATCTGGATAACCGCCGCCCAGCAGTGTTTGGCCTAGTCTGACATCCGCAGCGAACCCGCATCGGGAATCCACCACCTGCAGACTTACCAGCCAGAAACACCCTTAGAGGAGACGGTCACTAGATGACACCTACACGCCAGCACGCGGTCTTGGGCACGCAGTGGTCCACGCCGAACGGAAAGCACGAACAAAAAGACGAGACTGCCGTCTTCAACGAGAACGTCTTCACCGACGATGTCGCCAAGGAGCTGATGGCTTCCGAAGACTTCGAGCGCTTCAAGGCGGCGATCGCTGCGGGTGACCCGATCGGGCCCGAAGTTGCAGACAGTGTTGCCACCGCGATGCTCGAGTGGGCGACGCGCAAGGGCGCGACCCACTACACGCACTGGTTCCAGCCGCTGACCGGCCGCACGGCCGAGAAGCACGACTCGTTTTACGAGCCGGAAGGCACCAAGTCGATCGCCAAGTTCAAGGGCAAGGAGCTGATCCAAGCCGAGCCGGACGCTTCGTCGTTCCCGAGCGGCGGCGTGCGCGCGACCTTCGAGGCACGCGGCTACACAGCGTGGGACCCGACGTCTCCCGCCTTCATCCTCGAGAACCCGAACGGCGCGACGCTGTGCATCCCGACGGCCTTCGTGTCGTGGACCGGCGAAGCGCTCGACACGAAGATTCCGCTGCTGCGTTCGATGAACGCACTGTCGGACTCCGCGATCAAGGCGCTGAGGCTGTTCGGCGACAGCGAAACCGCGCACGTCTTCACGACCGCCGGTGCCGAGCAGGAGTACTTCCTGATTCCGGAGCACTATTTCTACGAGCGCCCCGACTTGGTGACGACCGGCCGCACGTTGTTCGGCGCAAAGCCGCCGAAGGGCCACGAGCTGGACGATCACTACTTCGGCTCGATCCCTGAGCGCGTGCTCGCGTTCATGATGGAGTCCGAGTACGAGCTCGCGCGCCTCGGCGTGCCGATCAAGACCCGCCACAACGAGGTCGCGCCGGCGCAGTACGAGGTCGCTCCGGTGTTCGAGAGCAGCAACCTCGCCGCCGACCACCAGCAGCTGGCGATGCAGGTGATGCAGAACGTCGCCCGCAACTACGGTCTGGTCTGCCTGCTGCACGAGAAGCCCTTCGCCGGCGTCAACGGTTCGGGCAAGCACAACAACTGGTCGATGGGCACCGACACGGGCCACAACCTGCTTAGCCCCGGCGACACGCCGCACGACAACCTGCAGTTCCTGTTCTTCTGCACCGCCGTGATCGCGGCAGTGAACAAGCACCAGGGCCTGCTGCGTGCGACCGTCGCATCTGCCGGCAACGACCACCGTCTCGGCGCCAACGAGGCGCCGCCGGCGATCATCTCGATCTACCTCGGCGACCTGCTGCAGGACATCTTCGACCAGATCGAAAATGGCGCAGCCACGTCGAGCAAGGAAGGCGGAATCCTCAACCTGGGTTCGCCGGTCCTGCCGCCGCTGCCGGCCGACGCGGGCGACCGCAACCGCACCAGCCCGTTCGCCTTTACCGGTGCCAAGTTCGAGTTCCGCGCGCTTGGATCGAGCCAGTCGATCAGCGACCCGAACACGGTGCTGAACACGATCGCGGCTGAGGCGATCGACGAGCTGAGCGCGAAGCTCGAGGCTGCGATGGCCGACGGCAAGTCGCTCGAAGAGGCACTGCCGCCGGTGCTCACTGAGTCGTACAACGAGAACAAGGTCATCGTCTTCAACGGCGACGGCTACTCGGAGGAGTGGCACGCCGAGGCCGAGCAGCGTGGGTTGAAGAACCTGCGCACAACGCCCGAAGCATTGAAGGAGTGGATCGACGGTCCGGCCGTTGAGACCTTCGGCAAGTACGAGGTGCTCTCGGAGCGCGAGCTGCACTCGCGTTACGACGTGTACATCGAGCAGTACGTGATCAAGACCAACATCGAGGCCGAGAACGCGTACGACCTCGCGAGTACCTCAATCCTGCCGGCCGCGCTGCGCTACGCAGACATCGTCGACGAAGCCGATGTCGGTGACGTGCTCGGTCTGAAGGGCAAGATCAAGGCGCTGGTCGCGGCGATCGGCGAGCTTGGCACCGCCAACCTCGACGAGAACCACCCGACCGAGATCACGGCCGAAGCCGAGTACATGCGTGACACGGTGATTCCGGCGACGCTCGCGGTGCGCGACGCGGCGGACGAACTGGAGCGCGTCGTCGCCGACGACCTCTGGCCGCTGCCGAAGTACCGCGAGATTCTGTTCGTGAAGTAAGTACAGAAGCCCCGTCGGCCACTCGGCCGGCGGGGTTTTCTTTTAGGCTTGCCGCATGCTCGGTGGATCTGACCTGGCCCCGTTTCTCGCGACGACCGATCTCGATCGTGCGCGCGAGTTCTTCGGCGACACGCTTGGGATGGAGGTCGTCTCGCAGAACCCCTCGGTCTGCGTGTTCGCCGCGCCCAATGGATCGCTGCGCGTAACGCGCGTCGAGAGCGTCGACCCGCAGCACTACACGGTGCTCGGCTGGTGGGTGGACGACATCGCCACCACGATCGACGGGCTGACCGAGCGCGGCATCGCGTTCGAGCGCTACGCGGGCTTCGAGCAGGACGAGCGCGGCGTCTGGCAGGCGCCGAGCGGCGCGCTGATCGCGTGGTTCAAGGACCCGGACGGCAACATGCTGTCGCTGGGCCAGGACTCTGGCGACTAGAGGTAGCGCCGCGCGATCTGCTGCGACTGCGCCACGTAGCTGCCGCCGAACAACAACACGTGCAGCAGGATCATCGCCAGCTGCCAGAGCGGCCGGCGCTCCTCGAAGCCGGGGGCGATCGGCGCGACTTCGTCGTAGGCGGCGAAGCAGCGCGGCCCCGGTCCGCCAAAGACGGTGAGCAGTGCCAGGTCGACTTCGCGATGGCCGCCGTGAGCAACGGGGTCGATCAAGTGCGGCACGCCGTTCGTGTCGGCGAGGATGTTGCCCGACCAGATGTCGCCGTGGGTGCGCGCCGGCGGTTCGGCGGACCCGGCCAGCTCCGGCAGCTTCGCGGCGAGCGCCTCGATCGTGTCGTGTTCAGCCGCGCCGTAAGCGCCAGTCTCGACGGCCTTGCGCGCCATCGGCAGCAGGCGGTTCTCGGCGTAGAACTCCGCCCAGGTGGGCTTGGGGTGGTTCGGAAGTGAGAAGGCGTTGAAGCGCATCGGCGCGTTGGCGTATCCGCCGCCGCGCACGGGGGTGGCGCCGAACTCGGGAGCTCCCGCAGCATGAATCTTCGCGAGGCCGCGACCCAGCAGCTCTTCGCCGTCGGAGCTGAGCGCGCCGCGCTCGATCCATTCGAGCGCGAGCAGTAGCGGGGCGTCGTCGCTGTCGCAGACGCCGACGACGCCGGGCACCGGCAGCGCTCCTGGTTCTCCAAGCCACTCCAGCCCGGCGGCTTCGTCGGTGAACATTCCGGGCAGCGCCGTCGGGCTGGTCT
>JBOGYW010000119.1:0-6473 GCA_050696815.1 Solirubrobacterales bacterium | reverse complement strand
CCGGTGATCAGCGGATAGCTACTCGTCGCCAGGCTGGCGAGCGCCGAGCTGCTGGTCCAGCACGAGCAGCGCGCTGCTGTCGCTACCGGCCAGCTTCAGGCGGTCGACCGCCTGCTTGGTGGAGGCTTCTTCCTCGACCTGCTCGGTGATGAACCACTGCAGCATCACCTTGGTGGCGTGGTCGCCCCCTTGGTCGGCGAGGTTGTAGAGGTCGTCGATCGACTTCGAGACGGCCTTTTCGTTCTCGTATGCGGCCTCGAAGGCGGCGAGCGGCGAGTCCCAGCTGGTCGGCGGGGCGTCGACGCCTTCGATGATCACCTTGCCGTCGCGGTCGTTGATGAAGTCGAAGATCTTGATGCCGTGGCCCAGCTCCTCTTGGTACTGCGCGCGCATCCAGCTCGCGAAGCCGGGCAAGCCCTGGTCTTCGAACCACGCGCACATCGACAGGTACACGTGCGCCGAGTAGAACTCGTTCTTCACCTGGTCGTTGAGGGCCTGCTGGACTGAATCGTTAAGCATCTAGGTCTCCGTTGATCGATTTTCGAGGATTATGCACTACGCGGGCAACGTCCCTTCCAGTGCGTCGGCGGCAGGCTTTATCGCTCCCGCCGCGGTGGCGCCGTCAGCTGCGGCCGTCTGCGACGCGGCGACCTCTTCCAGTTCGGCGGCGCGCTCCTTCATCTCGGGGAAGCCGAGAACACCGGCCGCCCCCTTCAGCTTGTGGGCGTGATCGCGGATCGCATCGGCCGGTTCCGCGGGGTCGTCGGCGCGTTTAAGCTCGCCGAGCAGGCGCTCGATATCGCGCACGCGGTCCTCGGCTTCGGCCTTGAAACGGTCGATCAGTTCGAACATCGAAGTTGACATGCCCCCTATCTTGGCGGATAACATCCTCGCCGTGTCGCAACGCGCCGCATTGATCACGGGAGGCTCCAGTGGAATCGGCTTCGCCATCGCGAAAGCGCTCGGCGAAAACGGCCACGCCGTGACGATCAGCGGCCGCCGTGCGGACAAGCTCGAAGGCGCCGCCCAGGAGCTGCGCGACGCCGGGATCGAGGTCACCGCGATTCCCGCGCCGGCCGACGATGAGGACGCTCTGCTGGCGCTGGTCGCCGGCCACAAAGAGGCCTACGGCCGCACCGATGTGCTGATCAACAGCGCCGGAGTAGGCATCGGCGGGCAGCTCGAGGGCTACCCGACGAAGTACATCGACATGCAGCTCGCGGTGAACATCCGCTCGATGCTGATCGTCACGCGCGAGACGATGCCGATGCTCAAGGAAGCCGCCTCCGAGAACGGCCTCGCCCACGTGATCAACCTCGCCTCGATCGCCGGACGCTACGGCCAGCCGTGGCTGTCGCTGTACGCGGCAACGAAGGCCGCCGTCGCCAACTGGACCAACGGCATGCACAAGGAGTTCCAGAACGACGGAATCCGCTTCACCGCGCTCTCGCCGGCGTTCGTCGAGACGCCGATGACCGAGTTCGCCCAGCAGAGCGGCGTTCCGGCCGAGACGATGATCCGCCCTGAAGACCTTTCCAGCGCCGTTCTCTGGCTGCTGTCGCTCTCACCCAACGCCCGTGTGCCGGAGATCATCTTCGAGCGCGTCGGCGACGAGCTGTTCTAACCCACCAGGAGCAACGATGAAACTCGGATTGATGGCCGGCTACGCGGTCAACCAGGAGCAACTGCTCGGCATGGCCGAGTCTGCCAAGGTCGCCGAAGAGCTCGGCTACGACTCCGTCTGGACCGCTGAGGCCTACGGCTTTGACGCCGCCACGCCGCTCGCCTACTTCGCCGCCAACACCGAGAAGATCCGCCTCGGCTCGGCGATCTTCCAGATTCCGGGCCGCACGCCCGGCAACGCGGCAATGACCGCGTCGACGATCGACAACCTTTCGAACGGCCGGTTCAACATGGGCCTCGGTTCCAGCGGCCCGCAGGTCGCTGAGGGCTGGCACGGCCAGCCGTTCGCCAAGCAGCTCGCTCGCACGCGCGAGTACATCACGATCCTGCGCGCGATGTTCGCCAAGGAGTACGTGGAGTTCGACGGCGAGATCTACAAACTGCCGCTGCCCGACGGGCTCGGAAAGCCGTTGAAGCTGATGGTCAACCCGATCCAGGAGCGGATTCCGATCTTCCTGGCCGCCATCGGCCCGAAGAACACCCAGCTCGCCGGCGAGCTGTGCGACGGGTGGCTGCCCTACCTGTACGGGCCGGAGCACGCTTCCTATCTGAACGAAAATCTGAAGCTCGGCGCCGAGCGTGCCGGCAAGACACTTGACGACGTTCAGATTTCGCCGTCGATTTTCACGGCGGTTGGTGAGAATCTGCCGGAGCTGCGCGACCGCATCCGCCCGATCATCGCCCTCTACGTAGGCGGCATGGGCGCGCGCGGCAAGAACTTCTACAACACGCTGGTCAGCGCCTACGGCTTCGAGGACGACGCGAAGACGATTCAGGACCTCTACCTCGACAAGAAGTACGAGGACGCCGCCGCGGCGGTACCGGAGGAACTGATCGACCTCGTCTCCCTGGTCGGCGACAAGGACCGCATCGCGGACCGCATCGCGGCGTACAAGGACATCGGCACCGACAACCTGCTGGTCGTGCCGATGGCCGCCGATCACGAGGGCCGCGCCGAGATTTTGCGCGCCGTCGCGAGCGCCGCGGAGCAGGCCGGCGCGCTTTAGCCTTGGCCGGCGCGCGGCCGCAACGGTTTCTGCTCGTCGCGATCGGCGAGGCCGGTCACGCGTTCCCGATGATCGCGATCGGCAGCGAGCTCTCGCGCCGCGGGCACGACGTCGCGATCCACACCTGGTTCCGCTGGCAGGAGCACATCGAGGCCGCAGGTATCGAGTTCTTCCGCGCGCCGAAGTTCGAGACGGCGCCCGGCGAAGAGGTGCCGAATGTGCACGAGGCCGCCGCGCTGGCGGCCGAAGAGCTCGCCGAGGTGGTGCGCGGGTGGCAGCCCGACGCGATTCTTACCGACGTCTTGACCCTCAGCGGGTCTTTGGCGGCGGAGATGTGCAATGTGCCCTACGCCACCTTCGTGCCCCACCTCTGGCACGCGACCGGCCGCGACACCGTGCCGTTCGGCAGCGGCTGGTCGCCGGCGAAGAGCTGGCCGGCGCGGCGCTTCTTCGACTTCATCGGCAGGTTCGAAGAGCACGGGCTGGACTACGGCCGCGACGAACTCAACGAGACGCGCGCGGGCGTCGGTCTCGCACCGATCGACCGCTGGCACGGGTCTCTGTCGAGTGAACTGGTGCTGGTCGGCACCTTGCCGCAGCTCGAGCCGCCGCGCGAATGGCCCGCTCAGGTGAAGGTGATCGGCCCTGTGATGTGGGAGCCGCCCGCCGAGCCGGTCGAGATTCCGTCGGGCGACGACCCCTTGGTGGTGGTCGCGCCCAGCACCGCGCAGGATCTCGATCACACGATGCTCGCGGCTTCTATTCGCGGTCTGCGCGATCTGCCCGTGCGTGTCTTAGCGGCGAAGAACGGCCGCGAGCCCGAACACTCGCTGGAGCCGGGGTCGAATACGTCGGTGGTCGACTGGGCGCCGTACTCGCAGGTGTTCCCGCCCGCGGACGTAGTTGTCTGTCACGGCGGACATGGCACAGTGATGCGCGCGCTCACTTCGGGCGCGGCCGTCGTGATCTGCCCCGCAAGCGGCGATCAGTACGAGAACGCGGCCCGCGCGCGCTGGGCAGGCGTGGGTGTGGCGGTGCCGCATCGCTTCATCTCCAGCCGCACGATCGGCGCTGCGGTCGAGAAGGTGATCACGCGCCCGGAGATGACGGCACGGGCTGCTCAATTCGCGGCCTGGGCTGCCGATAACGACGCAGCGGAAGTCGCCGCAAACGAGATCGAAGCCTTCGCGGCGCGGTGATTTTGCCGCTGCCGGGCTGGTACCTTTCTCACCGCATTCCCCGGTAGCTCAGCTGGTAGAGCGTTCGGCTGTTAACCGAAATGTCGCTGGTTCGAGTCCAGCCCGGGGAGCTTTTTTCGTCGCTACTTTCGGTCGGCCGAATTGTTCATATTGGCAATGCGTGCAATGAAAATTCGTCTACTCGTATTCACCGTCGTCATCGCGTTGTTGACGCTGACTCAGGCCGCGACGGCATCAGATCTCATCAAGACCCTGCCCGGCCCGTTCGTGGACCAAGACTTCGCCTGGACTGGATCCGGCGCCTACGTCGTTCGTGACGGCCGCCGTGGACGCTCCGAAGTCCTATTTGTGACCAAGGACGCGCCCGTCAAGCGCGCACTCTCGTACAAGCCGCGACACGACGGCTTGCGCGTAACGAAGTTTGCCGGCTCGTCCACGCTTGTCGCGGCGAACGTACAGTTCCTTGAGGTTTTCGACGACGGCTCGTATGACACCGCCGATTCGGCGCTCGCCGCCGGCGTGCCGGGCGGCAGCATGAGAGTGCTCAGCAAGTGCCCGCCGAACGCGATGGCAGTCGGCGGCTCAACGCTTGCGGCGATCACTCGCTGCGGCAGGCGCAAAGAGTTCCGGGCAACGATCTGGTCGCTGACCGGTGCTCGCGTCGTGCGCAAAGCAAGCTTCACGATCCCGCTTGGCGACCACCGTCCGCAACTACAAGACGCCCAGATCGTCGACCTCGTCGCCAGCGTCAACGACCACTATCTGGCGATCGATGGCAGAGGTGGCCGGGGCGCCATCGTCTACGACTGGACGACCGGCAAAGCGATTCGACGCGTCGGCGCCGGCCAATACGTTAGGTCTGTGGCGCTGCTCGGCGGCGACGCGGTCGCGATCGAGCCATTCGCGTACGCCTCGCAAGGCGAGATCGAAGCGACGATCAGTGAGATCCTGCGCTACGACAGTGGCTCCGACCAACCGGTCCACGTGCCGCTGCCTGAGGCCGTCGACTTCGAGGTGGCGCGCGGCAACCGCGATGGCGGGTTCGTGTTCGCCTCGAACTATCGCGACCTGCCGCATCCTCACCGCTCGTCGGAGATCGAGAACGAAGTCGTCGATCTTTCAACGCTCGACGCGCTAGCGGGCACGTACACGCCGTTGGGCACGATCGCCGGTCTCTCGGCGATGCCGTTTTCCGGCCCGGCGTCGACGATCGGCTCGATCAAGCACACGTGCTGGGACACCGAGATCCGCGCCAAGGGCGCGTTCGAGCAGCCCGAAAGCCCCGATCCCGCCTGCGCGGGCGGAATCGTCGGCGGCAGCGTCGAGCTGAGTGGTCGCAAGCTCAGCTACCGCGTGAGCTTCCCCGACGGCTGCCCTTACTTCGCGATCGACCTGGCGACCAGCAAAAAGGGAGACAGCTTCACGAGCCGCTACGGGGCTGCGCGACCGCACAAGCCGGTCACCTACTCACACCGGGTCTCGCTTCGAGTCGCAAATAAGTTGCGCACCTCGAAGCGGCTGTTTGTCAACTACTACGGATCCGTCGCTGCCACGAGCGCGAAACTAGCGGTCAAAATCGCGCACTAAGCAGTCATCAATATTGCGCAACTTTTCGCTGACGCGAGAGTTAGTAAGGCGTGCCAAAGCAAATGCTCCCCAGCATGAATACGCACACGGCACGCCACCGGTTCGGATCATATGGGTTGTTGCTCGTGATCGCAGTCGCGTTGCAGCTGGTCCGGGCCGGTGGTGGCGCCTCTAAGGCCTCGGCAGCGTTGATCGCAACCTTCGTTGGAACGCGCCTCTTCATCCACGCGGCCGAATGGGAAAACCGCTCGTTTGTTCGTTTTGCGCTGTCGTTTATCGGCCGTGCATAGAGTGCCACGCTATACTATAAAAACATATAAGTTAAATCTTTTTAAATCTTTAACTTAAGTTTTTCTATAGTTTATCGATAGCTTTTCCATGAACATTGCAAACGAGATGACCGACCAGGCCGTGATCGCTGAGCTAGGTAAGCGCATTGCGAAAACCCGTTTGAGCCGCAATCTTTCCCAGGAAGCACTTGCGACCCAGGCCGGCGTAAGCACGCTCACCGTGCACAACATCGAGGCCGGCAAATCCAGTCAGCTGCGCAATCTGTTGCGTGTGCTTCGAGTGCTGGGACTGCTTCCGGCGCTTGACTTGCTGATCCCGGACTCAGGCGAAACCCCTCTGCAGCAACTCGAACGGGAACGGCGGCACGGCGCTCGCGTCCGTGCCGGCCGTCGTCATCAAAAAACTCACGAGCCCGTTCGCGAGAGCTGGAAATGGGGCGATGAATAGTTGGCGGTTGCGGAAGTAGTCCTATGGGGCAGACGCATCGGCGCCGTCTCGCTCGACCGTCCAGGTGGTTCGGCCGTATTCGAGTACGAGCCGGAATTTGCGGCTAGTGGGTTCGAACCGTCGCCATTGGTGATGCCGGTCGAGAATCGGCTGTATCAGTTTCCCGAACTTTCCCGAACGAGCTTCGGCGGCCTCCCCGGTCTCGTCGCCGACTCGCTGCCTGACAAATTCGGCAATGCGGTGATCGACCGTTGGCTTG
>JBOGYW010000118.1:0-6753 GCA_050696815.1 Solirubrobacterales bacterium | reverse complement strand
GTTCCAGGGCGGCCTGGCCGTCGGCTTCGGGATTCCGCCGTTCGTGATCACGCTGGCCGGTCTGCTCGCGTGGCAGGGCGCGCTGCTTTACGTGCTCGGTGACACGGGCACGGTCAACCTGACCAACGACAAGATCACCGGGCTCGCGAACACCTTCTTCTCCGACACGGTCGGCTGGATCATCGCGATCGTCGTCGTCGTGGCTTATGCGGCGCTCGCCTTATGGGGCTATCGGCATCGCGTCGCCGCGAAGCTGACGGACCAGAGTCTGCAGCCCGTACTGGTGCGAATCGCCGTCGTCGCCGTTGTCACGTTTGCGTCACTGCTGATCCTCAACTCCGACCGCGGTGTCCCGCTCGCGGCGCTGATCCTGCTGGCGTTCGTCTCGGGAATGGAGTTCGTGCTCGTGCGCACCTCGTTCGGCCGCCGCGTGTTCGCCGTCGGCGGCAACCTCGAGGCCGCGCGGCGCGCGGGCATCAATACGTACGTCGTGCGCACCGCGGTGTTCGGCATCGCCGGATCGATGGCGGCGATCGGCGGCATCATGGGCGCGTCGCGCCTGCTCGCCGTGAACCAGTCCTCCGGCGGCAGCGACCTTCTGCTGCTCGCGATCGCCGGGCCGGTGATCGCGGGAACCAGCCTCTACGGCGGACGCGGCTCGGTCTGGTCGGCGCTGCTCGGTGCGCTGGTGATCGGCTCGATCTCCAACGGCATGGACCTGCTCGCCTACGAGTCGTCGGTCAAATATATGGTGACCGGCGCCGTCCTGCTGATCGCGGTGATCATCGACGCCTTGGCACGCAGACAGCGTCAGGCCAGCGGCCGCGTCTAAGGATCCGCGCAGAAAACAGCGCAACTCACCCTTGGCATTTGGGTTACGGTGAAGTAGCCTTCTCGCAACTCGGCAAAGGGGATCTCTCGGATGTTGGCAATGGAAGCTTTCAGTCGCGCGCAGCGCGCGGCCGTCGCACTGTTTTTCACGCTCACCGTTACCGCGCTGTGCGCCACGGCGGCGCACGCGACCGTCGCATTCGACGGCACCTTCGGCAGTGGTGGCACCGCCGTGTCGGCGGCTCTGGCCGAAGGCGCGTCGACTGCGCTCGCGCCTGACGGCAAGATCGTCGTTGCCGGGACCAAGGGCTACATACCCCTGACCTTCGGCGTTGCTCGCTTCAAAGCGAACGGAACGCCTGACCCCGACTTCGGCAGCGGTGGCGTGATTGCCGACGCAATGCCCGGGCCGGATCTGCCCGGCTACTACCAGGCACGTGTCTCGGCCGTCGCCGTGCAGTCCGACAAGAAGATCGTGCTCGTCGGCGTGTACCAGACTGGATCCGTCGCGACGCAGTTGGCGATCGTGCGGCTCAACGAAAACGGCACACCCGACGCCGACTTCGGCAGCGGCGGCCGCGTGCTGTTCCCGATCCAGGACGGGGCGAGCGCCACCGGCGTCGCGATCGCCGCGAACGGCGACATCGTCGCCGGCGGCTACTCCTACGACAACTCGCCGTACTACGCACCGAACGTCGTTGCCGTCAAGGTCGACTCGAACGGCGACCCGGTCAACTCCTTCGGCGGCGACGGCGTAGCGAGCACCGACTTCACGAACAACCAGATGTTCTGGACCGGCGACGTGCTGATCGATGGCGACGGCGTGCTCGTCGTCGGCAACCTCGGCTACCAGATGTCGCTCACGCGCTTCAAGGCGAACGGCGACATCGACACGGGATACGGCGCTGGCGGTACCGCCAAGGCGAGCTTCCCCGAGAACAGCGATGGCAACGGCGCCGTTCGGCTGCCGGACGGCCGCGTCGTCGTGGCCGGCTCATCTGGATCAAGCATGGCGATCGCTCGCTTCACGGCCGGTGGCGGACTCGACCCGAGCTACGGATTCGGCGGGATGTTGACGATTGGATTCGCCGGCAGCTCTCGCGCTTACTCGGTCGCTGCGCGTCCGGGCGGCAAGCTGATCGTCGCCGGCACCCAGGGCGACATCAATGGCAGCGGCGCAAGCACCTTCGCGCTCGTCGGTACCAATGCCGACGGCACGCGTGACGAATCGTTCGGTGCGGCGGGCAAGGTCACCTCGCAGCTGCCGCTGACCTCGCGTGCCTCGGCGCGCAAAGCACTGTTCGACGCCGACGGCAAGCTACTGGTTGCCGGTTCGGCTGGCTACGGCGGCATCGGCATGGCCCGCTACACCGTCGACGACGAGAACGGCGCGGGCGCTGGCGGCATCGAGCTCGACGCAGACTTCCCGAGTTCGACGAAGGCCGCGAAGCTGAAGAAGCTGACCGGCGACGTCGGTGCGGAGGCAAAGCAGGTCGACGTCGCGCTGCGGCTCAATCTCGGCGCGAACGGCGACGGCGTCAAAACCTCCGCGAAGCGCCCGCCGCGCTGCCAATGGATGAAGTCCACAAAGGCAAAGTTCACCGGGGTCAAGCGCACGCGCGCCTGCGGCAAACAGGTCTGGCTGCGCGCGACGATCGATAGGCGGGGACACTGGAAGCTGCCGCTCAAGCATCGCCTGCCGCGCGGCAAGTACACCGTGTTCATGCGCGCGTTGAACGCAGCCGGCGCGACGGCCAACCAGGTCGAGAAGTCACTGCGTGTGAAGTAGGCGAAGATAGGCGCCATGAGTGACGCCTACGCCGCCGACCTGGCCTACATTCACGACGACTCCTTCGGCTTCATCGCGACCGGCGCGGCGAAGACGCTGATCGCCGGTCTCGAGCTGGCCGGCTTTCCGTCGGGCCGCGTCGTCGAGCTGGCCTGCGGCAGCGGGATCTCGTCGGCTTTGCTTGCGGCCGCAGGCTACGAAGTCGTCGGCTTCGACATCTCGCCGGACATGATCGCCCTAGCCCGAGAGCGCGTGCCCGGCGCGAGCTTCGAGGCCGTCTCGCTGTACGACGCGGAGATTCCGCCGTGCGTCGCCGTCACCGGGATCGGCGAAGCCTTCAACTACCTGTTCGATGAGCGCGCCGGCTTCGCCGCGATGACCGAGGTGTTCGAGCGCGCCCACGCCGCGCTCGAGCCGGGCGGCATCCTGATGTTCGACGTCGCCCAGCCGGGCCGCGCCTTGCCGCGGCTCGAGCACAACGTCTGGGAGGGGCCGGGCTGGCGAGTGACCTCGGAGACGATCGAGTCGCCGCAGCAACGCCTACTCGAACGCCGCATCACCACCGAGCGCGGTCTCCAACTCGAGCGCGTCGGCACCGAGATCCACCGGCTCGCGCTGTACGACACCGATGAGGTGTTCGCTGCGTTGCAGGCGGCCGGCTTCAAGCCCGCGCTACTCGCCTCCTACGCCGAGGACTACCGCTTCGGCATCGGGCACGGCGGCTACTACGCCGCCAAAGCCTGACGCACTTGTCGTATCCTCTGCGTTCCGGTACCGCCTGGTATCCGGCGAGACGATGGCGACGAAGACAGACACCCGCGCAGCGAGCGCCGAGGTCCGGCATGAGCACGGCGTGCTGTTCGCGTCGCGCCGTGGCCGGCTGATGACCGCGTTCGTCGAACTCGCCGCCGAGCAGGGCTACGACGGCGTGACGATCATCGAGATCGTTACTCGCGCCGGCACCTCGAAGCGCACCTTCTACGAGTACTTCGTCGACAAGCAGGACTGCCTCCTGCAGTCGTTCGAGACGGTGAGTGCGATGTTGACGGAGGTGATCCTCGCCGAGGCGGGGCCGGTCGACGACCCGATCGAGCGGATCCGCGCCGGCATCCGCGCCTACCTTGCCGCGCTCGCCGACCAGCCGGCCTTCACACGGCTGTTCCTCAGCGAGTCGCTGGCCGCCGGTGACGCATTGACCGATCGCTGGATCGCCGCGCTGGAGAAGATGGCCGAGGTGATGTCCGACTGGCGCAGCGAATCGCGCGCGACCAACCGGAAGGTCCCGGAGCTTTCGCAGCTGCACGCGCTGGCTGTGATCTGCGGGATCAATGAGGTCGTCGTGATCACCGTGCACCGCGACGGCGTCGAGGCGCTCGCCGAGCGTGCCGACGAGCTCGCCGATCTGGCCGTCACGCTTCTGACCAAATAAAACGGGCCCGGCGCGAACGCCGGACCCGAATCATCCAGTAGCAGTGCGCGCCGGGGCATTCGAGCCGCGGCGGCGGTGGTGCGAAGAGACATTTGGTTCCCCCATAGATACAGATGATTTGGCAAGGAATCCCAAATATAACCAAAAAATACCAAGTGGTACCTGAAAAGGTTGCTTAGAAACCCTTTATATAACGGGACTCACATTCGAATTTGAATGATTCGGCGATCATTCAAATACGCTCCGGTACCCAATCTGGCATGCTGTAAGTACCGTGTGGTACTCGATGGCGCCCGAAGAACAGTTGAAGAAGCTCGAGCGTGGCGAGCCGTTGCCGCGTGGGCGGCATCGCCTCGAGCGCGACGTCGTGCTGGCTTCGCAGCGCGGCCGGTTGATGAGCGCGTTCGTGCGGCTCGCGGCCGACCGCGGCTACGACGGAGTGACGATCATCGACATCGTTTCGCTCGCCGGCACCTCGAAGCGCACGTTCTACGAGCACTTCACC
The DNA here is from genome assembly GCA_050696815.1 of Solirubrobacterales bacterium. Taxonomy (GTDB): domain Bacteria; phylum Actinomycetota; class Thermoleophilia; order Solirubrobacterales; family JACPNS01; genus JACPNS01. The sequence continues at coordinate 2,199 of JBOGYW010000118.1, read as the reverse complement.
GACAAGCAGGACTGCCTCGTGCAGTCGTTCGACACGGCGCGCACGCTGTTGATCTCGGCGATGGTCACCGAGGCCGGTCCGGTCGAGGACCCGATCGAGCGGATCGTCGTGGGTGTGCGTGCCTACATCGACGCGTTGACCGAGATGCCCGACTTCACGCGGCTGTTTCTCAACGAGTCGATGTCGGCCGGCAAGGAGCTGGCAGACCGCTGGACCGAGTCGGCCGAGATGTTCGCCGGCGTGCTCGCGCGCTGGCGTTCCGAATCGCGCCGTGAGCACCCCGAGGTGCCGGAGCTGTCGCCGCTGCAGGCGCTGATCGTGATCACCGGCATCAACGAGGTGGTCTGCATGACCGTGCACCGTGACGGCGTCGATGCCGTCAAGGCGCGCACCGATGAGCTGGTCGAGCAGGCGGTGGCACTGCTGACCGCTCCGCACTAGGCTTACGCGCGACTCATTGGGGGTGGGTCGAACCCACGCCTAAAAGGAGTTACGCATTGACCGAACTGCCTGAAGGCCACCTCTACGCGGTGGTCGAGATCCCCAAAGGGTCCCGCAACAAGTACGAATGGGATCCGCAGCTGAACGCGATCAAGCTCGATCGCTTCCTCTACTCGTCGGTGGTCTACCCGCTCGACTACGGCTTCATCCCGGAATCGATCGGCGCCGATGGCGACCCGCTCGACGCGATGGTCTGCGTCTCCGAGCCGACGTTTCCCGGCTGCTGGATCGAGGTCAAGCCGATCGCGCTGTTCCGCATGCACGACGACAAGGGCTCCGACGACAAGGTGATCTGCGTGCCGGTCACCGATCCGAACTGGAACAACTTCGAGTCGCTCAACGACCTCTCGAAGCAGATGCAGGACGAGATCTCACACTTCTTCGAGATCTACAAGAACCTCGAAGGCAAGCACGTCGAGGTCGAGGGCTGGTTCCCGGTGATGGACGCCTGGAAAGTGATTGAAGAGGCGCACGAGCGCTATCGCGAGTCGGAGCGCGCGGGAGAGCTCAGCGAGTAGAACTAAGCCGCGCTGTCGATGCGCGCCGGCGCGTCGTCTTCGGCGAGCGCCTCGCGCTCGGTCTTAGCCCAGGTGCGGCGGTCCGTCAGTTGGCGGAAGACCGAGCGCGTCAGCACCGGCCAGATGATCCAGCTGTAGAAGGCATAGACCTGGCCGATCAGGATTCCGCGCAGGATGCCGAGCGGACCTTGCGCTGCGCGGGCCGCGACGCAGCCCATCACCGTGCCGCCGAAGCCGAGCACGTAGAAGAAGGCGAGCGTGGCGAGTGTGTCGCCGTTCCAGATCGGGGCGGTGCCGCTGATCAGCAGATAGAGCGAGACCAGCATCGCGATGCCGATGATCGACTGCCAGAACGGCATCAGCAGATAGGCGCGCGCCTCGATCCGCGCGATCAGCGGTCGCGGAGCCCCGCCGACCTCGCCGAGCAGACCGATCGCCTGCAGGTTGCCCTGTGACCAGCGCGTACGCTGGCGCAGCAGCTTGCGCAGTCCCGGGAGGCCCTGTTGATCGACGGTCGCGCGCAGGTCCTGGCGGCCGAGCCAGCCGGCACAGATCAGCCGTAGTCCGAGGTCCTGGTCCTCGGTCAAGGTCTCGCGCCACGGGCCTTCGTGGTCGGCGACCGAGTCGAGCGCGGCGAGCCGATTGAACTGGCCGTTGCCGCCCATGCCTGCGGTGCCCCAGCCGTTGCGGCCGGCCTGGAAGAGGTTTGCGTAGACGCCGAACTCGACGTCCTGAAACCACGTCAGCAGACGTCGGCGGTTGTAGATCCGCACCAGCGCCTGAACGCCGCCAACCTGTGGGTCGCGAAAGTGCGCGGCGGCGTAAGCAGGCGCGTCGCGGTGCAGGCGGCCGTCGGCGTCCACGATGACGACCATCGCCGACTCGCGATCGATGCCGGGAAGCAGTCCTTCAAGCTGTTGCCAGGCCCAATTGAGCGCGGTCGCCTTGCCCTCGCGGGCGTGCGGCGGCTCGCGGCGCAGCACGGTGAGGTCCAGGTGGTCGAGCGACGCGAGCACCTCCGGCGTGCGGTCGTTGGAGCCGTCGTCGATCACGACGATGTGGCGCTTGGCGACCCGAATCTGCGTCAGCCGCTCGACGGAGTCGGCGATCGTCACCTCTTCGTTCAACGCCGGCACGAGGAACACCCAGGTCAGTTCGTCGGCGAACCGCTGGTCGGGGT
>JBOGYW010000117.1:0-7009 GCA_050696815.1 Solirubrobacterales bacterium | reverse complement strand
CTTGGGATCCTGCCCCGGGATCGGCACCCAGTTGGTCGGGACGCAGAGAATTTCAGCGCCTTGCAACGCCGCCAATCGAAAGCTTTCGGGAAACCAGCAATCATAGCAGAGCTGACAGCCGATGCGGCCGACCGCGTAGCCGGCCGCCAGCGCCGGCGCGCACATGTCGAGCATCGTCAAGTTGAGGATGCCGCGCCATTTGGAGAACAGCGCAACACCAAGCGCGCCGCCGAGCGCGCCGCCGTACCAGACCAGGCCAGAACCGCTGAAGACCTGGCTCAGCGACCACTCGCCCGACTGCATCGAATACCAGAGCTTGGCGCCGATCAGCCCGCCGATCGCGGCGGCAAGGATCAGCTCGTAGGACCAATCGACGGGCGCGTCGAGCTCTTTTAGGCGCTTGGCGATGATCCACCCGGACACGATGAACGCCAGCGCGAACATCAGGCCGAAGGTCTGCAGTGTCAGCGGACCGAGATGAATCTCCGGGTACACGGCCGTGAGCCTACCGGCGAGCGGGCCGTCGGCTACAGGTAGCCCATCGGGTCGACCGGCGTGCCGTTGATGCGCACCTCGAAGTGCACGTGCGGTCCGGTCGAGTGTCCGGTGTTGCCGGACTTGCCGATCACTTGGCCCTTGGTCACCGACTCGCCGACGCGTACGCCGATCGACGACTGGTGGCCGTAGCAAGTGCTCATGCTTGAGGTGTGCTGAATGCAGGTGTAGTTGCCGTAGCCGTCCATCCAGCCCGCGTAGCGCACGGTGCCGGAATCGGCGGCATGGACCGGCGTGCCGACCGGCACGGCAAGGTCGATGCCGGCGTGCAGCTTGCCCCAGCGGTAGCCGAACGGCGAGGTGAACTGTCCGTTGACCGGATAGATCAGCTGGCCCGTGCCGTGCTTGCTCGGCCCGCCACCCTGCAGGAAGCCCATCACCTGGCCGTTGTTGGCGGACATCGCGTCGAGGTCTTCCTCGTCGGCGCGGCGGCTCTTGGCCACCACGGCCAGCTTCGACTTGCGGTGGCCGACAGCGGTAGCCAGGCTGCTGCGACGCGAGGCGAGCTCGCCCTTGGCGCCGGCGACCTGGTCGCGGCGCGTCTTGACGACCGCGACGAGCTGCGCGGCCTCGGTCTCGAGGCTCGCGAGCCGCACGGTCTCCTTGTGCGTCTTCGCTTTGAGCACGGTGACGGTGCTGATGATCTGGTGGTCCTGGGCCGCGATCTCACGCAGGTAGGTGGCGCGCTCGACCATCTCGGCGAAACCGTGGGACTGGAGGATCACGTTGACGATGCTCGGCTCGCCCGCCTTGTAGACGGCGATGATGCGCTGACTGAGCACGTTGCGGGAGTGTTCGAGGCGCGCCTTCAGCCAGTTCAGGCGGTCGCGCGAGCGCTTGAGGTCGCCCGCGATCGCGTGCTCGCGTGCGGCTTTGCGGTCGAGGTCGACCTGAATCTTGTCCTGCTTGGCCTGCAGCTGTGCGATGCGGCCGCGCAATCCCTGGATCTTCGACGACATGCTCTGGATGTCGCTGCTCAGGGCGCTCTCCTTCGCGCGCTTGCGCGCGATGTCGCCCTGCAGTTGGCCGGCCGTCTTTGCGCTCGAGCCCATCGGCAGCGCGAGGCACAGGATCGTCACGCTCAGCGTGATCGCGGCGCCCCAGCTGAGCGCCTTCAGATTCGTGTTCTCGAAGGGATTCATCGGATGTGGCTGTGCGGGTTAGAGGCCCGGGTAGTGGCGCACGGTGAAGCCGCCGCCGGCGTCCATTCCGGTCTGCCAGCGCGAACCGGTACCGCTGCGACCGCTGGTGTCGAAGCGCAGGCCGCCGACCGTCATCCAGGCGTGGCCGGCGTTGGCGTAGACGGTGATCCACTTGCCAGGTCCGGAGGCGCCCCAGCCCATCAGGCCACCCGACGCCATCGGGCTGCTGAGCACGCCGGCGGCGTGCAGCACATAGCTGACCGAGCCGGAGCAGTCGTAGCCGCGGTCGCTGAACGAGCCGTGGCCGCCGCCCCAGATGTACGGGGTGCGTGCGATCTGGTTGCCGGCCGCAACTGCGGCCTTGATCGCGGAAGGTGCGTTCGACGGCGCCGATGCGCTGCCGTCGGAGTTCAAGCTGACGCGGCCGCTCGAAGCGCCGTCGTTGCCGACGACCTTGAACTGCTGCTGCGTCGGCGACCCAGGTTGCACGCCGACCGCGGCCGCGGTGGCCTGCAGTATGCGACGCTGCTTTGCGAGCTGCGAACGCAGCGGGCCGGCCTGCGCGATCACCTTGTTCTTGGCGGTCGCGATGCCGTTGCGCTTGGTGGTCGTCTGCGCCACGAGCTGGCGGGCCTCGCCCTCGAGGGCGGTCAGGCGCACGGCTTCTCTGTGGGTCGAGAGCTTCAGGGTCGCGACGTGGTCGATCGTCGTCTGGTCCTGCTTGGCGATCTTGCTCAGGTAGGTGGCGCGCTCGACCATCTGCGCGAAGCCGCCGGACTGCAGCACGATCGAGAGCACGTCGGGCTCACCGCCCTTGTAGACGGCAACGATGCGGTGTGAGAGCACGCGCTTCGAGTGCGCGAGTTCGCGCTTGAGCCTGGCGAGGCGGGCACGCGACGCCGTGAGCTGACCGGCGAGCGCCTGCTGGCGCGCGGTCTGGCGGTTGAGCTGCTCCTGGGCGGCGTCCTGATTGCCCTGCAGCTGGTTGATGCGGCCCTGGAGGTTGTGGACCTGTTCGCTCAGCGCCTCGATCTTGAGATTGATGGACGCCGGCGTCTCGGCCCTCGCGCCGTGCGGGAGGATGAGGAACAGGGTGCAGACCGCGACGATGATCGTCGCGGCGAAGAGTGCAGGCAGCGTCGCCGAGGAACGCGCGTGGGGAGATTTCACATGGGCCGGCATGCGATCGCTCAGGCTAGGTCGAGTAATGCTCATATGGCTGAAATTCCTGCTTGGTTATGACAACCTGCAAACCGAGTTGCGCGCGCGTTTTCGGGCACGCAGTGTCAGCGGTCGTCGTGGTCCTTCTGGCGCCGTTCTCGCTTGCGGGGTTAGCTGTCGGGCTCGCGTGGCAGGTGTTGCACTGTGAGTGCTTCCTGCGCGCTACGCCGCACCAATTGCGGCGATTCGCCCCGTGTGGAACCTCTTGCGGATGGTTTCCGGTGGGTCCCCCGTCATCCCGAATTGGCGATCGGGATGTTCAGCGATCCGCGGAACTTACCAGATCCGCGCTACGAGGTCAATACCAAATCCCTGGAAATCGCTCGTTTTAGCTACGGAAACAGCTGTTCGCCGGAGTCGGCGGCGTAGATGAAGATCGCTTCCACCGGGCAGTCGTTGGCCGCCGAAAGGATGGTTTCGCGGGTTTGCGCGTTCAGATCGGCGACGATCGCCTTCTCCTCGGAGTCCAGATCGAACACCCCCGGCGCGGAGTTCACGCAGTCGCCGAACCCGTAGCAAAGGTGGCGATCCACTTCGATGCGTAGCTGCTGCTCATCCATGAGGCAGGCAGGGTACCTGCAAGAACTGTTCTTGCGGGACGAAATGGCTCAACCATGCGAAAAGGGCCGCTCAGCTGAGCGGCCCCATCGCGCGGTACGGCTATCTGACAAGGGTTAGGCCGGGACCGGCTCGCCCTGCTTGGCGCTTTCGATGGCGGCCGAGGCCTCCTCGACGCGCCGGCGGAACTCGTTGACCTGCAGGCGGCCGATGACCATGCGCTGGATCTGTGAGGTGCCCTCGAAGATCTGGTAGATCTTCGCGTCGCGGTACCACTTCTCCAGCGGTAGCTCGGTGTCCCAGGCTTCCGGGCCGACGAGGTCCATGCAGCGGGCGGTCGCCCACATCGCGACGTCGCCGCACTTGAGCTTGCTCATCGAACCCTGACCGCCGACCAGCGGCTGGCCGTTGGCAGCCATCCACGAGGCGCGCTGCACGAGCAGGCGCGCGCCATCGATCTCGGTCGCAAGGTCCGCGACCTGCTGGTGGATACCCGGGCTGTCGAGCGCCGGCTTGCCGTCGATCTTCTTCTCCATCAGGTACTCCATCGTCCACTCGTAGGCCGCGCGGGCGATGCCGATCGCGCTGGCGCCGACGAACGGGCGCGTGATCTCGAACGTCGCCAGCGCGTTGGCGCCGCCGACCTTCTTGCCACTGCGGGCGCTCTCGAGCTTCTTGTTCAGCTTGTCCATGCCGCCCAGCAGGTACTCGGTCGGAACACGGCAGTCCTGCATGATCACTTCGGTGGTCTGCGAAGCGCGGATGCCGAGCTTGTCCTCCTTCTTGCCCTGCGAGAAGCCGGGCGTGTCCTTCGGGACGATGAACGAGGCTTGGCCACGTGTGCCGAGCTCGGGGTCGACCGAGGCGACGACGACGGTCACGTCGGCGATCCCGCCGTTGGTGATGAAGACCTTCGAGCCGTTGAGGACCCACTCGTCACCGTCGAGCTTCGCGGTCGTCTTCAATGACTTGACGTCGGAACCGGCCGACGGCTCGGTCACGGCGTAGGCGCCGAGGTGCAGGTCATCGCCGGTGGCGAAGCACAGCGGCACCCATTCGGCGATCTGCTCGGGCGTGCCCGACGAGGCGATTCCCGCCGCGGCAAGACCGGAGCCCGCGATCGAGAGGGCGATGCCGGCACAGCCCCAGTGCATCTCTTCGGCGTAGATCGTCGCGAACTGACCCTGCGGGTCGGTGCCCATGCTCATCATGAAGTCGAGCGTGCCGATGTTCGCCTTCGCGGCTTCCTTCATTACGTCCCACGGAACCGACTGTTCCTTGTCGTGCTTGAGTGCGACCGGGCGGATGTGCTCGACGGCAAACTTGTGGAGGCGCTCCTTCAGTTCGAGCTGCTCCGGGGTGTAACCAAATTCCACTTTGTTGCTCCAATCTGAGGCGCGAGCAGAATTGACGCGCCCGAATTCCCTGACGAGGGTCCTTAGAAGAGGGTTTGTTGCTGTGGGGAGAGCTGTTGGTAACTCAACAGTCACCCTGATTGTATCCGTGGTTTTGGCTTGCGGCAAGGCTTGCCTGGACCGTTCGGCCTGTTGCGCAGATATCGTGCGCGATGCATGAAAGAGCGCCCCCATCAATTGGTGATCGCGGTTGCGGTCGCCATCGGCGCCGCACTGTTCCTGAGCGGCTGCACGCTCGGCGATCAGAACGACCTGACCGGCCTCAACGGCAACTCCCGGGCCGAGGACTTCGCGCGCGGCAGCGGCTCGCCGGCGCTGGCGACGAAGAACACGATCCGTATTCCGGGCGAAGACTCCGTCGGCAACGCTGCCGGCGCCGCACTGACCGTCTACCCGTCGAACAATCCGTCGACCCGGCCGAAGGTCGTGACGGTCGCCGAGCGGCACGACTGGCGTGCCGCAGTCGCGCTGAGCGTGCTGTCGGCCCGCCCGCTTTCGGCGCCGATGCTGCTGTCCGAGAAGGACGGCGTGCCCGACGTCACCAAATCCGCTCTCAACGCACTCAACCCGACGACCGCGACGATCCCAGGCCTGCTGCTGAAGCCGAAGGCGATCGTCGCCGGCAACGCGAAGATTCCCGACGGCGTCCCGCGCATCAACCTCGCCAATGACACCTACGAGAAGCTCTCGCTGAGCATCGACACGCTGTGGACCAAGTTCACCGGCGGTAAGCCCTCGCCGGACGTGATCGTCACGACCGCGGACCCCGCTTTCGCGCGCTTCGCGCTGCCGGCCGGCCCGCTCGCGGCGAACACCGGCAGCCCCGTCTTCTTCGTCAATCACGACACCGTGCCGCGCGCCACCCTGCGCGCGATCGCGTCGCACAAGAAGCCGAACATCTACATCGTCGGCCCGCCGGCCGCGATCAGCGAGAACCTGCTGAAGCGGCTGCGTCGTTTCGGCCCGGTCGCGCGCGTGACGAGCACCGCCAACTCCAAGAACGCCCCGATCCAGACGCCGGCGCAGAACTCGGTCGAAGTCGCGACCTACTCCAACCCCGCCAGCGAATGGGGCTGGGGCGTGACTGACCCCGGCCACGGATTCGTCGTGATCAACTCGCACCACGAGATGGACATCGCCGCCGCGACGACGCTCTCGTCGGGCGCGGCGTACGGCCCGCTGCTGCTCAACAGCTCGGCCGAGAAGCTCGACCCAGCGGTCAGCAGCTACCTGCTGAACATCCAGCCCGGCTACCTCGGCGACCCGACGCGCGGCGTTTACAATCGGGCCTGGCTGCTCGGTGACGAACAGGCGATTTCAGCGTCGCTGCAGGCCGAGATCGACAAGCTCTGTGAGATCCTGCCGATCACGTCATCGACCGGCGCCGCGGGGGCCGACAACTTCGGAGAGTGAGCACGGATGAGCGAGTACGAAAAGCCCGACCTTCGGACCGCAGGCAGCATCACCGTTGACGACGTGCGCGCGCTGGCCGGCGCCGCAACGCCGCACTTCTCGCTGCAGATCCGCAACCGCCTGCGCAGGCTTGTGGCGCCGCTCGACGCGTCCGATCCGGCGCGGCAGCTTGCCGAACTGGAGATCGCGCGGCTCGAAAAGCTCGCGGTCGAAGGCGAGCGCGCGAACGGCTCGGACCTCACGCCGCTGCGTGAGCAGCTCTAGAGCAGCCGCTTAGGCGGACTGCAGAGCGCCGGTCTGGCCGGCGTAGGGGTTGCCGCCGACCATCACGGCGGCGTCTTCAGCTTTTCCCATTTCACCGGGACCCGGGGCCATGTCCAGCGACGACAGCAATGCGCCGACGATCACGGGGTCGAACTGCGTCCCGGCGTGGCGCACCAGCTCGGCGCGGGCGTCTTCGATCGGCATCGCCTCGCGGTACGGGCGGTCGCTGGTCATCGCGTGGTACGCGTCGCAGACCAATACGATGCGGCTCGCAAGCGGAATCTCGGCGCCCTTCAGACCGTCGGGGTAGCCCTTGCCGTCCCAACGTTCGTGCTCGTGGCGGATCGCACGGGCAACGTCTTCAAGACCGGGGATGCGGGCGACGATGCGCTCGCCGATCACCGGGTGCTGCTTCATGATCTCCCACTGGGAGGCGTCGAG
>JBOGYW010000116.1:0-7110 GCA_050696815.1 Solirubrobacterales bacterium | reverse complement strand
CGATCGGATCGTGCAGCAGCATCTCGAAATCGCCGAGCGTGTGGTACGAACGCTCTAGCTCGTCGGAGGCGGCGATGCAGACCGACGGCTCCTCCAGGCCGAGCAGCGGCATCAGGTCGACGGCGAGCCGCGCGGCCGTCAATGCGCCGCGCAGCTCGTGCAGCTGCCGCGCCAGTGCGCGCCGACGCAGCCGCGCCAGCAGCAAGAGCCCACACGAAAGAACCAGCCAGACCGCTGCCAAAGCCACCAACAGTTCAGTCACTGCCTCTCCTCCCCGACCTCGGTCAGCCGGTAGCCGACGCCCCAGAGATTGATCACGAAGTGCTCGCGCCCGCTGCAGAGCTTCGCCCGCAGCCGGCAGGCGTGTGCGTCGAGCGTGCGCGTCGACCCCGCCGTGCGATAGCCCCAGACAGTCTTGAGCAACTCCTCGCGCGTGAACACTCGCCCGGGGTCCTGTGCCAACGCCATCAGCAGCGAAAACTCCTTCACGGTCAGCGAGACGAGCCGATCCTCCACGAATACGGCACGCGCGCGACGATCGATCCGCAGTGTGCCGACCTCGATCACATCGCCGGCCGCTGCGCCGCGCGCGCGGCGTAGCACCGCGCCGACGCGGCCGCGCAGCTCGCCGAACGAGTACGGCTTGACGACGTAGTCGTCGCAGCCGAGCTCGAAGCCACGCACGCGGTCGACCTCGGCTGAGCGCCCCGAAAGCATCACTACGGGCACCCGCCGCTTCGAGCCGTCCCCGATCGAACCGGCGCGCAGTTCGCGCAGCAGTTCGTAGCCCGACTCGTCGGGCAGATTGATGTCGAGCAGCACCAGATCGAGTTCGTTGCGACGCAGTCGCCGCTTCGCCGAGGCCACGTCCTCGGCCGTGAAGACCTTGTGGCCGTCGAGCTGTAGGCCCTCGGCGAGTTGTTCCTTGATCGCGGCGTCGTCTTCGACGACGAGAATGCGCGCCGCCTGCCGTGCGCTCGGTGAATTTGCTCCCATACCTACTTAAGGGCCCGGGCGGGGTCGCCATACCCCCCTCTCAGCAAATATTTTTCATGCGCGTCCCCGGCGTGATCGCCAGCCGTGACGCCTCGCCGGCGCGCAGCTCGAAAGTTTCCGCCGCGCCCGGGCAGTAGACGACCCGCCACGGCTCCAGGCGCGTCACCCGCAGGACCGCGCCGTCGCGGTCGACGAACAGGACGTCAAGCGGCTCGCGCAAGAACATCCCGTGCACCGACCGGCAACGCGGAAAACGCAGCGCCGCGGCGCGTCCTGGCACGCCGCATGCGAACACGCCGAGTGCTCCGTGTAGTCCGCTCAGGCGCTGCACGGGGAGCTGCACCGATTCGCCCACGAGCCACTGTTCGGCGATAATTCCCACACCTACTTAAGGGCTTGAGCCCGGCCTTCATACCCCCCTCGGGCCGGAAGAATTCTCAGCCCCGCCATGCAACCTCATTTGCACCGTTCGTGGAGCTGCAGGAATCAGCCGTAATCTCCCGACGCAGGGACGCAAACCCGGCGTCCGCGTGCTCTTATGGACCCTTACCGCCGACAAAACTACGACTCAGGATCGGACTACGTGCTCGAGTACGGCGAGCTGCGGTTCACCTTCAATGAGCGAGACTTCTGCGAGCGCGTCGAACAGGCAGCGCTGAAACTGAACTTCATCGAACGGCGTCTCGCCTTCGAGGAGATCGAAGACCTTGTGAACCTCGTTGTCAACGGTGAGGTCGACGACGCCGTCTCCGGACTCGGCCACCACATCAACGAGTGTTGGTGCGAGCTGACCGGCAACGACGAAGGCTCGTTGGTGCACTGGCTGCGCCGGCTCGTCTTCCGCGGCGCCTGGCTGGACCAGCGCGTGATCGAGGGTGAGCTGGACATCGTCTTCGACCCGGAGACGGCCGAGTTTCTGTATGCGCAGCCCGACCGTGGTTACGAGCCGATCATTCTGGCGACCGGCCCGTCCTGGCGCCAAGTCTCTTACCGCCCCTAGGGACGCGCGGCCGCTAAGCCGTCCAGCTGGCTTTCTTGTCGAGCTTCACGCGACGGCCGCCGGAGACGACGCCGATCGCAGTCGCCTGCGCCTCGAGCGGCGAACCTGAGCCGGCGGCGGCGACGACGGTCAGCGAGCCGTGCTGCGAGAGGTTCTTCGCGCTGTTGAAAATCTCATTCGCCTGCTCGGGCGGCAGCAGGTCCAGACCGTCGACCAGGACTGCGGCGTCGCCGCCGCTCTCGGCGATTCGCCTGCCGCGGTCGAGCGCGAGCTCCAGCGCCGGCAACACGTCTTCGGGCGCCTTGCCGGCCTCGTTGGCGATCACGTCGAATCCGGCAGCTTCAGCGGCCGCATCCTCGGGCCGGCTGGCGACGATCACGAGCGCCGTCACGACCTTGCTGCCGGCGAGCTCGCCGGCGAGCTTGCGCGTCATCTCTGACGCCGCAGCCCGTGTCGGGCCGGTGACGACCAACCGCGAGCCCGCGCCGACCGGCGCGTGCTTGAAGGTCCGCTTGGCCCAGCGATCGCCGATTCCGGCGGCGGCGGCGTCGCCGAAGCGCACGCTCTTGTTCGCACGCTGATCGGCGTTCTGGCCGTTCACCGAGGTGATCGAGACGAGCTGGTGATCGGTGCGGCCGCGGCGCATCTTGCGCGCCTCGCCGACGATCGAGTCGCCGCGATGAAGCTTCCATTTGCGTACTTCGCCGCGCGGTACGTCGGCGTCGCCGCGTACGCGCCGCGCGAGATCCACGCGCAGGCGGCCACCGCCGCCCGAACCCGGCTCAAAGATGCCGCTGATCGAAACTGTCTGTTCGGGCTGAGCCGGAGCCTTCTCGGCGCCGCCACGGCGCCCCTGGCGCTCACCGCGCTCGCTCTTCTCGGCTTTGGCTCCTGCACCGCCGCCCGCAGCTTCGCCACGCGAACGCGGCTTGCGCTCGCCGCCACGCTCGCTGCGCTCACCGCCGCGACCGCCGCGGCCACGACCGCCACGCGAGCCACGCGTGCGCTCGCCGCCACGCTGGCGCGACTGCGACTGCGACTGCGCCTGGCAGGTGCCCCGCTCGGCCGCGCGCTCGGCGGCGGCTGCCTCACGGGCCTCATCTTCAATTCTTTCCTGCTCGGCGAGTTCGCGTTCGCGCTCGGCCTTGATGCGCGCCAGTTCGGACGCCTTGGCCTCAACGGCCGGGCGGATCTCGTCGCCGATGGCGCCGCGCGATTCCAGGATCGCGATCGTCAGATCCGACTTGCGCAGCAGGCGGTAGCCCTCGATGTCGAGCTCCCCGGCAAGAGCGTGAAGGTCTGCGAGGGGGCTTTCGAGCAGGTTGTCGATGTCCAGCACGGCGCTCATTCGGGCGCGAAGCCTATCGAGCCGCGCCGCACCACCGCGGTGACCTACTCCAGCTCGGCTTCGATCGTCTCGAGCACGAGGTTCATCACTTCGACCAGCGCGGCATCCAGCGAGCTGTTGTCGATCACCGTCACGCCCTCGCGCCGGGCGCGGTCGACGATGTAGTCCTGCAGCTTGCGGATCCGCCCGAACGCGCCCAGGTAGCGCTCCACAGCGCGCTTCTGCGACTCGCCACGCGCCAGGAAGTGACTGCGGTGAAGGTCCTCGTCGTCGATTGCGACGACGATCTGCACGACGACCGCGTCGAGCTGCGCGAGCCCCTCGAAGACCCCCGGAACGCAGTGTACGCCTTCGATCACCATCGAGGTCCGCTCCACGACCGCGCGCTCGATCAACGCGTTGATACCGACGGACACCTGCTCGACCTGGCGCTCGAAACCGGCGACCAGGGCGTCGCCCGAGGTCGTGTTGATGCGCACGCCGTGGTCGGCGTCGAACGACGAATAGTGCACGGCCGGCATGAACTGATTGGAGAAGAACGCGCGCAGCACCTGGCGCACCATGTCGGTCGCGGTCACGCGCGTCACCCCGAGGCGGTGCGCGAGCATCGTCGCGAGCGTCGACTTGCCGACGCCGGTCGCGCCGCAGATCATCAGAATCAGCGGCTTGTGCAGGTGGTCGAGCCGGCGCCACTGGCGGAAGTGGCGGACCGCGATCTCGTCCTCTTCGCTGGCGAGCACCTCCTCGGCCAGCCGCGAGAGGTCGGAAGAGGCGATATCGAGCGCGCCACGGTCGATCAGCTTCTGCTCGATCACGGTGGCGAGTTCGTAAGAGCGGTCGGGTGCCAGGCCGGAGGACATCAGCGACATCGCCATCAAGCCCTTCGAGAACGGAAATCGCCGGTCTTCCTTGACGACAAGCACCGATCCTGTTGCGCCGTTTCCGCCGTTCTGAGTGTTCATCGCTCCCCGACACCTCCCGCCATCGTGTGTCCGGCGGCCGCTTGGTCGTAGACAGTTAACAGGATCTCATCGAGATCGGCGTCGGGCGCGACCGGGCGGTTGCGCACGAACACGACCTCGGCGCCATCACGCTCAGCTGTCAGTGCCACCAAGTCGATCGCGGCGGCCTTCAGCTCGGTCACGTAGTGCGTACAGCCGGCCTCGCGAGCGGCTTCGAGATCGAGCTCGAGCGCGTCGCGGCGGGCGAGGTTCGCCGAGCTGATGACCGGTTCGCAGCCGCTCAGCGGGTAAGCGGCGGTTGAAAAGAATGCGACCTTTGCGTCGTCCGGCAGCGGCTCAGCGGCCGTCGGCACCAGCGAGAACTCGCTGACCTCGCCGCCGGCCCAGCGCTTGGCAACCGCGATCGCGGCAGCGTCGCCGGCCGGCACCAGCGCAAGATCAGATTCCACGAGCCGCAGCGGGCCGGCGAGCTGGTCGGCCTGCTCGGCCGAGCCGACGATGCAGATCGTGCGGTCGGCCAGCACCGGCGGCAGTGTCGCGCCACTGCCCTCAAACAGCAGGGTGTCCACGCCCTGCAGACTCTTTGCCAGCTCAAGGCCTTCGGGAAAGTTCGTGAACGCCGACGCGCCCGCCGGGCCGCCGCCGACGCGGCGACAGCCGATCGCAGGCACACCGGCCAGCACGGCGTCCTCCAGGTAGTCGGAGGCCGCGTGCACGCCGCGCCTTGCCAGCGCGCGCAGCTCATCCAGGCCGGTCTGCGGATCGGCGAGCTGTGGCACACCCGGGCCACCCCGTCCCATCGAAACGATCGCCGGCGAAGCGCCGCGCGCGACCAGCAGGCTCGCCAGGTGACCACAGACCGCGGTCTTGCCCGTGCGCTTGCCGGTGCCGATCACCGAGATCGACGGACCGGCGAATCCGTTCGGTTGCTTCTTCTCCGGCTCCAGGTACATCCCCGGCGCCTCGTACGACAGGCCGGCGGCGAGCGCCAATGACGCCAGCCGCAGCTTTTGGTCAACGGCTACGACCGGCTCGTCGGCGAGGTCGATCACGACCTCCGCCTCGCTGCCGGCCAGCGCGTCTTGCAGCGCCGCCATCGCGTCCGCGCCCTGGATCACCGGGTAGCCGTAGTGCTGGTCGGGATCGGCCAGCGCCGGCGCGGCGACCTTCTCGCTGCCCCCGCAGAAGACGACGGCGACGATGTCGCGGTCGACAGAAAGATCCTGCAGCGCATCGCCGACGGCCGCAGGATGATGCTCACCGTCGATCAGCACGATCGCCCGCTGACGGCCCGCGATTCTCATCGCGTCAGCGCTCCGGCGGCGTGGAGCGGTGCCCGGCGATGATCTCGTCGGACTTGTTGTAGTTGAGCGTGAGTGGGTTGAAGCGCAGAAGCAGGTCGCTGCCGACACCCGGGTAGTGCCGCGTGATCGTCACGTCCTTGGCGTTGCCCTCGATCATCAGGTAACACGGCCGCGTGCGTCCGCGCACGCGCATCGTGCTGACGGTGCCGGTCGTGACGACGAACATGTTCTCGAAGCGCCACGCGTAGGGCACGTGCTTGTGTCCGGAGAGCACGAGGTCCACGCCGGCGCGGTTCAGGCACTCGAGCGTGTCGCCGGCGTCGTGCACGACGTTTCGCTCACGGCCGGTGCCGGGTACGGGTAGAAGGTGATGATGGAGAACGAAGACCTTCAGCGCTGCTTCGCGGTCGAAACAGCCCTCGATCCACTTGTACTGGCCGCGGCCGACCGTTCCGTAGTCGAGATCGGGTTCCGATGAATCGACCGCCACCACGGCGAGGTGGTCTGTGTAGAGATCGCTGTTTCGCGAACCGAAGACATCCTCGAAGTGCTCGTATCCCACGTTGCGGGCATCGTGGTTGCCGGGGATCACAACGAGGTGTTCGCAGTGCAGGCGGTCCAGATAGTCCTGGGCAAGCTCGAACTCCGGGAGATAGCCCTCGTTCGTGAGGTCTCCCGAGACGATCGTCATCTCGGGCTCGTGCTCGTTGATCTCCTCGATCGCGCTCTGCAGCAGTTCAGGCACGAAATACGTTGACCCGCAGTGCAGGTCCGAGATATGCGCGATCTTGAACGAATCGCCGGCGCCGTTGCTGGAACCACTCAATTTGCACCCCCTTCGTCGACTCTTCGCTTGTTTTCGGCAAGTGTGAGGTCCGGGTCAACGGCGAGCTGGCCGTTCAGCGCGGCGCGCACCGTGAGAAAATCGGCGGCAGCGGCTACGTCGTGCACGCGCACGATCGAGACGCCGCGGTCGGTACCGGCGCCGAGCGCCGCAAGCGTGCCGGCCTCGCGTTCGCGCGGTCCGCGCTCGGTCAGCGCGCCGACGAAGTCCTTGCGACTGATCGCCAGCAGCAGCGGGCGGCCGAGCTCGCGCAGTTCGTCGAGGCTGCGCAAGGTCTCGATCGTCTGCGCCGGGGTCTTCGCGAAGTCAGGTCCGGGGTCGAGCACGATGTGTTCGAGCGGCACGCCCTGCTCGGTCGCGCGCGACATCGCGTCGGCAAGGAAGGTCTTGACGTCCGCGACCACGTCGTCGTAGTGCGGGAACAGCTTCTGTTTCGGCTGCGCACGGGTGTGCATCAGCACCAGCGCGGCGTCACCTTCGGCCGCGGCGGCGGCGAGGTCGTCGTCGGCGAGGCCACTGACGTCGTTCACCAGCTTCGCCCCGGCCGCGATCGCGGCGCGCGCGACGGCCGGTTTGTAGGTGTCGACGCTGACGACCGCGCCGGGCAGCGCGCTGATCGCCTCGATCACGGGCACGACGCGTGCGATCTCCTCGTC
>JBOGYW010000115.1:0-7123 GCA_050696815.1 Solirubrobacterales bacterium | reverse complement strand
CATGTACGTAGTGCAGGCGCAGCGCACGCCGGCCGCCTCGAGCGACTCGAAGAAGGTCGGCGTGTCGGCGCTGAGATGCTCCTGGTTGATCCGGTAGACGAGGTCCTTGAGCACGCCGATCACACCGCTGCGGCGTGCCGCCGGAAAGCTGATGCCGTAGTCCACGTAGCGCCGCTCGCCGCGGTGGTACCAGTGCATCGACGGCACGTGGTGCTCGTGCGGGCCGCGGCCGGTCGTGATCGTCGAGGTCGCGACCGGCGTCAGCGACGGGAACGACGAGATGCATTCACCCGAGGCGTAGCCGTCGCGTACGAGCCGGGCCAGCGTGGGTGCAGTGCCCGCGGCGATCGCCCTGTCCATCGCGGCCGGCCGCATACCGTCGATCACGACCAGCGCGAGCTTCTTCATCGCTCAGTTGAGAACCCGCAGGCCCTCATGCTTCTTGGCTTCGCGGCGACGGCCGCCGAGGATCACGGCGATCGCCAGGATCGGCAGGATCAGTCCGGTCAGCGGGATGATCAGCGGCAGGACGACCGCGGCCAGCGTCAGGACGTCGACGCCGAAGGCGATGATCCGCTTCGAGGCCGTGGCGTCGGCGGCGGCGTCGGTCTCGCCCTTTTTGCCCTGTTCGCGCGCGGCGCTCGCGTCGAGTCGCGCGCCGACGCCGCCGAGCAGGCTCATCGACGCGTAGCCGACGAGGCCACCGGACAGGGCGCCGATCAACGCGCCGATCACGGCGGCGTCGCCTTCGGCGTCGAGCACGATCCCGCCCGCGACCGCGCCGAGCACGACCGCGAGCGTCAGGTGAATCGGCGCGAAGCGTGGACGATCGGCAGCGACGCGCAACTTCAACCCACCCGGTGCGCCGATAAGTAGGAAGGACTGAACGACCACGATCAGGGCGATCACCACCAGAGCGATGCTCGTGAGAAAACCGACATCAGTGTTGTCCGTTTTGACGCCAAGCGAGACCGCCGCGGCGAGCACGAGCACCGCGATCGCGACGAGCGGCGACAGTCCGGCCGCGGCGCCGACGCCGATCGCTTCGCAGATGTGCCAAATCGTGTCCATGTTTCGTGATCCGTTGTACGGTAGATCGAACGGTTGCGAGGGGTCTTGCTCCTCGCCCGCAGCGAATCTAGTACCGCACGCCGCCGAACTTGCGACTCGCAGGTCAGGCGTGGCTGAAACAGAAACTGTCAGTAGATGAGCAACCCACGCAACAGCAAGCACGACATCGAGCGCTACGCCCGTCTGTTCGCCGACCGCGCGCACGTGGTCAAGAGCAGCGCGATGCGCGACATGATGTCGATCACCGACCGCCCCGAAGTGATCAGCCTGGCCGGCGGACTGCCCGACACCAAGGTCTTCCCGGCGGAGCTGCTCGAAAGCGTATTCATCGATATGGCGCGCAAGCACAGCGCTGAGCTGCTGCAGTACAGCCCGACCGATGGGCTCGAAAGCGTCAAGGAGTGCATCGTCGACGTGATGGCCGCCGAAGGCGTGCGCGCGGAGACCGACAACATCATGGTGACCACCGGCGGTCAACAGGTGATCGACATCGTGACCCGGATCCTCGTCAACCCCGGCGACACGATCATCACCGAGGCGCCGACTTACCCCGGCGCCGTGCCGAGCTTCTTGAGCTTCCAGGCCAACTGCGTGCAGATCGACCTCGACGAGGACGGCATGCGCATCGATCTGCTGGAGGAGCAGCTCGCGCGGCTCGACCGCGAGGGCGTCACTCCGAAATTCATCTACACGGTGCCGAACTTTCAGAACCCGGCCGGCGTGACGATGTCGCTCGAGCGCCGCACGCGGCTGGTCGAAATCGCGCGACAGCGCGAGCTGCTGATACTCGAGGACAACCCCTACGGCATGCTGCGCTACGACGGTGAGCCGCTGCCGACGCTGCGCGAACTCGACGGTGGGGTTTACGTGATGTACCTCGGGACGTTCAGCAAGATCCTGTCTCCGGGCATTCGCATGGGCTGGCTCGAGGCGCCGGCGCCGGTTCTGGCGAAGGCGAACATCGCAAAGGCGGCCGCCGACCTGAACTCGCCTGCCGTTTCACAGTTTCTGATCACCAGCTATTTCGAGCAAGCCGACTGGCGCGACTACGTGAAGACGTCGAGCGCGATCTATTCGCGCCGCCGCGACGTGATGCTGGCCGCGCTTGAGCGCTACTTCCCGCCGGAGGCAACCTGGACCCGACCCGAGGGCGGTCTGTTCATCTGGGCAACACTGCCGGAGATGATCGACACGACAGACCTGCTCGCAAAAGCTCTGCACTCGAACGTCGCGTTCGTCCCCGGTGCGGGCGCGTACATGAACTCGCACGCGCAGGACGGCAACGGGCGTCACTCGATGCGGCTGAACTTCAGCGGCGTCGACGACGAACGGATCACCGAAGGCATTCGCCGGATCGGCGAGGTTGTCGCCGGTCAGATCGATCTGTGGCGCACGATGACCGGCGAGCACCGCGTTGCAGGGGCGCCCAGCGAGTCTGCGGCGATGGCGCGGATCTTCTCGCTCGGCGGCCGCAAATTGAAGCGTTCGGGCGACGCCGCGGATGCCGACTCCGCACGTACCCGTGACAAGGGTGAGCAGTCCTCGCCGGATCAACAGGCGTCGGGCGACGAGGCTTAGTTGACGACAGTGCAGAAGGTCGCGGTCTTGAAGGGAGGCAGCTCGCTGGAGCGCCAGGTGTCGCTGCGCTCGGGCGCGCGCATCGCGGACGCGCTGCGCGCGAGAGGCCACGAAGTGACGGAGATCGACGTCGACCAGACGCTGATCGAACAGCTGCAAGAGCTTCGCCCGGACGCGGTGTTCATCGCACTGCACGGTCGCGGCGGTGAAGACGGCACCGTTCAGGAGCTCGCCGAGATCCTCGACCTGCCGTTCACCGGCTGCGGGGTGCTGGCGTCGATCCAGTGCATCGACAAGGCGGTGACGAAGCTGGTCCTGCAGAAGGCCGGGCTGCCGACGCCGCGCTTCGTGACTTTCAATGACACCGCGTTCCGCAACCTCGGAGCCGCCGATTCGCTGGCGTCGCTCGAACAGAACTTTGAGTTCCCCGTTGTCGTCAAGCCGACCCGTCAGGGTTCGGCGCTGGGCATCAAGTTCGCCGAATCGATCGACGAGCTGCCGGCCGCCTTGGTGTCGGCCTTCAGCTACGACGACCGCGTGCTGATCGAGCAGTTCGTGGAGGGCCGGGAGATCGCCGTGAGCGTGCTGGACGGCAAAGCGTTGCCCGCGGTCGAAGCCGTGCCGACGACGCAGGACTTCTACGACTTCGAGAGCCGTTACGAGATCGGCAAGACCGAGTTCGTATGCCCAGCCGAGCTCAGCGACAGCGTGGCTGCGCGACTCAGCGAGATCGCGGAGCAGACGTTCACGCTGCTCGGGTGCCACGGCTTCGCGCGAGTCGATTTCATGCTTCCCGAGAACGACGAGCCGCAGGTGCTCGAGGTCAACTCGATTCCGGGCCTGACACAGACGAGTCTCATGCCGATGGCGGCAGAGGCCGCAGGGATCCCGTTCGACGATCTTGCCGAACGGTTGCTGCAGACTGCGCTGACGCGCAAGCCCTACCCGCTCGGCGTCAACGACTAGTTGTCTTCGCCGGGCGTGTTCTCGGTCAGCGCCATGAACGCGCCGGCCGGATCGCGGACCACACACCAGCGGCCCATCGACTCGGATTCCTTTGGCCCGAAAGCTACGGCGCCGCCGTGCGCTTCGCAGGCGGCGATGCTGTCGTCGAGGTCATCGACCGTTACGTAAGCGAGCCACTGCTGAGGCAGACCCTTGACCGCGCCGAGCTGGTGGCAGATGCCGGCCGCCACGTCGCCGGTGTCGGGGTGCTTCATCACGTAGTCCTCGTGCCCGCCGACGTCCACTGGGACCGCCTGCCAGCCGACGACGGCCGAGTAGAAGTCGCGCACGCCTTCGGCGTCGTCAACCGTCAGATCGACCCATTTGATGATGCCGGTGCGCGGCTGGTCGCTCATCGCTGCTGAGACAGAACCGAGAGAATGTCTTACTCGTCGCTGCCGAAGTCCTCGGGCGAGACCTCGTCCAGGAACTTGCGGAATTTGGTGACGACCTCTTCCGTGTCCTCGACTTCGTGCTCGAACTCGATCGCTGACTCGGCGATCACGTCTTCGGCGACGTAGATCGGCGCCTCGGTGCGAACCGCGAGTGCGATCGCGTCGGAGGGGCGTGAGTCGATCTCGATCTCACGACCGGCGACCTTGAGAGTGATCGAGGCGTAGAAGGTGTTGTCGCGCAACTCGGTCACGGCGATCTGCGAGCACTCGATCTCGAGCTCATCGAACAGCGTCGCGACGAGATCGTGTGTCATCGGCCGGGGCGTGTCGGCCCCCTGCAGCTTCATCAGGATTGCGGCGGCCTCCGGGTGGCCGATCCAGATCGGCAAGAACTCATTGCCGTCGACGGCCTTCAACAGGATGATCGGCTGCTTGCCGACCATGTCGAAGCTGACTCCGTAGATCACCATCTCGCGCACTGGCAAAACACCCTTTGTCGTTGGCCTTGCAGGTTGTGCCGCGCATGCGTGGCGAGGCTGCTCGGTCAGTATACGGTTGCCTTAGACTGCCGCAATGCAGTCGTCGGAGACCGCTCCGCGGAGCAAAGCACGTGCGATTGCGTTGGCGCTGCTCGGCATCGCGACGGTAGTCGGATTCGCTTACTTCCTTCAGTGCGACGCGCGCATGAACGCCGCCGGCGGCCCCGGCATCGCGCGGTTCGAGCTGGTCGCCGACCGCATCACGGCCGCCAGGATCATGGCCGCGTGGGGACCGGCCGGCCAGCAGGCAGCGAAGGACTCGCTGCACTTCGACTTCCTCTACCTGGTGATCTACGGCGCCTTCTTCGCGCTTGCCGTGCGCTCTGCCGCGAATGCCCTGGGTCGGCGCGGCTACGACCACCTGGCTTGGATGGGCAGCTGGCTCTGGATCTTCCCGATCGCAGGCGCTGTCTTCGACATCTTCGAGGACCTCGCCCTACTGGCGATCGTCAACGGCAACACCGGTCGCACGGTCCCGGCCCTGGCCACGTTCTTCGCGGTGACGAAGTTTGCGTTCTTGATGGGAACCGGCCTGTATCTCATCGTCGCCCTGATCGCGTTGGCGCAGAGGCGGCCTACGGTCTCGGACGCGTAGCTTGCGGAAAAGTGGGCGATCCAGGATTCGAACCTGGGACCTCATCCTTATCAGAGATGCGCTCTAACCGACTGAGCTAATCGCCCTTGCGAGCGACGCAGTTTAGCGCCGTTCGAGCTTTTTGATCACCTCGAGCGCCTCATCGACAGACGCGAACTCGAGCGCCACCTTGACGCCTTTGTCGCCGACCTTGACACGGGGCTCGACGCCCACGATCGCCGTCAGGCGCTCGCTGATCGTGCCGGCGGCCTCGATCGCTTCTGCCTGTTCGACCGACTTGCGGCGGCCCTCAACCTTAGCTTGAGACTTAGTGCCTGCGACCTGCTCTGCGGCGAGCTCGGCTTGGCGCTCGGTCTCGCGCACCGACCAGCCTTTGTCCACCGCCTCATGTGCGAGCCGGCGCTGGGTGAAGTGGTCGCCGGCGCGGAGCAGCGCGCGACCGTGGCCTTCGCTGAGCATGCCGTCCTCAAGCATTGCGATCACCTCGTCCGGCAGGTTGAGCAGGCGGATCAGGTTGGAGACCGCGACGCGGCTCTTACCGACGCGGCGCGCGACCTCTTCCTTCGTCAGGTCGAACTCGTCGACCAGCGCGGCGCAGGCGCGTGCGGCATCGATCGGGTTGAGGTCGACGCGGGCCATGTTCTCGACCAGCGCGAGCTCGAGCGTGTTGGCGTCGAGGCCGGCGCGCACGAAGGCCGGGACCTTGTCGATCCCAGCCAACTTCGATGCGCGCAGGCGACGCTCGCCGGCGACCAGCTCGTAACGGCCGCCGATCAGCGGCTTGACCAGCAGCGGCTGCAGCACGCCGCTGTGCTTGATCGACTCCGACAGTGCCGTCAGAGCTTCGTCGTCGAACGCCGTGCGCGGCTGGTTCGGGTTGACCTCGATCGACGCGACCGGCAGCTGACGCAGTTCGTCGTGGGTCATGTCGTTGTGCGTGATCGGCAGGATCGCGGACAGGCCGCGGCCCATCCCGCGCTTTTCAATCTTCTTCTCAGCCACGAAGGGCCACCTCTTTCGCTAGTTCGAAATACGCACCCGCGCCGGCGCTGTGTGGATCGTGATGAGTGACAGGTAAGCCGTAGCTCGGTGCTTCGGCGACCCTGATGTTGCGCGGGATGACTGACTCGAAGAGCAGCCCGGGAAAGTGTTTGCGGACCTCCGCCTCAACGTCCGTGGCGAGCCGCGTGCGGCCGTCGTGCATCGTCAGCACCAGGCCGCCGATCGAAAGGCGCGGATTCATTTCGCGCTGGATCAGCTGGATCGTGTCGAGCAGGTCGGCTAGGCCTTCGAGCGCGTAGTACTCGGTCTGCACCGGGACGATCACCTTGTCTGCCGCGACCATCGCGTTGACCGTCAGTGGTCCGAGCGAGGGCGGGCAATCGAAGAAGATGAAGCGATATTTGCCTTGCGCATCGGCGAGCGCGTCGTGGAGGATCCGTTCGGATCCTTCGACACGCGGCAGCTCGACGTTCGCGCCGGCGAGATCAGGGGTTGAAGGAACGACGGCAAGGTTCGTGATCTGAGACTTCAGGGTGGCCTGCTCGATCGTCGCGTCGCCGCTGAGCACGTCGTAGAGCGTCGGCGACTCGCGCTTGCTGAAGCCGAGACCGACAGTGGCGTTCGCCTGCGGGTCGATGTCGACGAGCAGCGTGGAGTACCCCGCTTCGGCTACGCAGGCGGCCAGATTGACGGCAGTGGTCGTTTTTCCGACGCCGCCTTTCTGGTTTGCGATCGCATAGATCGTGGTCTGCCCCGAGGTGCCGTTAGCGTCGTTCATTCTGAGGGAAGAGTACGCCCGAAATCGGACGTTTCATCCTGTGAATCCCGCATTGCAATGCGGAATATCATGCAATTTGCGAGTTCAGCGCTTGATCGGTTTGCGTAGCGCCGCGCCGGGTCTGCGGGGGTAGCGACTCGGGGTCGGGTCAAGCTTCGTG
>JBOGYW010000114.1:0-7160 GCA_050696815.1 Solirubrobacterales bacterium | reverse complement strand
GTTCAGGACTTCGCGCATTTTTTGCACGACACGATGCCGCAGCGCGATGTTCGGCGCGATCGTGCCGCGGCGCAGGTCGAGGTAGCGGTGCTTGAGTCGCAGCGACTCGTCGACGAAGCCGTCCTCGTCGACCTGGAATGGCGGCGTCTCCGAGCGCGCGAGGATCGTGATCTCGCTCGCCTGCAGCTCGAGGTGGCCGGTCGGAAGGTTCGGGTTGACCACTGCCTCGTCGCGCTTGACAAGCTTGCCCTTGACGCTGATCACGTCTTCGGCACGCAGCGTGCCGGCCGTCGCGTGCGCCTCAGCCGCCTGCTCCGGGTGAAACACGATCTGCAGCAGACCGCTGCGGTCGCGCAGGTCGATGAACACCAGTCCGCCGTGGTCGCGGCGGCGATGCGCCCAGCCGCTGACGGTGATCTCTTTGCCGATCGGCTGCTCGATCGCGCCGGTCGCCCAGGTGTCGCGAAACTCGTTTGCGCGCGGCGGAATCAGCGACTCGTTGTGGCTGTCGATCGCGGAACTCACTTCTTCACCTCGGCGACGATTCGCTCGATGTAGTCGCCGGCGGTCAGGCCGCTCAGCTCTTTTTGGTCTCCGGTGTCCATGTTCTTCACGGCGGCATCGTATTCCCCACGCTCGCCTCCGAGGATCACGACGCGCCTGGCCAACAACCGCGAAGCCTGTTTGAGTTGGCCTTTCAGCGATCGTCCCGCGAGCTCGATCTGTGCCGTAAGGCCGTACCTGTCACGCAGTTCGAGCAGCGCGGCGAAGGCCGCAGCGGAATCGGCGCCTTCTTCCAGTGCGATGTAAACGTCGATCGGGACCTGCCCGGGCTGTTCTTTCTCGGCCGCGAGCATCATCCGCTCGATTCCGGCCGCCCAGCCGATCCCGGCGGTCGGCGGACCGCCGAGCAGCTCGACAAGTCCGTCGTAGCGGCCTCCGCCGCCCACGCCCGACTGCGCGCCGAGCTTGTCCGAAGTGAACTCGAAGACCGTTCGCGTGTAGTAGTCGAGCCCGCGCACGAGCGTCGGATCGACTTCGTACTCGACACCGGCGGCGCCGAGCAGCGCAAGCACGTCGTCGAAGTGCGCGCGATCCTCGGGCGAGATCCGGTCGATCAACAACGGTGCCTCGGACATCACGGCCTGCGTTCCGGGGTGCTTGGCGTCGAACGCGCGCAGCGGATTGAGGTCGATGCGCTCGACGACGTCTTCCGAGAGCTGCGCTTCATTGGCGCGCAGATACGACTTGAGCTCGTCGGAGTAGGCGTTGCGCTCGGACGCAGAGCCGAGGCTGCCGATGCGCAGCCGCGCGTCGGCCACGCCCCAGTCCTTCAATAGCTTCGCGAGCAACGCGATCGACTCGGCGTCGACCGCCGGGTCGTCACTGCCGAGCGCCTCCGCGCCGATCTGGAAGAACTGGCGGAAACGCCCGGACTGCGGCGCCTCCTGGCGGAAGAACGGACCCGAGTACCACCGCTTGACTGGTTGCGCGGCCTTGTGCATGCCGTGCTCGACGTAGGCGCGGCAGACCGCCGCGGTGCCTTCCGGACGCAGCGTCAGCGAGCGATCGCCCTGGTCGGTGAACGTGTACATCTCCTTCGCGACGACGTCGGTCGACTCGCCGACGCCACGCGCGAACAGCGCGGTGTCCTCGAAGATCGGCGTCTCGAGGCGCCCGTAGCCGGCGCGCAAGAACGCGGGCTCGGCGAAGTCGGCGAGCAAGTCACGCCGCAGTTCGCAGTTGCCGGGCAGCACGTCGTAAGTGCCACGCGGGGCCTGGATCTTTTCGCTCATGCGCGCAGCCTACGCGCGGGCGAGGAAGGGATTGGAAGCCTTCTCCGCCTCCAGCGTGGTCACAGCCATGTGACCCGGAAAGACCGCCGTCTCCGGCTCCAGCTCACGAATCAACGTGTCGATCGAGTCGAGCAGCGTCTGCGTGTCGCCGCCGGGCAGATCGGTGCGTCCGATCGACCCCTGGAACAGCACGTCGCCGCTGAACAGCGCGTGATGGTCTGGGATCGAGTAGCTGACGTGACCGACGCTGTGGCCGGGCGTGAAGAAGACGTCGATGTCGAAGCCCGCGAGCTGCAGCTTCTCGCCGCCGGCGACCTGGTGCTCGGCGTCGTAGTTCGGGAACGGTCCGACGCCGGGGAAACGGATGAAGTTGTTGATGTCCTGGAGGATGTGGTGCTCCAGCTCCGGAACCCAGACCTCGGCCCCCGTGTGCTCCGCCATCGGCGCGACGGCACCGACGTGGTCGAAGTGCGTGTGCGTGACGAGGATCGCTTTCACGTCGGCGCCGCTCTCCTCGATCGCCTGCTTGATCGCGTCGGGCTCGTCGCCCGGGTCGATCAGGAGTGCTTCGTTGGTGTCCTCGTGAATCGCGAAGAAGGTGTTCTCGGCGACCGGCCCGACGGTGAGGTACGCGACCTTCACGAGTCGTCGCTTGCCTTCGCCTTCGCCTCGGCGTCTTTGCGCAGACGCCGGCGGTACAGGAACTGGTCGGTGTAGTAGCCGAGCGGGATGTAGATGCCGAGCATCAACACGCTGACGAAGACCACCGAGCCGACCGGCTGCTTGGCGAGCACCAGAATCAACGCCAGCACACCGGCGGCGATGCCGCCGCGGATCGACGCGCTGCGCCAGTTGGGCGGCTGGCTCGCGCGCTGAACGCGGCCGGACTGGCGGTTCTGCATCGCCCGCGCCCGCGCGTCGGCACGGCTGCTCGGTCGCGAGGTACGGCCGCGCGATTCGATCTGGCCGGCCTGATTGCCGCGGTGCTTGGTGCGGCGCTTGCGTTTCGTCTGGGCCATTGCGCCGTCAGCTTATCTCGGTGCCGCCCTTGGCAAGCGCGTTCTCGAGCAGGTGGACCTGCGGGTCGAAACCGGGAACCGGGACGTCTTCAGGGAACTGTTCGAACGCCGCACGCGGCGCCAGGCCGACGAGTTCGGCGGACTCAACCAAGGCACGACTACCGACAAACTTGACGATCTCACGCAGCGGCACCGCGAACGGGTCGTGGACGTTGCAGGAAACCTGGGCGCGCTGTTTGGTGCCGAGCCAGAGACCGATCGCGCGCACGCCTTTCAGCCCGCCGCCGGACTCGCGCAGCTGGCCCGCGATCTCTTTCGCAATGTCCAGCTTTTCGCCGGCCGCGAGTTCAATGTTGAAGGCGACCATCGGCGGGCGCGCGCCGACCAGCGTCGCGCCGGCCGTCGGGTGCAGGTCGTTTGGACCGAAGTCGGGATCGTGTTCGCCGCCGGCGATCCGCTCTGTGAGTCCTTCGACGCCACCGGCGCGGATCTCGGCGCGCTCGCGTCCGTTGGCGAGTTCGCCGTAGAGGAAGACCGGCACGCGCGCGCGTTCTGCGATCAGGTGTCCGGCGAGCAGCGCCTCGGCGCAGGCCGCGCCGCGCTCGGCCGGGTCGAGGTAGACGACGGGTGCGACATCGAAGGAGCCGATGTGCGGATGGATACCGGCGTGGCGGTCGACGTTGATCGATCGCGCCGCCTGGGCAGCGCCGTTCGCAAGCGCCGCGGCGAGTTCGCCCTGGCGCGAGACGAGCGTGAACACGGCTCGGCCGTGGTCAGCATCGGTATGCAGGTCGAGCACGCGCGCCGGTGAAAACGCCTCGCCGATGGCATCGAGAACGCTTCGATCGACGCCTTCGGAGACATTTGGCACGGACATCAGCATTGTTAGGCTTAGTCCCTCCCGGCGGGGTAGCTCAGTTGGTTAGAGCAGCGGAATCATAATCCGCGTGTCGGGGGTTCGAGTCCCTCCCCCGCTACTTCTACCGCAGCGGACAGATCCGTGCTTTTGCCCATCGCAGAGGGCTTGAAATAGCTCGCTGGGGTTTCGCCCCCACGAACATATGTCCAGGTTTGGACGCTACCGCTAGGTAGCTCTTGGAGGCCGTTCGATCCCCTGTTCAGGTGATGAACCTGTGAAGCGATCGAGAGAGAACACCCACAGCAACGCAGAGGCGAATCCAGGCGGATTCGCCGACTTCGACGCAATCGGCATCGACCCCCGCCATGCGTGGTTGTCGTCGGCGGTGCTGTATGGCTCCGGTGGAGTGCTTTTCACGATCCTTGGGCTTGTCACCGGCGATGTGCCTGCTGGCGTCGGCGTGTGCGGAGTGATCGGGTTGGCGATGGCCCTGATCTGCATCGCCGGCGCCCGCTGGGCACCTCATGCGTCCTGGGGACCGCATTTTCGCTCGATCGCGGCGATCGTGATCCTCGGAGCCGGCGCGGCGATGACCGGCCAGGCACTCAGCGCGACGACGATCATCTGCCTCTTCCCGATCGTCGTAACTGCCTACCTGATGTCGGTCAAGCACTCGCTGCCGTACGCGGCGATCTGGGCCTGCTGGATCGGCATCTCCCTGCTGCTGATCGATGACGCGACGGCGCGCGCAATCACTTCCACAACCGTCGTGCTGTCGGTCGTGTTCGTAATCACCTGGTCGCAGAGCGAGCTGCGCGCGATCGTCCGGATCAACCGCCGGCTCTCGGTCGTGGACCCGCTTACCGGCGCAGCAAACCTGCGCGAGCTGCGCCGTTCACTGGACGAAGTCAGCAACCGTTCCGCCCGCCCTTCGGTCTTCGCGCTATTCGCGATGGACCTCGACGACTTCAAGCAGGTCAACGACCGTTTCAGCCACTCGGTCGGCGACGCGGTGCTGAAATCGGTCGCTGCCGAGATCGACGGCACGATCGAGTCGGCCGATCTCTTCGCACGCCGTGGCGGCGACGAATTTTCCGTGCTCGTGCGCGAAGCAGACAGCCGCGACCTCGAAGCTCTGCGAGCCAAGCTTGCAGAGGCAATACATCGCGGTCGCGCACGGGTATGCCCCGAAGTCAACCCCCACGGCAGCGTCGCCTACGTTGTGCAGAGCGCGGGCGAAGAAGTCGACGCGCTGCTCGAGCGCTGCGACGCTGAGCTACACGAGGCCAAACTGTGCGCGCACCCCGAGCGCCGCCGCCGCGCCAACAGCGCGGAGAACTCCGAAGAGTCTTACGAACGCCGCCGCCACAGCCGCGCCCGCGACGCGCGTGACGACGCCGGCGGCTCGGCCGGCGAGGACCTGCGCATGGCGCGCGCGATCCGCCGCGTACTGGGCACCGCCCCGTCATGGCGCGTATTCGCTGTGATGACGTTCGGCGCGGCGATCGCCCTGTTCGGTTCTGCCTTCACCACCACCGGCGAGCACCTTCCCGTGCATGTTCTGGTGCTGCCGGCGGTCGCCATGTTCGTGCTGGCGAGCTTCGATCTACTCGCCGCCACACGCCGCGTCAGCGGGCACTGGCTGCAGGCACAGCTCTTGCTGATGCTGGCGCTGATTACTTACATCGAGTTCAACGCGGGGACATTGCGGGCGCCGCTGGCCGATCTGTACCTGGTACCGATCGTCTGCGCGGCATATGCGTTCGAAGGGCCGCGCGCGCTGCCGTACCTTGCCGGCGCGCTCGGCCTCTTCGGCGCGGCTTTGGTCACTGCCGACTACGGCTTCACCTGGGCGCGAATCTGCATCACCGTGCTGACGATGGTCGTGCTCTGCGGCCTGCTGGCGAAGGCGCGCAGGACCACGCGCGAGTGCGCCGCCCGCGCGGTGGAACTTTCGACCGTCGACGCGTTGACCGGCCTCGCGAACATGCGCGGACTGCGCCGGGCGATGGCCGATACGCGCGATTCGCGTGACGACGACATCGTCGCCCTGATCGCCGTCGATCTCGACGAATTCAAGCTCGTCAACGACCTGCACAGCCACACGCTCGGCGACAAGGTCCTGGTTGCGGTCGCCGACGTGATGCGGATGACCCTGCGCAATGGCGACATCGGCGCGCGCCGCGGCGGCGACGAGTTCGTGATCGTCTGCCGGGTGCACAACGAAGTCGACCTGATGGCGATGACAACGCGCCTCGGCGCCGTGATCAAAAGCGCCCGTTTGGCGCTCGTGAATGACGTTTCGCCAACCGCGAGCATCAGCACGACGATCTGGGAGGCCGGTGAGGACGCCGACTCGGTGCTCACGCGCTCAGACGAGGCACTGCACCAGGCCAAGCTGATCACGCACGAGGGCGGCGAGACCGGTCACGTGCGGCCGCACTCGCTGAAGAACGCCTAACTCTCCCCCTTTTGGCCGCATCCGCCTCGTGTGCGGCGCGCCAAAACTATACTTTCTGAAGTGACGACTTTTTGGCGAGTACTGGGCTTTCTAAAGCCGTATCGATCGGGTGTGACCTGGTCCGTGGTGCTGGCGGCCGGATCGATGGGCATCGGCGCGGCGATTCCGCTGCTGGCGGGCGCCGCCGTCACCGAGGTTCAGAACGAGAACATGACGATGTTGTGGTGGGTCGCGGGCGGCGTTTTGGCGGCCGGCGTGATCCGCGCGGCGCTTGCGGTTTCGCGGCGTGTGATCAGCGGGCGCGTGTCGCTCGGCGTTGAGCACGACATGCGCAGCCGCATCTACTCGCACCTGCAGGACCTCGAGATCGGCTTCTTCCACGACCAACAGACCGGGCAGCTGATGTCACGTGCGACGGTTGACCTGCAGGTCGTGCGCTTCTTCCTCGGCTACGGACTGATCTTCATGATCCAGAGCGCGTTCACGATCTTGATCAGCGCGGCCGTCATGCTCTATCTCCAGCCCGACCTGGCGCTGATCATCCTTGCGACGATGCCGTTCATCGTCTTCTCGGCCGCGCATTACGGCCGCAAGTCGCGCCCGGCGGTGCAGGAGGCGCAGCAGCGGATCGCCGAGCTCTCGGCCGACGTGGAGGAGAACATCTCCGGCATCCGCGTGATCAAGGCCTTCGCCCGCGAGGACGAGCGCGCCGAGAAGTTCGGCGTCAGCGCGCAGCGCGTCTTCGACCAAAAGCTCTACTCCACCAAGCTCAGCGCGTTCTACGACCCGCTGCTTGGGTTTATCCCCTCGCTCGGCCTCGCGGCGGTACTGATCTACGGCGGCAACCAGGTGATCCAGGGCAACATGTCGCTCGGTCACTTCACGTCCTTCTACTTCTACATGGGCATGCTGATCGGGCCGATGCGCATGCTGGGCAGCTCGCTCGGCATGGCGCAGCGCGCCACCGCCGCGGGAGCGCGGATCTTCGAGATCCTCGACCGCGCGCCGCGTATCGAGGCGAAGCA